>JAPLUF010000214.1 GCA_026397755.1 Verrucomicrobiota bacterium
TGATTGTCGGCCTTAGGCAAGCGGAACAACTCCACGCGCTTGGACTCCACCGCGTCGTCGTTGATGCGAGCCTGGATGAAGGGAGCGATGTTCTTCCACTCGTTGGTGGCCACACCGATGAAGGCACCATAGGCCTTACCAGTCGCCTCACCCGTGATCGGGTCCTCATAGGCGGCGGTGTCGCCGTTGGTGGCAATCATCGTCGCATAACCGTCCACGTTGCCAGCGGCGTCCTTCACGATGTCGGGGCCGTCGAGCATGTACAGAACTGGCAACCAGGTCGAACCCTTGTCGATGGAGTATTCCACCGAGCCGATGCTGTCTTGGTTCTGCTCGTAGATGTTGTTAAACGAGAGGTAGATATTGGTCTTGCCGGTCAGGTTGACGTCGGGCGAGAAGGCGTACTGAACCTGGCTGCCGCCGCGGTTGTCGGACTCAGCGTAAAGGAATTTGCCGTTGATCAACGACTTGACGGCCTCACCGTTGACGAACTGCTCGGTGATGTTCAAGCGGCGCGGCGCGTCCCACTTGGCCGATTCAACGCGGGTCTTGGGAATGACCACCCAGTCGAGGTAGGCGTCGCTGTTCGGATCATCATAATCCACGGTGCCATTGGCTCCGGTGGTGTAGTTCTGGAGGGTCCAACCGGTCGGGACCGCGCCTTCGGCGGTGGTATCAAAGGTCTCCAGCCAGATGGGGGTCGGCAGGGTGATGTTGCCAGTGGCGGCAGAAGTGAAGGAATACTCCAGCTTCTTCGGCGTCGAGCCATCGGCGTACTCCAGAACCACCGTGTGCTTGGAGCCCGGCTCCAGCAGACCGGGCGGGTCGTAGGTAACCTTGGTGGCCCCGTTGGCTTGGGAAACGACGGCAGCGACAACGGCGCCATCATAGGTGAGCTTCACCGAAGAGGATGCCACCGAACCGGCGGATCCATTCTTGATGACGGCCGTGACCACCGCGCCCGGGGAAACCGCGGTGGCGCCAATGGCGGGCTCGATCAACGACAGATAAGCCGGAGTGGCCGCCGTGATCTTGCTGTAGGCCTTCACACCACCGTCGGCATTGACCAGAACGCGACCGTCCGGATTGCCCACGGGAGCGGTGAACCAAGCGCAGTTGGCCCCGCCGCCGCCTTCTTCATAAATCAGGCGGAAGGAATAAACACCGGCCTGAGTCACGGTGAATTCGAAGATGCTGTCGGTGGCGCCGCGGCCGCCGTCGTATTCACCGAGCACGAGGGCCGTGGCCTTGTCGCGGGCCTCTTTGCCCACGGTGACACGGAAGCCGTCGTCGGAGTTAACGATCATGCTGTAGGTGCCCGCCTGCAACTCGAGCCAGGACACGACTTCCATGGCGATGTTGTCAGTACCCGCTTCGAGGCCCGGGATGCCCGGGAAGCTCTGACCGGTGGAACCGGCCTGCTCGTAGTTGATGGTGGTGGTCTCGGTGAAGGTGCCGTCGGCGTTGAAGGCCGCGGCCGCGAAATCGATGGTGTTGGTGTGGGGCAGACCCGTCTTGATGTTGATCAGCGTGCCAGCCAACTGCGCCTCAGTGCGGGCGTTGCTGTTGGGCAAACCGCCGGCGGCGGCGGTGGCCTGCTTCATCACGACCGAAAAGCCGCGGTTGGCGGCCGAGGCAGCGCTCAGCGGGTAGGCGAACTCCGCCGGGATGGTGGTGGCCGCCTGAAGACCGAAGGCCCCCAGCAGGGCGCCCAAGGCGAGGCGTTTGAGGTATTGTGGACTCATGGTTGCTACGGATTGTGTTTGGTTTCTACGGACAGAGTGTCTGGTTTGAGGGAACGAAAAGGATCGAGAGGGAAAGTAGGGGACTAGGTCGGAGATCCCTCATTTAGAGGCCCGATATTTGTCGATGGCTTCCTTAGCCTTGGCATCACCGGTGGCGGCGGCATCAGCGAGCTTTTTAAGGGCATCTTGCTGGGCCTTGAGGGCAGCCGCCCGATCGGCGGCGGAAATATCCTCACGATTCTTAATGCTCTCAGCCAAAGCCAAGCCATCCGCAGGATTCTCGGCGGCCGCCTTGGCAGCGGCGTCCGTTAAGGCCTTGGCCTCGGAAGAGCTGTTTTTGGGCGAGGCCACCTCGGACTTGGGCTCGCAACCCAATGCCAACAAGAGGGCGATCAAAGATAGAAATGAGATCTTCATAGGAGGGATGACGGAGAACCGATTGCGGGCCCCACTCAGCGGGGGGAAATCAGCGCTTCCTCACCGGTGTACCAGCGGTAATCGATGCCCGGACCCGTGCTGTACGGAATGACCGAAACATTACCCAGCGCCCACAATGTGTTGCACTTGCGGGCGGGACGATCCGCCGGGCCAGATCCCGAGGGTGTCATCGGAGCCATCCATGCGCTGCTCGGCGGCATCCTGCCCATAAATGAGAGTGGAGGGGTTGGCCAACGCGGAAATCTTGAGCGGCTTGTCCAAGGGGGACTTGAAATCTTTGACCGCGTATTGATTCAGGCCATAACTGGAGTCGAGCCACCAGTCCATGGGCCACTTCGGCCGGGATCCGTCGTCGCGCCAGTCGTCCACCGTGCGGGCACCCGGGCATCGGCCAATGCGTCGGGTTCCACCGAAATAGGAGATGTAAGCCGTGGCCCAGTAGGCTCGACCATCGGAGGGCGGGAGGACTTCCCGCGTAGCCGGTGAGGCGGACCACTGGCCATCGTTGGGAGCAGCTCCCCCACGATTGTGGAAGTAGTCTGCATTGTCCTGCGTGTACATCGTGGTCCCGATGGAAATCTGTCGCAAGTTGCTCATGCAGGCGGCCTGCTGACCCTTGGCTTTAGCGGTCGCCAGAGCAGGCAAAAGCATGCCTGCCAAAATGGCGATGATAGCGATGACCACAAGCAATTCGATCAACGTAAACCCCTGGCTTCGACCTGTGGGTTTCTTGAACGACTGCGGTTGAAATTTCTGCATCTGTTTCATTTATGGGAGGTTTCGTAAGATCCGCCAGCAAATTTCAGGTGCCACGCGACACTTATTTGTAACCGACAGCGTTGGATCTATTGAGTTACACGCCGCGACGATTTGAGCGAAATCCACGAAGCCGCCAGAAGGAGAGGTACCAGAACGGCCAAGCCCAATCCCGCGTTCTGAGTCAACTGAGTCCATGCGGGTGAGGCCTTGGAAAACGTCCGCTGGAGATAGAGCGAGGCCGAGGCCAGATAGCCCATCGAATCCGCCACCTGGATAAGGAAGGCAGCGGTTCCCGCCTGTCGTGTCGCGGCCAAAAGCCGATCGAAGAGCACGCTGTTAAAGGGGACATACCCCAGATAACCCCCTAATCCAGTGAGCACCATCCAAGCGGCCGGGCCCAACCAACCGCGTTGGAACGCCAGCGTGGCGCCACCCACCAAAATCGCCCCCAGACTGATGAGCACATGATAAGTGCCTAAGGCCTTCCAATGATCTCGAATCCACCACAATCCGGCCAGTGCGGCCAAAACTCCGACCCCAACCAAGGATTCAACTCGAGCAAAAAAGGAGGGATCCGGACGCACCCCCAGTTCTTTGAGAACGTCCGCCATGAAGGTGTCGCGCAAGTCCCGGTACACGGTCAGTAAAACGTAGGGAAGGATGAGCAACGCCAGCGAAACGGCATTGCGGGCCAAGAATTGGCGTCGCTGAGGCCCGTCCATCGGTGCCCGCACAGACCGTTCCACAACATCTTGCACGCTGGGAGCTGGCAGAGTGGCCAGCAAGGCCAGACATATCACGAGGAGGGGAACGAACACCAACCCGGCCATGGCTGGCATCCAAAGTTCCGGGACAGCCCAACGGGATATGAGGTAAACACCCACGGACTTGGTCCAACCCGAGGCAAAAATGAAGCTCACGCTCATGCCCAACCCGAGGAATTCGGTCACCCGACGCCCCTCGAGAAACCCGAAGATCAGCCCCCAAATCATGCCTAATGGCAGACCATTGACGAACAGACAAACGACCTGGGCCCAGGGAGGCACTTGGGGCAGCAAGACCAACGGCAAGAACGCCAGACCAATGAGCCCGGCGATGAGCGCGATCCGACGGCCGGCTCCCGCTTCACTGACAATCTTGATTCCCAAGAACTTGGAGAGCGTGTAGCCCACCAACTGAGCCACCACGAAGAGCACCTTTAACGATACACCTCCAATTTCCTGCCCGGAAAACGTCGCTGCCGAAAAGGGTTTGCGAAACGCATACATCGCGGTGTAAGCCCCAAAGGCGGCCAGCGAAGCGACAACAGTGAAGAGGGCAGGATCCGCCGCGAGGCGACGTTGAAGAACCGAGGAGCCGCTGGGTTTCATCCGGGAAAGGGGGGATACCGAAGAACTGCTCTGCCAAAGACCTCAAAGCGGTTCGGGTTGCAACACAAACACGTCCGGGTTTGTTTCAGTCGAGTGACACTTGGCCTTCCCCTCCGAACCGTTTCGGGTCCCTGCGGTGCCTGTTCTTTTGACAAACCCAGAAAAACCAACATTCCCGAACCCGGCTTTGGGAACCCTCTGAAACGGAGGCGATGACTTTAAAACAGGGGCCTATCAAACATTGATTTAATGATGTATTTTAACTATTTATACTTGACCAGCATCACCTAATTTTGCTGCTCTAGGTTCTGTTAATTATTTGATTAACTTTTTGCATATAAATCTAATCTTGTCGAAAAATTTTGTTGTTTGAATCGGTTGCGATGACTGATTAGACTAATTACAGTCGATTTATGTCTATTATTAATATATTTTTACTTTTTTATAAGTAATCACGTCATCACAATCGCAAATCCTTATTACCAAGTGGGATTTCAACACAGCCAACCTGCAACCGTCGATTGGGACTGGAATGTTATCGTTAATAGGTGGCACCACCGCCACGTTTGCTGGGGGCTTTGACGATGAAAACGTGAGTTGGCGAACCGCCAATTATCCCAGTCAAGGTCAGAACAACCTGGCTGCGGGTGTACGCAGCTATCCACGGCAGGCCAAACAGGGATTAGCTTCTCCTACAGGGTCAAGCACGGCATTGAATCGGCCAATACCCAATCCGTGCTATGCTCCACCGATAACACCACCTATCAACCGGCCGGGTCTTTCACCTTTGCACCGGCCGCTAGCGGCTCCGGCGACACTTGGTACACCCGCTCGGTCAGTCTGCCGGCAGGGGCCAACAATCAGGGCAACTTGTACGTGCGAATTGTGTCTGATTTCACTCCCGGCCTGAGCTCTCACACCGCCTCTCAATTGGGCAGCAGCTACAACAGCGCCGGTCCTTGGCGCTTTGACGATGTCACTTTCTCAGCGGTGCCTCTCGCAAAGGCGGGGGGAAAACCCTGGTTTGAATCACTCTTTCGAAGAACTTTGGCTGCGTTGGCTGCGCACTTTGGCCAGCCGTTTGGTCGATTTTTTCACCATCGACTGACCCTCGCGTGCGAGAGTTCGTGCACGATGCCAAGCCAGCTTGGCTGATCGAGCGGTCTTCTTGGCCACTTTGTAGGCCGCCTTGGCTTTTCGGTGTTCGGCATGGGTCGCTTCGGCCGTCTTGACCAGAATGACGACTCGTTGCTCGACCTTGTTGTGGGCAGAGATTTGGGCAGCGAGGTTTTTGGGGAGTTGGGTCGCTTTCATCGGAGGGTGACCGATGTTTTCAATCCGAAGACACAGTTGCGTGACGAAACGGAAACAACGGTGCTTAACATCTGCTCTCGGATCCCGATCGCGGCAAGTCGCCAAATGTTACGTTTGAAGCCCTCTGGAACGATCGGACTGTAAGGCTCCTGAATAAATGGCCTGCACTTCGCGAACAATTTCAGTCCACGCCATCATCTCGGCAACCGGACGCCCTTGTGCTCCGAGCCGCCGAAGGTGAGGCATATCGGCCGCCGCACATTCAGCGGTGCGCTCAAACGCTGACCGGTCGCCATAGGGCACCGTCCACCCATGAACCCCTGTGACCACGCTCTGACCCGCGGCACCGTAATTAAAGGCCAGAACTGCTATACCACTGGCCATGGCCTCAAGTGTTACATTGCCAAAGGTTTCGGTGAGGCTAGGAAAAAGCAGCAAGTCCGCCGAAGCATAGTGGGCCGCCAAATCCTCGCCCGATCGCCGCCCAGCAAACACGGCGTCGGGCGCCTCGCGCTGCAACCAAGCCCGGGCAGGACCATCGCCCACCACGACCAAGCGGGCATCCGGTTGGACCGTGCGGATCTTTCGATACGCCGAGACCAAGAGGTCGAGATTCTTCTCCGGAGCAATGCGGCCGACGGCCACCATCACCAGTGTGGATGGGCCCGCTCCCCAGGAGGATCGCAATTCTTGAGAACGTCGGGAGGGATGAAAGCGGCTGGCATCCACACCACGGGCCACCACCTTCAAGCGCTCAAAGCCGGAAGCCTCTAATTCCGCAGCCAATCCCGTCGTCGGAACCATGGTGAAGGCGCACCGGTTATGAAAACGGCGCAAGTAACCCAGAACCCAGTGACGGAGAGGCCCTATACCGTAGTGGGCACTGTAGGCATGGAAGTTGGTCCGGAACTCGGAAACCACGGGAAGGCCCAATCGACGTGCCACACGCAACGCCGACCATCCCAGCGGGCCCTCGGTAGCGATGTGCACGATGTCCGGCGGTTGCGCCCTCCAATCCCGTTCCAACCGACCGGCGGCCGGAAGTCCCAGTTTTAGTTCTGGATACCGTGGAATGGGAATCCCGGAGGTGAGTCGTTCGGAAAAGCGCGTCGGTTCGCTCCCGGGTGATCCACACCCATGCCCCAGCACACCGAACCCAGAACTGGAGCCCTTCTTGGACACCCCATCGACTTTGGGCTGACGCGGCCGCGTCACCTCGACGAACTGCCCCTCCCGCAACAAGCCGGCCACCAACTGAGCCACCGTGCTCGCCACACCGTTGATCTCTGGAGGATAGGTCTCCGTCACCAAGGCGATCCGCAAGGGTCGCGCTGGTTGTGGGATGTTTTGATTCGACTTGGCTAGAGTCCTCTCGGTCACTCCCCCATCCAGCACCGACTGAGCAACGAACCGATGGCAGATTGTCGATATTTCGGTATCGAAACAGGACCGCCATCAGAGCTTCACACAGCCGCATTGGAATCGAAACCAGGCCGATCCAACGGTCTGCATCATCAACACCTCCATGAACCGCATCATGACCGCTCCGTTTTCCCACTACCTCGAAGCGTTGCGCACCCAACGCTGGGACGACCACCGCTACTACCACCACAGCAGGATCAACCAATCGCTGCACCTCATCAGCGCCCTGTCCTTCGTGGTCTCCTACGTGTTCCTCTTCATCGATCCGGCCCTCTCGGCCCTCATCGCGTGGGGCATCTCGATGACCTCGCGCCAGTCCGGGCATTTCTTCTTTGAACCGCGCGGGTA
>JAPLUF010000068.1 GCA_026397755.1 Verrucomicrobiota bacterium
ATCCAAGCCAGGAATTCCGTGACCGATGGGCCGTCAGGGAAGACCCGGATCACTTCCGCGGCCTGCCACCAATGCTCCGCCCGTTGGAGGGCTTCGGACATCGGCAGAGGGGTCGGCATCCGTTTCCCATCGGTCACCACATGCAGGAACTCCGCGAGGGTTTGTGGTGCTAAGGCTAGGTCATGCCCGCCATCCAGCAACGATCGGAGCAAGGCGTCGGCTTCCCGGTGGAATGGGTGATCCCGGATCTCCAGCGCGACTAGGAAGTCGGTATCAATCCCGTAGGTCATGCAGCATTTCTCCCAGCAAATCGTCTTCGGAGGTGATGGGTTGGATGGGGCCCCCGACGCTGGCGGGACGCCGATCCCGTAGCGAAGTTCGACGCAGCATGTGCTGTTGGCGGTAAGCTTCCATGGCCTCTCGGATGAGTTCGGAGGCCTTCCGATCCATTTTTTGGGCGAATCTCTGGAAATCCTCGTACACCGGTTCAGATACATTGATCGTGATGGTCTTCATACATCGATATTAATGTATCAAATCCATCCCGTCGTCAACGTGTTCGCCCATGCAACCGGACTCAGCGGAGGGTTTGGTTCCAGCGATGGGAGTTTTTCCCGCGTGACATGGGCGCGGTGGCCTTGTCCAAAGAAGGTGATGATCGCGCCCGAACCCAAGGAGATCGCCTGCGAGGAGCAGGGAAATGCTCCGGAAAATGGGGGCAGCGTGGGTGGACAGGGAGGGGTACCGGCCGATTTCGAGGCGATTTATGCCGCCCATGCGCAGCCGGTGTATTATCTGGCGTTGCGGTTTCTGGGGGATGCGGCGCAGGCGCAAGACGCCGCCCATGACGTGTTCGTGAAGGCATTCCAAAATTTGGGATCCTTCCGGGGCGACTCCGAGATCCGGACATGGCTCTACCGGATCACCCTCCACCATTGCACCAACTTGCGGCAGCGATGGTCTGCGCGAAATATCCACGTCACCGACGACACCTCGCTCTTGGAGTCTCAGCCTTCCATGGCTGGGGATCCTCTGCGGGCGCTTGAGACCAAGGAACTCGGGCAGCGAATTCAAACTGCCTTGGACTGCTTGCCGGAGGAGTATCGGTGCCTGCTGCTCTTGGTCGCGGATCAAGACTTGAGCTACGAACAGGTCGGCGAGATTACCCAACAGAGTTCCGATGCCGTCCGTGGTAAACTGCACCGAGCCCGCCGAGCGTTCTCGGCTGCATTCGTCAAGACCGGCTAAACCCCTATTTTTGCCAATTCCCCCATGAGCACCCCGTCCCAACGACTTCAAACAGTCACTCAGGCGAACTTGGAAAGTGCGTCCACTCAGCACACGGAGGGTCGGACGCCGGTCGACTTCGAGACTCCAGAGGCACTGATCGCCTGGGACCGGTCCCAGACGCCGGTTCCGGAAGATTTGCGAGCGCGCGTGACAGCGAGTATTGCGAATCCGGCGGGTGTCACTCCGCCGATCGGTGCCGACTTAAAACCCTGGTGGAGGCAACTCTTTTGAGCCTGTCTTCGGTACAGGAGCCGGGTTTGCGAGAGGGGCTTTATGTCGCGAGCTCGAGCCGCGGCCGGAACCCGATTCGATGTGTTGGAGCCGGGCATTCGGAGACGGGTTCGCGCGCTGGGTTGGCATCCCAACGGGCTGCCATCGCACGCGAACAATTGCGTCATTGTCATTGGTGCGCGCATCGCTGCGGGGTGGATCGTCTGGCCGGCCAAAGAGGCCCCTGTCATGCCGGTCCTGAGGGGCGCATTTTCAGTGCCCAGATCGAAGTGGGGGATGAATCCGATTTGTGCCCTGTCTTCGCCGTGGCCTTCAGCGGGTGCGATCTCCGGTGCGATTTCTGCAACACCGGTCGCGAAAGTTGGGATGCGTCGGCGGGTTCCGTTCCCGAAGGGATCGAGCGGGAGGCTCTGCTGAGCCGCATCGGTCGGGCTTGGGAATCCGGCGCGGTGCGCAGCCTGATGATCCTCGGGGGCGAGCCGACGATTCATTTGGCTTCGGCCTTGGAACTGGTGGCGGCCCTTCCGGACGGATTGCCTGTGGTTTGGAAAACCAACGCCCACGGCACTCCGGAGTCCAATGCCCTGTTGGACGGGGTCTTCGATGGTTGGGTGGCTGACCTCAAGTTCGGCAACGACGACTGCGCCCGGCGCATCGCCCGGGTGGAGAATTACTGCTCGACCGTCCAGGACAACCTGCTCTGGGCGGCGGGGCAAACTCGCCTAATTGTGCGGCACCTCCTTTTGCCGGGGCACCTGGAATGCTGCTGGCGCCCGGCTGCTGCGTGGATCGCGGAATATCTGCCCCAGGTGGAGGTGAGTTTGAGGACCGGCTTCTGGCCGGGTTGGTTCAGCAGCCGTCATCCGGAACTGAAGGCACCCGGCCGGTTGAGCGAGGCTCACGAGGCTACCCGCATCGGGATGGAGGCCGGACTGCGGTTCATTGACTGAAAGACTCACTGCATGACGCCGCTCACTGAACGATCGAATGGAACCGTGCCCTGTGGACTGACCGCGGGGCGGGAACCGTCCGGGCCCCCCATTCTTGTTCCAGGCCCTGAATTGGTTCCGGTGATTTCGGAGCTAATGCTGCTGACCGACGGGCGCATCCTGGCCCACAACTTGACTCCGGAACTGGCGTTTTTTCTTCAGACCGCGCTGGATTCGAGCGACGCCTCCCCCTCCACTGAATCGACTTCTCCATGACCGCCCCCACTTTCGCCTCCGAACTCGAGGTGCTCATCCGAGCTCGGTATCCGCTGATCTATATCCAGACCAGCGAGGAGTTGCGCGTGATCCCTGTGGTGATGGACATCGCCGCCCGCCGGGGCAAGAAGGCCTTCGAGTGGTCTTACTCCACGGGCATCGTGTTGGCCGGCGCGAGTATCCAGAGTCAGAAGGGACGCTCGGGTGCCACCAAAGACCCACTCGCCGCTCTAGACCAGGTGCTGGAACAGGTGGAACCGGCGATTTTCCTCTTTAAGGATTTTCATCCGTTCCTGGCGAAGTCCAATTTTGCTGTCATCCGTAAGCTCAAGGACATCGCTCTGAACCTGAAGAACAGTTTCAAGACGGTCATCCTAGTGTCGCCACTGCTGGAGATTCCCGCGGAATTGGACAAGGAAATTACCGTCTTGAGTTTCCCGCTGCCCACTAAGGAAGACCTGGGTGCGTTGCTGGATCGAATTCTGGAGGATGTGCGCTCCATCAAGGAAGTGGTCATTAATCTCGACGTGGCGGGCCGTGATCGGTTGCTGCAAGCGGCCTTGGGTTTGACGCTGGGCGAGGCTGAGAACGTATTCGCCAAGATCATCGTTAAGGACGCCCGCCTCAGCGGAGACGACGTCAACGAGGTGTTCGCCGAGAAGCAGCAAATCATCCGAAAGAGCGGCCTGCTGGAGTATTACGCCACCACCGAGAACTTCAGCAGCGTGGGTGGCCTGACCATTCTCAAGGACTGGCTGGTTAAACGCTCCGCGGCCTTCTCGCCGGAAGCGCGGATCTTCGGTTTGCCGTTCCCCAAGGGAGTGCTGCTGCTGGGCGTGCAGGGGTGCGGCAAAAGCCTTTGCGCTAAGGCCATCTCGAGTCAGTGGCAACTGCCGCTGCTGCGCTTCGACATGGGTCGGATGTTCGGTAGCCTCGTGGGTTCGTCCGAGGAGAACGTGCGCCGGGCCATCGCGGTCGCTGAGTCGGTCGCTCCGGCTATCCTGTGGGTAGACGAAATCGACAAGGCCTTTTCCGGTTCCCAAGGGAGTGGTTCTAGCGATGGGGGCACGGCCGCCCGCGTCTTCGGTACTTTCCTCACTTGGTTGAGCGAGAAGAATGCGCCGGTGTTCGTCGTCGCCACGGCCAATGACATCTCGCACTTGCCGGCGGAGTTGCTCCGTAAAGGCCGCCTCGACGAGATCTTCTTCGTGGATCTTCCGGCAGAACCCGAGCGTGCCGATATCTTTAAAGTACACATCGGGCGGCGGGGTCGGTTTCCCGAAAACTTTGATTTGCCCGTCTTGGCGGCAGCCTCAACCGACTTCAGTGGTGCCGAGATTGAAGAAGCCATCAACAGCGCTTTGTACGAGGCCTTCTACGATGGCGGAGATCTGACGACCGAGCATGTCCTCAATTCCATCCGTCAGACCGTCCCGCTGGCCCGGACCATGGATGAGCAAATCAACCGACTCCGCAGTTGGGCCGAGGGTCGGGCGCGCAATGCCAGCACTCCCCGCAACGCGGGTCTGGGGGAACATTTGCCGAGAAAGATGGAGTTCTGAGAAAAAGTCCGATCTTGCGTGACGAATCCGAACCAGCCCGGTCCAACTTCATAACGTCCTGACAATCCCCACAAATTCATGAGTGCTGTCGCCATCATTGCCCCCATCGTCGTTAGTTCTTGGCCTGCCATTAGCGCCGCAGTCGCCTCGGCTGCGGTGTCGATGGGGTTCAGCGTGGCCCGAGAGGTCGCCCAACAAGGCCTGAACCAAGACCTCCGTGCCGGTTCAAACACAGTGACCCTCGATGTGCCGAACTGCTCGGCCGTGACGGGCACGTTGGGTCGGGATCAGCGGATCCAGTTGGCTCGCGACGGGGTGAATGTCGAGTTCAGCCGTGATGCCCGCGGGCGCGATTCGGTGTGTGTCACCGGAGAGTGCTTAACCGAGGTGCAACTCCGAGCCATCGGCGATGAGATCGCCGGCCGGACGGTTCAGCACTATGTGTTGGCGAAGCTCAAATCCGAGATGGCAGGCAAGGGGATGGATTTGGTCGAGGAGACCGTAGAACAGAATCAGTCCATCCGTCTCCGGGTCCGACATTGGCAGAATTAAGGTGCGGTCCTGACGCAGTCATCCCCCAGTAGATTCCAACCGACCAACAGCCCCATGAAAGCGCGCGAATACGAAATCACCATCGGCCCCACCGGAGAGGTCGAAATCCATGTCGAGGGATTCCAAGGCAAAGGGTGTGTCGAGGTCCTCCGGTTCTTCGAGCAGATGATCGGAAAAACCCAAGAATTGCGGCACACCTCTGGATATTACGAACCGGAGGAGGATGTGACCTTGCACAACAAGCAGCAGCACTGAGGTTCCCAACTTCTTCGGCGGATGGATTCCGAGACCTCAAGCTATTACCCGCCGCGCGCTGGGCGTCGGTGGATCTCCCCGCGCCTGGGACAGTCACTCGATCGGCTCGGGCTGGCGCTCCGGCGGATGTGGTGGAGTAGCCCGCTAGGCCAAGGGATGGGGTTGGAGTTGACGGGATTCCAGTGGTTCTTGGCAGCCCTCATTCCGGGCCGGGGTTATGCGCTGTTGGGTCAGCGGACCTTGGGCTGGGTTTTCTTGGCGGGTTGGTGGCTGAGCGCGGTGGCCACCGTGATCCTGCTGTGTCATCCGACCATGGGATGGTTTATGGGAGGCATGGCTTCTTGTCATTCTAGCGGACTGGGGTTCTTGATGCTGCGTCAGCGTGAAGCGAACCAGGGCCACCCGGCTGGCCTCGCTGAGCGGATCCTGCTGCCGCTGGTGTGCTGGGCGATTTATTATTCGCTCGTCTACCTGCCGGGCTTCGATCAGTTCCGGCGTCGCGTGGCCAACCCCTTGCGGATCACCACCGAGGATCGGACCGTGGTGTTCAACCCGCGGGTCCGTGCCAGCGACGTGCAGCGCGGAGATTCGATCGCTTTCCATCAAGAGGGGTTCCGCATCCAACCTGCGGGTGACAATCCCTGGGTTTTCGCGCAGGGACCTATCGTGGGTCGGGTGTTTGGGCTTCCGGGCGACCGGATCGTCTTCACGACGAAGGGGGTGAAGGTCAATGGCCGGGAGGTGCCGCGCTTAGAGGGCATGCCGATCGAGGGCGAGCAAGTGGTGGAACCCGGACAGTGGTTTGTTTGGCCCACGGTACAGGTGCCCCGCCAGTGGGGCGTTATGGTGAACGGAGTCCGCCGCAATGCCGAGGCACCCTTCGCTGAGGCCTTTCACCGCATGTCGGGGGTGCGACATTCCGATTTCCTAGGTCGGGTCTATGGCCGATGGTTTTTCCACGATCAAACACAGCCATGAGCCGCTTTGGGAAACTGGAATTCGAAACGGAGCCGGACTCTTCCGGGCAGCAGTCTCTGCGGCCGGCCGCCGGAGAGACACACTGGTCGTCAGAGGCCGAGCGCGCATTCTGCCTGGGTGACTTCGAATTGGCCCTGCGGCTATTCGCCCGCGTGCTCGAGCACAATCCGACGAGCGCTCCGGCTTGGGCGGGGCAGGTGCGGTCCTTGATTGAGTTGGGCGAATTTCGCGAAGCCCGGTTGTGGGCCGACAAGGCCTTGGAGCGATTCCCGCAGGCGCCGGAGTTGTTGGCCGCGAAGGCTGTCGCGCTCGGGCGCTTGGGGGACCACGACAATGCCATCGCCTTTTCCGATGCCAGCATCGAGGAGCGGGGTGATTCGGCCTACGTCTGGCTGGCTCGGGGCGATGTGTTCTTGTCGCGCCGCGAAAAACAGGCCGATCATTGCTTCGAACGAGCCCGCAGTGTTCTTCCGTCCGACTGGACCTGCGCCTGGCTGACCGGGCGGATCCGCCGATTCCATGGTCAGTTCGCCAAGGCGCTGCAATCGGCCCGGGACGCCTGCAGTCTGGCCCCGGGTGAGATTTCGCCATGGCTCTTGGCGGGAGACTGCCAGCTTTTGCTGAGCTTTCATGAAGAGGCCCGGGTTTCCTTTACTCAGGCTTGGCAAATCCAGCCCGATTCCCTGGCGGCGAGCGATGGTTTGAGGCGTTCTGAGCGCCCGGGCTTCCTGGAGCGGTGCGCCGGTTTTTTTCGACGATTTCTTAGATCATGAACCCTCATATCGCCGAAGCCATTCATTCCCGGATGGATCGACTGCTCATCGAAGCCGTGTCGATGGGTGCCTCCGATTTGCATGTGATCGTCGGAGTGCCGCC
>JAPLUF010000123.1 GCA_026397755.1 Verrucomicrobiota bacterium
CTCATCATCACCAACGCCGTTCAGGCGGCCGAAGTTCGGAGGCAGTTACCGGAGTTGCCCAAAGAAAATATTATCGGCGAACCCGTGGGTCGCGACACCTGCGCCGCGGTCACGTTGGGCGCGGCGGTAGTCGGGGCGCGTTCGACGACTGCGGTCATGGCTGTATTGCCGGCTGACCATGTCATCCACGACGAAAAGGGCTTCCGCCAAGTACTGTCGGACGCCTTGGAAGTGGCCTCGCGCGGGCAGGTGATCGTCACCATCGGAATTCAGCCCACCGGTCCGGAGACTGGCTATGGATACATTCATTCCGGGAATGCCTTACCGGCACCCGCAGCTGGCAGGGCACTCAAGACCCCTTTCTTCAAGGTCGAGCGGTTCGTGGAGAAGCCCTCCCTAGAAAAAGCTCAGGAATACCTGGCCTCGGGGCATTACCGATGGAACGCCGGAATGTTCGTGTGGTCGTTTGTGACCCTCACCAACGCGTTGTCCGAGCACCAACCGGAGATGCACCAAGCCTGCCAGCGTTGGCTTGCCGCGGCGGCCAAAGGTCCCAAGCGGCTTGAAACAGTCTTGGCCCAGGAATACCCCAAGATTCCGAAGATTAGCGTCGATTTCGCCTTGATGGAAAAAGCTCAGAACGTGGTCGTAGCCGATGGTCGTTTCGACTGGGACGACCTGGGGGCTTGGCCGGCGCTGGCCCGCCACCTCAAGCAAGATGCCGAGGGCAATGCTGCCGTCGGCGACGTGGTGCACGTGGATGCGGCCCGCAACATCGTCTTCGATAGTCGCACCCGGGGTCGCACCCCCATTACCCTCGTCGGTGTGAAGGACAGTATTCTGGTGCTCACCGATGACGCCACCTTGGTGGCCTCCAAGTCCGAGTCCCAGAAGATCAAGGACTTGGTCCGCAAACTATCGGCCGACCCTCGCTGGGCTAGCCTAGTTTAAGTCACTTCAGGGGCACGAACCGCAGACACACCGGGGAACCCACCTCCCAGTGTTGCTCCGTCGGTCTGAGTTGGCCTGTCGTCGGATCGATGCGGAACGAGCGGATGTCGTTCGAGCTTTGTCCTGCGGCCAAGAGGAAATGGCCCGACGGATCGATGACGAAGTTTCGGGGGGTCTGCCCGCCGATCTTGCGGACTTCCACCGGGGTCAGGGCCCCAGTGGTGAGGTCTCGGGTAAAAACGGCGATGGAATCGTGGCCACGGTTTGAGCCGAAGACAAATTTTCCGGAGGGGTGAACTCTCACCTCCGCGGTGGATATGCCGGTCATGTCTGTTCCGGCCGGGACCGTAGGAACCGATCCCACTTCGGAGAGTCTGCCCGTAGCCGGTTCGTGCCGGAAAGCCGTCACCGTGCAGAGCATCTCGTTGATGACGTAGGCGTGATGACCATCGGGGCTAAAAGCGAAGTGGCGGGGCCCGCTTCCCGGCTTCAAGCGGGTATCGAGGTGGGGCTTGGCAGCGGTGAGTCCTCGGGCCGATTCAAACACGTAGGCGTGGATGCGGTCTGTGCCCAGGTCGGCGACATAGGCGAAGCGGTTGTCCGGCGAAAGATTCACCGAGTGGGCATGCGGATCCTTTTGTCGGGCCGGGTTCATGCTCCCGCCGGTGTGCTGCGAGAGGAAGGTGTGTCGGGTGAGGCCACCATCGGGTTGGATGGGTAGAGATAACACGCTACCACCGCCATAATTGGCCACTAGGACGTGATTTCCGGTGGCGTCCACGGACAGGTGGCAAGGGCTGTTGCCCATCGTGGATTGCTGATTCAGTTCACGCAGTTTTCCCGTGGCGGTATCGATGGCGAAGGCACTCACCGACCCACCGGGCTTGCCCTGCCATTGGTCTGTTTCATTGACCGCATACAGAAAACGCCCGTTGGGATGGATTGCCAGGAAGCTCGGGTTGGCGGACTTGGCTGCTAGGCCGAGGGGTTCAGCGGTTCCGGTGCCATCGTCATAGCGAAAGGCATAAATACCCTCGCTCTTCGGGCCGGTGTAGGTGCCGACGTAGAGCAAGTGTTTGGCTGCTGAGAGAGGTAGGGTGGCCAAGGCGGCGGCAGTCATGAGCGCATGGGTCAAGGAAGCCATCCCGTGATTGAACCTCAACGGCGCCGGCAGTCCAGTCCAAGTGTGTTGGGGTGGACTTCCGTGCTCCGGTGGAAGGCGATTCACTCGAGCACTTCGGAATGCTTCATTGGGTCGGGGATAGGCCGAGCCCGACAATGCTGCAGGCCCGGATGATCGGCAGACCTAAGCGCTGAGCCTCTGCGACGACCTCCAGACTGTCGGTGCCGGGATTAAGCCAGAGTTCGTCACAGCCCCTTTGGGCGATGGTCGGCAAAATTCCGAGCAAAATGAGGGGCGGCAAGTAGGCGCTGATCACCTCGGGGCGGCCCGGCAGTGAGGCGATGTCGCGATAGGCGGGGTGGCCGGCGATGTGGGGTTCCTTGGGATTCACTGGCCAGACCGTGTAGCCCTGAAGGGCGTAGGCGAGGACGGCCTTGTGTCCAAATTTGGCAGGGTCGGCGGAGGCTCCGAGGATGGCGGCGGTCTTCATGGTAGAAATTCCCAATCGGTGAATGAGGCAGCTTGGCCGGCGAAGACGCCTTGCTGGTCGCGCAGGTTCCACACTACGGCCTGCTGGATGCGGAAGCGTTTCCCGGTCTTGGAAATGCGGATTCCGGCGTAATCGTCAATGAACCCGGCCCGTGTGACCCGGTCCAGCAGTTCGGCGCGCTCCTCTCGAAGGGGTGCTTCGGCTGTGTAGCGGGAAGGGGTCCGCGTGAAGGATTTCCAATCGAGTTCCCAGAGGGTCAGAGCAGCCTGATTCCCGTACCAGAAAACCGGGTCCTCCTCGATGCCGTGGGAGACCAGCACCCGGGGCATCGACCACAAGGCTTCGTGCCGCTCTGCTGTCGCCATTGCTGCTAATTCAGGAACCAGATCGCGACCGGTCCAGCGACGATGGCTCTCCAACGCGAGGTCGAGTCGCGTTTGGGTTTCAAGGGATTGCCACGGATCCATGGGGGCGAGAGGAAACGGCAGACGCGCCGTCGGGGTCGATCACCGATTCGCTTCAAGGTTTCAAGGCTCCAGGGTTGGCCGTGGCGCGCAGGTCTAGGCAGACCAGTCGGTCTTCGCTGCGCAGGTACAGGAGGCCGCCTGAAAGCACGGGTCCCGCCCAGCAGGGGTAATGCAGCGAGGGGACCTGCCAGCGTCCGAGTTCCTCACAACGTCCCGGGTTCGGTTGGAAGAGCCCGAGCAAGCCGCCTTCGCCCAGAGCCAGGAGTCGCCCCTCGGCCAGAATGAAGGAGCCGCGGCCGAAGACTGGGGGTTGTTCGGCACTGTGTGGCGGCCAGCGTTCGCTGCGTTCCCAGGCCACCGTGCCGGTCTCGTACTCCACACAACGCAAGACTGCGTCGGGCTCGTTGCGTCCGCTGAAGCCATAGAGATGAGCTCCGACTCGGATGGGTTGACTCCAGTGCATCTCCAATCCGAGGCCGGACCAGACTTCGGTGAGGTTCGTAGCCCCGGGGCTTCCGCGCAGCAGCACCGATCCGGAACGGTAATAGGCGCTGGAGATGAGTACGTCGTTCCCGATCACCAAGGGGGTCATGGCATTGACTGAATCATCGGCTCGGGCGCGGAACCAGCGGCTGAAGAGTACTTGGCCGTTGTTGGGATCGAGCACCGTGAGTCCCTGTCGGGTTAGGGCATGAACCACACGTCGCCCGTGAATTTCTGAGGCGATTAGGGAGGCGTAGCTGGCGGTCTTCTCCCAGCGCCGCCACTGGACGGTTCGCTCACCAGGCCATCCGAGCATGGATTGGCCAGTCCAATTCTTCTCGCCCACCGATTCCCAGAGCGTTTTCCCAGTCTTCGGATCGACCGCGATCACCGTGGCGTTGGGTTGTCCGCCTGCCATGACCAGCAGTTTCCCGCCTTCCATCAACGGGGTGCTGCCGACACCGAAGAAGGCCCCGGGAATCTCGAATTCTGCGGCCGTGTTGCGCTGCCAGAGCTGTTTGCCGGTCTCGGCCTCGAGGCAGCTCAAAAGCCCTTCAGCCCCAAAGGTGTACACCCGGTTGTCATGAAGGAGTGGTGTGCAACGAGGTCCGTTGTTGTAGCCATAGGGGTCGCGGTAAGCGCTCGGTTGCGTGTGCTTCCAAATTGGGGTGCCCGTTTGGGCGTCCCAGGCCTCGGTGAGTTCTTGGTTGCCCTGACGGTGAAAGAGAAAGAGTCGCCCCTGGGCGATCGACGGCGCCGCATATCCGGTGCCAATGGCCTTGTCCCAGCGTACTGGAGGGCCATTGCTGGGAATGCGGGGCAGGAGGCCGCTCTCGGAGCTGGTGGCATTGAGCCGTGGTCCCAAGAGTCGGGGCCAGTCTTCCGCCAGGAGTGGGCTGACCCACAGGCACAACGCGAGGACGAGTCGGTGAAGCACACCGTGTTGATGGACGATGGATAGAGATTGGCAAGCCCTCGATCGCGGGGCCCGTCGCGGTTCAAACGCCGAATGGGGGCTAATTCACACAGGGCAGAACGACTCCAGAAACTCTAGGGCCCGAACTTCAGACCAAAGATCGCACCGGGATCCCCAGCGGTCCATGAATCCGACGTGACCGCCGCGCTCTGGAACCTCTAAATGAACCCAAGGGCTGTGGCTGGCGAATTCGTGTGGGAAACAGCTGGGGGCTAGGAACGGGTCGTCCGCCGCATTCAGGATAAGGGCAGGCACTTGGATCGACGGCAGGAAGGCGTTGGCCGAGCACGCTTGCCAGTAGGCCTCTGCATGGACGAACCCGTGGAGTGGCGCGGTGAAGGTGTCGTCGATCTGACGAAAAGTTCGCTGGTAGCGGGGATTGATCTCTGGAATCAGCCCCGGGAACTTTGCTTTTTTCAGGGTCCATTTGCGCAGGATGTCCCTCTGGAATCGGGACATGTAAGGCCAGGCCTGGAGGGTCTCCATCGCTGCCGAGGCCGCCGCCAGGTCGCACGGGGTGGAAATGGCGACCCCGGCGGCGACAGGCACCGTTGAGGCGTGGCGTTCGCCCAGGTATTTGAGCGTCATATTACCGCCGAGGCTGAATCCGGCGAGTGCCAGCACCTCGAATCGGCCGGTCTGTGCCGCGTGGGTCACGACCGCAGCGAGGTCTTCGGAAGCCCCACTGTGGTAAAACCGCGGCAGGCGGTTGAGTTCTCCGGAGCAGCCTCGGAAGTTCCAGGCCAGCACCGACCAACTTCGGCGGGCTGCAGCCCGCGCTAGGCCGGCGACGTACGGCCGGCGGGAGTTTCCTTCCAGGCCATGGGAAAGGATGAGCAATCGGCCTTGCCCGGGATTGAGCCAATCCAAATCGAGAAAATCCCCATCCGCCAATTCCAACCGTTCCCGAGACCAGGGCAGGGGAGGCATGTGTCGTGCGATGGCCGGAAGGAGGGTTTGCAGGTGGGGGTTTCCTAGCCCTATCAGGGGTCGAAAGGTTGATTGGGCCACCAGCGGCATGGCGTTCACCATCTCCCTGGATGGGCTGTAAATGCATGCGGAAAGTGAGGGTAAACAGCGGAGGCGCAGGGCAGTGAATGCGATTTCTCTGAAAAATCCGATTTGCATCTCCCACGCCTCCCGCTACAACCAACGGCTCGCTGGTTGCGGTCGGTCCATTCGAGGGGCCTTTATCGTCGCCAGCGGAACATTCGATTTTATGTCGCAGCACAACAGCCTACGCGCCTCCGGGACCACCGGGGCCAAACGTAATGTCCTCAAGCGCTTCGAGCGCGTCGCCGTACTCAAGGGCCGTTCCCAATGGAAGGAAGGCGATCGCGTGACCGGTCTGCGCAAGACTCGTCCGCCCGAGTGATCGTGCGGCCTGCCCAGCCGGAGAAGCCCTGTGTCTCCAACGCAGACTCCGATTTGCTAGGCTGACGTTCAGAATCACGGACTCATACTCAGCAATGACGCCGGTTGTGGGTGATTCAGGTGATCCACAATCGGCGTCGCGATTTTTCCCCATCCCATGTCCACTGTCCGACTTCAGAAGTTTCTTGCAGATGCCGGTGTCGCCTCGCGGCGTGCCTCCGAAAAATTAATTCTCCGCGGGGTGGTGACGGTCAACGGGCGTGTGGTGACTGAGTTGGGGTCCAAGGTGGACCCGCTTCACGACGCGGTCTCGGTGGAGGGGGCGCCGGTGCGGACCCGCAAGAAGCTCTACATCGCGCTGAACAAGCCGCCCGGCTTCATTTGTACCCGGATCGATCCGGAAACCCGCCGTGTCGTCTCCCACCTTCTGCCTGCCGAGTGGTCTAACTTGTTCACTGTGGGGCGTTTGGACCGAGATAGTCAGGGGCTGATCTTCCTCACCAACGACGGTGATTTCTCGCTGAAACTCACCCACCCGCGGTACGGGGTGCACAAAAAGTATGTGGCGGTCGTCGAGGGACGATTGGAATCCTCGCAACTGAACCGTTTCACTCAGGGAGTTGAGCACGAGGGTGAAACGCTGAAGGCCGAACGTATTCGATTGGTCGATGCCAACAACTCCCACAGCGTTGTCGAGTTGGAGTTGGCTCAAGGCAGGAATCGAGAAATTCGCCGTCTCTTCGAGGTCTTGGGGCACACGGTCGTTGAGCTGCGACGGACTCAGATCGGACCTATCAAACTGGGAGAATTACCGCTGGGCAAGTGGCGCGCATTGACGCCGACCGAAATTCGGTCATTGCTTTCGAACGCATGAATTGTTCGTCCGTTTCGGTCCTTTTGTCCCTCGATCTTCGTCCTCGATTTCTTCTCCTCGCAGCCCTGACCTGCGCGATCCCTGCGTTGGCGGACACGGTTGTGATCCGGGGCGACCGGGTTAATGTCCGCTCCCAACCCTCTTTGGATGGCGAGGTGCTCGTCTGGATGAAGCGAGGGGAAACGGTAGAAACCCAAGGGAGCAGCAAAGACGGTTTCATTCGCATCGCCTTGCCTGCCAAGGTTGCCGTCTGGGTCTATGGGCCACTGGTGGATCGGGCTTCACATCAAATCAAAGCCCCCGAGGCCCGGTTGCGGGTGGGCCCCGGCCGCAATTACGGCGAGTTGGGCGTGCTTAAGAAAGGCGCGACACTGAGCGAGATCCGTGAATCGGATGGCTGGCTGCAAGTGGAACCGCCCGCGGGCCTGTCGGCCTACGTGGGAGCTCAGTTCATCGAAGTCTCAGGCGCTCCAGCGGCCAAGCTCGCGGCAGTCAAGACCGGAGGGATTCTCCCGGCAGATGGTGATCCGGTTTCTAGTGATCCGGTTTCGCCGGCGGTTCCTAATCCGAATCCGACCCGTTCGAAGTCCTCCGCGATCTCTGTGGCTCCCGTGGCGTCATTGCCGCCGCCGCCGACATCGCTTGCCATTCCGTCGGCTCCGGCTCCGCTTTCTGTGGCCGTGGCGGTCGATCCGATTTTGCCTAGCCCCAGGGCATCCGAGGCGACCTCCGGGGATCGGGTTGGCGGCGTCGCGCAGTCGTCGATCCAATATTCTTCCGCGAAGATTCGCATCGTGACCCGGGTAGGTAAGGTGGTCCGGAGCCTGGAGCCTCAATCGCCGTCCTATTACCAACTGCGCAGTCCGCAGGCGGGTGAGGGAATGTTAGGTTTCTTGGTGGGTCAGGACCCTAAGACTCCCATTGCGGGGTTTCGCGGTAAGACGGTCCAAGTGGTCGCCGAGGAATTTGTGGATCCCCGCAATCGAACCCAGGTGCTCTTGCGCGTGCAATCCATTGAAGAAGTTTCAGCCCGTTGAGCGGCCTCAACCCTGCTCAGGTCTGATCCCGGCCTCGGCCCGATCCCGGCCTAACAAATCCCCATGAACAATCTCATCGACGGTCGAGCCATTGCTGCCGACATCCACCAGGAGACATTGGTTCGCGTCTCGGCTCTCAAGCATCAGGGTATCCAGCCGGGGTTGGCTTTTGTTCGAGTCGGAGAAGACCCGGCCTCCCAAGTTTATGTGGGCATGAAGGAAAAGAAGGCGCGGGAGTTGGGAGTTCTCTCCCACACCACGGTGCTTCCCGAGACGACGACCCAGACCGAATTGCTGGTGCTCATCGCCCGCCTCAATGCCGATCCGCACTGCCACGGCATTTTGGTTCAGGCTCCGCTCCCGCGGCATATCGATGCGGCCGTAATCTACTCAGCGGTTCTGCCTGAAAAAGATGTGGACGGCTTTCATCCCATCAATGTGGGGCGGCTCATGCTGGGTGATGTGGGAGGGTTCCTTCCCTGCACCCCTGCGGGCGTTCACGAATTGCTAGTGCGCAGCCGCGTACCGCTGAACGGCGCCGAGGTGGTGGTTCTGGGGCGTGGCAACATCGTGGGCAAGCCGATGGCGGCCATCCTGATCCAGAAGTCGTCTCGGGCCAATTGCACGGTCACGCTTTGCCACAGCGCCACGCGCGGCCTCGCCGCTCACTGTCGCCGGGCCGATGTAATCATTGCTGCAATGGGGGTCCCGGAGTTTCTCCAAGCCGACATGGTTCGCGAAGGGGCGGTGGTCATCGACGTGGGGGTCAATCGCCTCAGCGATCCTTCCAGCAAGAGCGGAACACGCCTTGTTGGCGACGTAGCTTTTGGTGAAGTGCAACCCAAGTGCCTTTGGATTACGCCCAATCCAGGCGGGGTGGGACCGATGACCATCGCCATGCTCTTGGCCAACACCGCCACAGCCGCCGAAAGACAGTCCGGTTTTTTTCTTAAAAATCCGTTGACGCTCGCTTGAGGCCCTGACAGAACTTCCCCACACACGGAATAAATCAAACCACAATGAACACTAAATCGCTCCTCTTGGCCGCCGTCGTCGCGGCTGTCGGTGCAGTCTCTGGGTCCGCCCAGGTGACCAGCCAGAACATCGTTGGATATGTCCGACTGAGCCTCGCCAAGGGTTACAACCTGATCGGCAATCAGTTGAATAACGGCAACAACGCCATCGGCACTGTGCTGAACGTTCCGGATGGCACTGCTGTCTATAAGTTCACCGGCGGCAAGTATGTCGCCAACGCGTTCGTTGACGGCGCTTGGGACGCTCCGGCCATGACCTTGGCTCCGGGTGAAGGCTTCTTCATCAACGTTCCGGCCGCCACCACGATCACCTTGATCGGTGAAGTTAGCTTGGCCAACAGCAAAGCTCTGGCCGCTGGTTACAACCTCCTGACCGTCC
>JAPLUF010000111.1 GCA_026397755.1 Verrucomicrobiota bacterium
CGTAATGCGTTTGTGTCACTCCTCGACAATTCAACCGTGGGCGCAGTCAATCCAGAACCTGTTACACTAAATGGATGAACCGCCGTAAACAAATCCCCAGAAGAGCTCCACGTATAAAATAATATCTCCGTGGAAGACGGGTGCAGAAGCCAGCTTGCATCTAATTCTAAACTCCGTCTACCGGCGGAATTTGTTGCAAATTCATCGTGCGAACCAAATCCTCGCCTATGACCATAAGCGATTTCTTTATCTAGATTTATAGAATTTATTGTCAGATTGGTTGCAGCGTTCAATTCTGATGGTAGAAATATTTGCAATTTTTGCGTATTGAGTGGGCGCGACATTTCCAATACTGAGCGTTCCTGTATCTTCCAGATCAAACCTCCGCGAAAGATGGCTGATGATTCTTTCATGTTAATGGATTTAACTCGGTTAGTATCCGAGTTAACCAAAACCACTAAGTTGGTAGTGCCCCAATGCGATCTACCGAGCAATCCAGCTTTGATTTCGGCTGCAGAAAGAGCTTTGTCCCAGATGCGAATTTCATCCATCTGGCCACAATAGTCTTCTTCATCTCTGCCAAACGTGTCTTTACCAAAAAAATAGAACTCACCGTCACCGGTTGGATAATGTTTTTCAGGTGTTCTTTCTACGATTGCTTTTTCACCATTAATATACGATTCAAATCCATCCACTCTCGACACGACCGCAAGATGAATCCATCCGATTTTGTCATATCTGTTGAGTAAATTGATTTCGCCTAAAGCGGTCCAATTGCCAGTGGCGACATGAACATTGTAGCTGCCATACCAACTAGCCACGAACCGATCTTTCTGCGATCCAAACTCGAAGAAACGGGTCCACTCGCCCAACCGTTCTGGCCTGACCCATGCCTCCACCGTGATCTCCTTATAACCATCGAGAATATGGGGCGGTAACTCCAAATAACTACCATTGCCATCGAAGTGGAGCACCGAGTTGGTAGGCTCCGCTGCACCGATGGGCTGGGCGGTAAATAACGTGACCAGGGCCAGAAGAAATCCGCAGCGAGCGGCGAGGCTGAGGCCGCTCAAAAGCCATGATCGAAGAAGGTCGACGAGGTGGGATTTCATCAGAATAGCGATAGGTGTTTTCATAGTTCGGTTGACTACGGGTTCTCTGGGAGGGTACCGGTGGCTTGGGTCGTCAGCAGGTGTTCGATCTTGCCAACCAGGCGATTGAGATTGATGGGCTTGGTGTCAAAATCATTGGCCCCTGCTTCGCGGGCCGTCTTCTCGTCTTCAGCCCGGGCGTGGGCGGTGAGCGCGATGACCGGAATGTTAGCAGTGAGCCGGCGAATGGCTTCCCAGCCGTCCATCACCGGAAGGCTCAGATCCATCAAGATAAGGGCCGGTCGCAACTCCATGGCCATGCTCACCCCTTGAGCGCCATCGGCAGCCATTTGGATCACATACACCTTGCGCTCCAACCGTCGGCTCAGCATGTCACGGTTCAGCTCATTGTCTTCGACCAGCAAAAGCAGAGCAGACATACAAAAATAAAATGAAGGGGGAGTACTTGAGAGTTGGCCGGCCCGTGACGGCCGCGCAATTGCTTTTCTGCAGAATGGTGAACCTGCGTGGAGGCTGCAGCGAGGCATCGAGGTGGGTGAGCCGTCTGGAGGGTTGGCGCTTTCCTTGATTCCCTGTCGGAAAACATGGTGCCCTCACGCCTCGTCCCGTAACGGCATTGGGCTTGCGGGGCCCTCTGCGGTCGTCAAACGATGCGGTATGCCACCACACGGAAGTCCAAGCTCTCAATCTGCCCCTTGGTTGGAGGAGGACTTGTTGCCGGAGACAACCCTGGGCGGAGACTCCGGTGTTTGGCGGGGTAAATCCGAGCCAATGAGTTTTGACCAAATCGAAACCCATCTGAGGAACCAGAAAACCGACGAGAAGGCGCCTATCCATTGGGTCGAAGTTCCAGGCTGTTCCCGCGTGACGCATGTCTCTGAGGTTCCGGAACTCTGGGAGGCCCAGAAGGAACGCGATTTCCGTCTCACCGAAACGGCCATCCGTAGCAACCGGGTGATCGCACTATTGACGGTTGCAGCGTTCGTCACCTTGCTGACTCTCGGAGCACCACCGCAGGCCCCGATTGTCCTTCTGGTATTTGGTATCCAATCCGCCGAGACCTGGTTCGAGGCTGCGTATGCCAGACGGCGGCTACGACTGAACGCATCCAGCTATTTTCAACAGTGTGCCCGCGAAGTCCGTTATTCCTTTTGGGTCCTCAGCATTCGTGACTCCGCATTGTGGAGAACCTGGATCCTGAGCGGCACATGGGTTGTTCTGTTTGGAATCCAGTCAGTCGTAGGACTGGATTCCTCCATCGCGCGAGCCGGCCTAGTTAAACCCAAGATCTGGCGGGGAGAAGTGTGGCGCCTGCTCACAGGTCCCATGCTTCATGGCAACGTCTGGCATATCTGGATGAACGTGACCTCTGGGATCATGCTGGCGCTGCTCATTGAGCGGACCGCCCATCGCCACGTCCTCTTGCCGCTCTGGTTGTTTGGCACACTAGGCGGCAGCCTCTGCAGCCTCACATTTTCTCCTGAGGGGACGAGCGTGGGCGCTTCAGGGGGTCTGATGGGCTTCGTGGGGTTCCTCGCGGTGCTGGGTTGGAAGCGGAAGCATCTGCTTCCTCCCCGGTTTGCAGCAAACATCCTCCGGAGCGTCGGGTTCATGGCGGTCTTCGGGCTTTTGGCGTGGTCCGTGATCGACAACGCGGCCCACGCGGGAGGTGCCCTGACCGGCGCGCTCATCGGCTACCGGCTGTGTTGCTATGAGGAAGGCGGACTACCCTTGTCGGACACCGGCTGGCGAACCGTCCTTGGGTGGTGTGGAGTGTCTGCTTTTGGCGCGCTGTTCGGGTTCACGGTGTGGCGTCTTCTGATGTCCGATTGATCCAATGTCGCAACCGACTGGAACGCAAGATCAGCTCCCAGCGATCCAGCCAGCCCCGGAATCGAACCTAAGGATCAGGGGCAGGTGACCGGTCTGGAGGGTTGGCCCTTTCCTCGATTCCCTGCCAGAAAAACTGGGTATCCCACGCCTTGACCAAAAACCAACTCTCCTGATCGCGGAGTATCGAAAAAGCAAATTCCTATTAATAATGACACAGGTCCCATGCGCCAGCGTCTCTTGCTGGGAGAGGCTCCATGTGCTCCGTGTTTCCTGCGGCATTGCCCAGCAGACTTCCGCTTCATCCAGTCCATTTCGTTAGAACATGTGGTGCGCGCGGCCTTGGATGTGCTCGCGCAAAACCCTTAATCGATTCTGCACACGATCGAGCTACGACCCTGAGGTGCCCCCGGCTCCAGAGCACCGGATCCGAAAAACCTTCCCCCAGTCCGAGCTTCCCTCCGGGGGCAGAATCCTGTTAAGGCCAGAGGAAAATCCTCATGCTTTGGTTTCCCAGATTCCTCTCTGTAGGCTGGGCACTTGGAATAGCCGTTTTGGCTGAATCCGGTGCGCCGGCACCGTTTTGGCTCGATGTTTCCGGCGGACGCATCCGCTCCCTGCCATCCCTCACAGGAACTCGGACAGGGTTCACTCGAATGCCCTCGGACGCCACCGGGCTTTCCGTGACCAACACCGTCAGCGAGGCCGCCATGGCCAACAACCGTATCCTGGAGAATGGATCCGGCGTGGCTCTTGGAGATGTCAACGGAGACGGTTGGTGCGACCTCTACTTCGCACGGTTGGACGGCCCCAACGAGTTGTACTTCAACCGAGGCAACTGGCGCTTTGAGCGTCAACCGGAGGCCGGCGGCGCAACGTGTGCCGACCAACCCAGCACCGGCACCGTCTTGGCCGACGTCGATGGCGACCGGGACCTCGACCTGCTGGTCAACGGGCTCGGCTTTGGCACGCGACTGTTCCTGAACGATGGGGCCGGACACTTCACTGAATCCAACCAGCACCGACTCTCCAAGCGCCTGGGAGCTACCTCGCTGGCGCTGGCCGACATCGATGGGGATGGTGATCTCGACCTCTACGTCACCAACTACCGGACCACCACTTTCAAAGACCAACCTCCTGGTTTGAGAATCGAGGCGCGACGGGAAGCCGATGGGTCTATCCGGGTGACGCCGGAGGATCGCTTTGTCGCGGTCGGCGAACGGGATGGCAGCGCAGAAATCCTGGAGCGCGGGGAGCGGGATTTTCTCTACCTCAATCAGGGCGGGGGCCACTTCGCTCCGGTCTCCTGGACCCAAGGCACATTCCTTGATGAGGATGGCCAAAAACTCCTAGCGCCTCCGACCGACTGGGGCCTCAGCGCCGTGTTCCGTGACCTCAATGGCGATGGCTGGCCCGACCTCTACGTGTGCAACGACTTCGTCCACTGGAAAGACCGCATCTGGCTCAATCGCGCCGGCGCGGGTTTTCAGGCAGCTCCACGCACACTCTTCCGAAACCAGAGTCTCAGCTCCATGGCCGTGGATGTCGCTGACATCAATCGTGACGGATTGATGGACCTCTTCGTGGTGGACATGCTGAGCCGCGATCCAGAACGCCGTGCCTGGCAACGCCCCAACACCATGACCTCGGTGCTGCGCCCACCAATCCACGACCCGCAATACCGCCCGGAGGTCACACGGAACACCCTGCATGTGGCCCGGGCCGGCGGGCCCTTCGCGGAGATCGCTCAGTTCTCGGGAATCGCGGCGACGGAATGGTCGTGGAGCGCGGTCTTCATCGATGTGGACCTCGACGGCTGGGAAGATCTGCTCGTGGCCAACGGCAATGCACACGATGTGCAGCACGCCGACATCTTGGCCGCACAGTCCCGGGAGCGAAGCACTCCCAGCGCCGAACAACGCCTGCGCAACTTGTCACGATTCCCGCGGCTCAACACCGCCAACCTCGCCTTCCGAAACCAGCGAGATATGCGCTTCAAAGACATGAGTCTCGAATGGGGATTCGCGGATCGCGGTGTGACAACGGCCATGGCCTTGGCCGATTTGGATAATGACGGAGACCTCGATGTGGTGAGCTGCAATCTGGGTGAGGCTGCCGACCTCTACCGCAATGATTCCACCGCGCCCCGCGTGGCAGTAAGCCTCCGCGGCGCCGGGGGCAACACCCATGGGATCGGAGCTCGGGTCCTCGTCGAAGGTGGCCCTGTTTCTCAGAGCCAAGAAATGGTGGCCGGGGGGCGCTATTTGTCCGGAGACCAGGCCCTGAGAGTCTTCGCCACCCGGCCGGATCAACCGGTGACGGTGGAGGTCCGCTGGCCTGGCGGTAAACGCAGTCGCTTGAACTCAGTTCCACCCAATTCACACGTGGAAGTGCTGGAAGACTTTGCTGTCGCCCTCGGTGCAACCGAGCAAAGTCCCATCGCGACTTCTCCGCTCTCGACCACGGCTCTCTTCGAAGATATTTCGGCTGCACTGAATCACCGCGATTCAACCAAGGCGTCCTCTGAGGATTTGGAGCGCCAACCCCTGCTCCCCCGTCGACTTTCCACCGAGGGCCCCGGAGTCGCTTTCTTCGACATCGACACCGACGGTTTTGAAGACCTGCTCTTGGCCGGACGGGGAGAATGGATGGTCTTCCGGAATGACCACGCGGGTGGTTTTCAACCACGGCCCGACCTCAGCCTCAAGTCGAAGCAGGCCCATTCAGTGACGGGCATTGCTGCCGCCGTCGATCGCCACGGCATCGTGTTGGCTACAGGGCACCAACCCTCTCCCGGCAGCAACTCCCCTGAGCCACTCGGCTCCGTGCTGAGGACCAACCAACTCCGAAACCTCGACCAATCCCTTCAAGCCTCCGGCAGCGTGGTGCTGGCAGACTGGGATGGGGACGGGGAACTCGATCTGGCCGTGGCTGGGCGGCATGTGCCAGGACGCTGGCCAGAGTCGGCAGACACCCGGATCTTCCGCGGCCAAAACGGCCAGTATTCACCTTGGCTCACCCTAACCAACACCGGCTTGGCCACGGGCATGATCGCCAGCGACCTCACTGGTGATGGACGCCCGGAACTGGTCTTGGCAGCGGAGTTCGGTCCACTGCGATTCTTTCGAGCTGATGGAACCAACCTGCGTCCATGGAAACCTGGTCTGGTGACCGCCGAAGGCAAAGCCGCCGACTGGCTCGACTACCAGGGACGCTGGACCGGACTCACCGCCGCCGACTTCGACAACGACGGCCGACTCGACCTCGCCGCAGGCAATTGGGGCTGGAATTTCGGCGAAGGCCGCATCGATCCCGCTCGTGACCCCGTGCGGATCACCTATGCCGAGTTTGTGCCAGGCACAGTCACCCCCCTGATCCACTCATGGGACCCCCTGCACCGGCGCGAGGTACCCTGGCGGGAACTCAGCACCCTCCGTGAGGCCCTGCCCTTTGCTGCTGAAACCGTCCCCTCACACGAAGCCTACGGCAAAGGGGGGTTGATCGCTCTTCTCGGACCTCATGAATCCCGAGCCCGACGTGTCGAGTCTCAATGGCATGCTTCGACGGTATTCCTTAACCGGGGTGATCGATTCGAGATTCACGCGCTCCCCGGCGAGGCCCAGTGGGCCCCGGCCTTCGGGTTGACCGCGGCCGACTTCGACGGGGACGGCCACCAAGACCTCTTCCTGGCCCAGAATTTCTTCGGGGTCGATGCCGAGACTTCCCGACACGACGCCGGATTGGGCCTCTTGCTGACCGGCGACGGTCGCGGAAATTTTAAAGCCTTGTCACCTGCCGCCTCAGGCATCGTCCTGCCTGGCGAGGGCCGCGGCAGCGCAGCGGGTGATTTCGATCTCGATGGACGGGTCGATCTCGTGGTCACCCAGCACGCCGGGCCCACCGCTCTGCTCCACAACCGCCGGGCCCGGCCTGGTTGGGGACTACGACTCGAACAACCCGGGCCCAATCCGATGGCCATCGGCGCGGTCGTTCGGGCCGAGTTCGGCAACTCCAGCGGCCCAGCCATCGAGATCCGAGCGGGGTCCGGATGGTGGTCCCAAGACTCCTCGCGCGTGCTCATCACCGGGGCCACTCCACCGACCGCGGTTCACGTCCGCTGGCCTGGAGGACTTCAGCAGCGCCACCCCTGGAGCCCAAATGTGCGGGAGATGCGCATCCGTCGATCTCCTTGATCGGCTTGGGTTTCCTGTTTGCCCGCCTTGAGGCATTGCCGGGAATGGGGTCAGGGAACGATTTCCGACACAGGGATCGGCGGTTGTTGAAGGACATGAGTCGTCGCCGGCAGTATGCAGCAACCCCCCCGTCACCGGGCACATTGACAGCTTATCCTCGAGGGATATAAATTGGGAAATAAGCCCATCAAAAACCAATTCTCCTCTTAAATGGTGGCGATTTGCCATCAGCCTGATTCTGTTAATTGGCTCTCAACTGCTGGGCGCAGATCGACTGGGCGAGCGTGTCGTGTCTGGCGAACGTGATGAGAATGGCCGCAAACGCATCGTGGAACTCCTGCGTTCAAACTGCGTCACATGCCACGGAGCCAGCGATCCGAAAGCGGGCCTGCGACTGGATCGACTTCAGGTGGACTTGCAGAAGCATCCCGACGCCGCCAAACAGTGGCAACTCGTCCTGAGCGCGATTCGCGATAACGAGATGCCGCCTGCGAAGGAAAAACAACTCACCGCTGACGACCGGGCCTATTTCGTAAAGTGGATCGAAGCGGGGCTTGAGCATTTCGTTGAATCGTCGAGTGCTGATCAACCTGCTCTCCGGCGGAAACTGACGAGAATAGAGTATCAGAATACGATGCGCGACCTGCTTCAAATCGAAATGGACTTCGCCCGCGATCTGCCTGCTGACCCCATTTCTTCTGACGGATTCTCCAATGACAGTCGACTGCTGGAACTAACACCGGTGCATCTTGAGGCCTATCTGAAATGCGCACGAAGTGCCTTGCAACGAGTCATCGTTTCCCACCCGCGGCCAGAACAGTTTCATCACCGGTTTGATCTCTCCAACGTCTCCAATTGGCTCGGCGAGGCACACATCGCGAGTGAACTTGGGAGGCAGCAACAGTTTTTAGCGAAGATAGAGAAGGACTATCCGGAGCAGGGTGAGTTTTTGGTTCGCGTGGCTGTGGAGGCCAAACTTCAGTCCAACTGCGGTTTCCCGCTTTTGGAAGTCTCCGTTGGCTATCAACCCGACACGGAAATTCTGTTTCGCGAGTTCCCGGTGACAGAAGTCAATGCACCGGGCAGTCACGTTTTTGAGTTCAAGGGACGGATTGAAGACTTTCCGCTTCCCGTTCGCGGCCAAGGAAAAATCCCGGGCTTGGTGGTGCGAGTGCGGAATGTCTATGACGATGGTTCGAAACTGCCGAAGGGAGCCAAAGGCAAAGACGAGAAATTTGCTTACCCGGCCGAGCCGCACCTGCCTGTGCTGCAGGTGCAATCAGTCGAGTTTCATGGTCCGATCTTTGATACATGGCCGCCGCCGCATCATGCCAACATCGTCACGAAAAATGCGTCCGATCAACAAGTTCGGCGACCCGACGTGCGACGAATTCTCTCGGGGTTTGCCAGGCGGGCGTTTCGAAGGCCGGTATCGGACAAAGAGGTGGATTCGTTGTTAAAATTCCATGACAAGATCAAGGCCGGCTTTCCCAGGATTGAAGACGCGATACGCGAGACGCTGGCATTTGTTTTGATTCAGCCGGATTTCCTATTTTTTCCAGGCGCTCAGCAGCAGCAATCGCTTCAAACGAAATCGCGCCCGACTGGCGATTGGGAGCTGGCTTCGAAGTTGTCGTATTTCCTGTGGAGTTCGATGCCTGACGAACGATTGTTTGATCTGGCGGAGGCCGGCTTGCTTAAGCAGCCGAAAATACTTCGCTCGGAAGTCGAACGGATGCTGATCAGTCCTAAGTCATCGGTATTTCTAGAGCAGTTTCCTGATCGTTGGTTGTCTCTGGACCTCATTGAGAACATCGAGATTAGTCGGGATTACCACCCGAATTTCAACGCACGGCTAAAGACGGACATGATCGGCGAGAGCCGGGCGTTTTTTGCGGAAATGGTTCGATCAAATCGCAAAATCCAGGATTTTCTGTTGGCAGATTTCACCATGTTGAACGAGCCCTTGGCGCGGCATTATGGGGTCTCAGGAGTGCTTGGTATGAAGTTTCGCCACGTGCGGATTCCCGCGGACCAGCACCGTGGTGGATTGCTTGGACAGGCAGGCTTCCTGTTGGCGGGCTCGACGGGCGCAGACTCGCATCCGGTTCGACGCGCGGTTTGGATTCGCGATCGCCTCCTAGACGACCCGCCTCCGCCACCGCCGGCCAACGTGCCTAGCTTAGATTCCATCGATCCGAAATTTCATCAGCTTCCGATGCGTGAGAAGTTGCAAGCTCATCGCCGCGATCCCTCTTGTGCCAGTTGCCATCGCGATTTGGATCCGTGGGGCATCGCCTTGGAAAACTACGATGCCGTGGGCTTGTGGCGCACCGAAGTTCGGACCAAAAAGGGCGACAAGATGGTGACGTCACCGGTTGTGTCTAAAGACTCATTTTCCAACGGCTCAGAGCTGGATGGACCGGATAAACTCAAGGAACGTCTGGCCTGCGAGTATGGCGATCAGTTCGCGCGATCCTTGATGCGGCGGCTGTTGACCTATGCCCTGGGAAGGTCGCTCGATTTGCGCGATCAAAAGCCAGTCAAAGCACTGGATGAAAAGTTTGCTGCTGCCGGATACCGGATGCGCGACATGGTCCAGCTTGTTGTGTCTAGTGAACTGTTTAACAAACCCGCAAATGAAGAAAAAATCTTGGCACCTTGACCGCCGCTCATTCTTGCGGGGCACCGGCCTGTTCGGCGCTGGAGTTTCACTGGGGCTTCCCTGGCTGGAATGTATGGGCAGTGAGAAATCCACGGCGAAGGGCGTCGCTAAACGATTTTGCACCATGTATTTCGGCTTTGGGGTCAGCCTTCCCAACCCGAAAGGTGGTGATGCCAAGTGGCGTTGGTTTCCGGAGTCTGAAGGTGCCAACTATCAACTATCCCATACGCTGGAGCCCATTCAGCCGCTTCGCGATAAGCTGACGGTGATCGGCGGACTCTCGCATCCCATGGGGCGCAAGATGGGGGCTCACGACACAGCCGATACGTTTCTTACCGGTGCGTACTTGAACAATAAGTTCCTGCGAAACACGGTTTCTGCAGATCAAATTGCCGCGATGTCGTTGCGCGACAAGACTCGCTTCCCCTCGCTGGTAATTTCCACCGATGGTGGCGTTGGAGAACCGACGCGATCCAGCACGCTTTCCTACGATGCCATGGGTCGTCCGATTCCTGCTCTGAACCAACCACTACAGATCTTCAATCGCTTCTTTGGTGCTGGCGACGAAGATTTGAAAGTTGAGCATCGATTGCTGCAGAGCAAAGC
>JAPLUF010000186.1 GCA_026397755.1 Verrucomicrobiota bacterium
CCGGTGGCAACCACCGGTCTTTCGTCCGCGTCCTCCGCCGAGGCGGCGCCTGTGTCTGCGGTGGAGGCCAAAGCGTCCCTGCTAGAAAAGACGTTCGACCAGGTGGTCGAGACCGTGGAAGACCTCGCCGAAGAGCGGGACGAAGACGACGTCATCTGGGGTTCGATGATCAAGCAGGCTATCAAGCGCCGTAATCCGGGATTTAACGAACGGGCCTGCGGGTTCCGCTCCTTTAACGACCTGCTCATTGAGGCCAAGAAGCGTGGGCTCATCGACATGGAAGCCGATGCCAAGAGCGGTGGCTATGTGGTGCGTCCGATTCCCTGAGAAGGTGTTCATGCAGCCGCGTTGCAGGAGAGGGCGGCTGGGTTCCTTGCTCGCTGTTGGCTGGTTCGCCGTGGCCGATGCGGGAGCCGCAGAGCCTCCTTCCCGACTGGAGCGCACCGTGTTGGCCGAAGGCTTGCGCGAGCCCATCGCCCTCGATGTGGCGACCGATGGACGCGTGGTTTTGGCGGAACGTCGGGGACGGATCGCTGTCTGGAATCCCGGCGGTGACCGCCTGGAAACGGCCGGTGCATTGAATGTCTTCTCCGGTCCGGAGGATGGGTTGTTGGGGTTGGCCCTGCATCCGGGGTTCGCCACCAACGGGTGGATTTTCTGTTACCACGGCACGCCGGGAGTTCTGGAGAATCGCTTGTCCCGCTTCACCCTGCGTGGAGACGGGGTCTTGGATTTGGCTTCGCAGCGCATCCTCCTGCGGGTACCCACACGCATCCCCAAGCCCAACCATTCGGGGGGTGGGTTGGCCTTCGACGCTGCGGGGTGCCTTTACTTGGGCACTGGCGATTACACATACGCGGACCGCTCGGAAGGCTTCGCTCCCTTGGACCATCGCCCGGGTCAGGAACTCAACGATTCTGAGCGCACCGCCGCCAATACTGCAGACTGGCGGGGCAAGATTTTGCGCATTCACCCGGAGCCCGAGGGCGGCTACACGATTCCGGCGGGCAACTTGTTTCCCCAGGGTGATCCCAAGGCATTGCCCGAGATTTACGCCATGGGGTGTCGAAACCCGTTCCGCCTGAGCCTGGATGGACCCACCGGTCGGCTATTCTGGGGCGATGTGGGCCCCGACGCCACCCAACCCAATCCGGCCCGAGGGCCTGCCGGCTTTGATGAGTTTCATGTGACTCGCACGGCGGGCAATTTTGGGTGGCCTTATTTCATCGCCGACAATCGGTCTTACCGGCGTTTCGACTTTGAGACTCGAGCCAGCGGGGAACCCTGGAACCCGGAGAGGCCCGTCAATGAATCCCCATTCAACACGGGGCTGCACGACTTGCCGCCGGCTCGGCCGGCCTTTCTCTGGTATCCGCCGGGTCCTTCGGCGCGCTGGCCCGAGGTGGGTTCCGGACCCCGATCCGCCATGGCGGGGCCGACCTATCATTTTTCTTCTCAGCTCCAATCCCGCGGAAAACTGCCGGTGGAGTGGGATGGGGCCACCTTCCTCTTCGACTGGGAACGGGGCTGGATTCTGGGCGCATGGCTCGATGATCGGGAGGGGTTGGCTCGATTGAAACCGCTCCTGCCTGGACAGAAGTTCCGGCGCCCTATCTGTCTCCAGTTGGGACCCGAGGGGGCTCTTTACTTGATCGAGTGGGGCAGTCGGTGGTCGGACAATACCGACGCCGCGCTCGTCCGTGTGGCGGCCGCGCAATAATCGATGAGCCCTTCGCACGGCGGTTGAGGCCGGCGTGCAGAGCGGAGACCAGTGATCCGGCAAAACAAAAGGAGCAGGGGTCTTTGCGGACTCCCTGCTCCTGATTGAAAAGCCGACGGGCTGGTGGGCCCGCTTACTTCATGCGGTCGAAGTTCTTCTTGAGGATCTGCCACGGCTCCAAGCCCGCGCTCTTGCCCTGCAAATCATCGATGATCGACTGCTCGTTGGCGTTCTTGGTCGCACGCTGCGTCTTGTAGAACACACCGAACAGGCCGGGCCATTCGGTGTCGGCCAGCTTGTACGATGCGTATTCGTCGGTGACGTCGTGTTCCTTGGGGATCTCGTTGAACACGCCACCCTTGCGCGGGATCGCGGCATCGAAGGCGCCCGGATAGAACTCCACGCACTCGCTCAGACACTGGATGAAGCTAAATCCATCGTGATCCATGGCGGCTTCCATCATGGCCAGCACGTGGTTCGGACTGGTGGCCGTGGTGCGTGCCACGAAGGTCGCGCCCGCCGAGATCGCCTGCTTGATCGGGTTGATGGGGCGATCCTTGGAACCCCAGATGTCGGTCTTCGACTTGAAGCCGATGGGCGAGGTGGGCGAGGTCTGATTCTTGGTCAGGCCGTACACACTGTTGTCCATCACCACGTAGGTGAGGCGGACGTTCTTGCGTGCCGTATGGGTGAAGTGGTTGCCGCCGATGGAGAACGCATCGCCGTCGCCACCGAACACACAAACCTGCAAGTCAGGCCGGCTCAGGGAAACGCCCGAAGCGAAGGGCAGGGCGCGGCCATGAATGTAATGGGCTCCGTGCGCCTGCACGAAGTACGGGAAGCGCGACGAGCAGCCGATGCCGGCCACTGTGGTGATCTTCTCGTGCTGGAGCTTGCGGCGCTCGATCAGTTTGAAATAGAGGGCTAGGACGGCGAAGTCACCGCAACCGGGGCACCACGTCGGGTGATCGGCGGAGACTTCTTTCTTCGTCAGCGGCTTGCGGTCGGCGTCCAGCAGAGGCGCGACGGGCGTCGTGTTGGTGTTGAGCCCGCGCGAGGTGGTGGGGTTCAGGATGGCAACTTCGCTCATGATGAATGGATAAAGAGTTTTTGGGTTCCCGGGCGGCTTACTTGGCCATTTGCAGTGCGCGATCCACGATGTCCTTCACCTTCCAGGTGAGGCCATCGGTCTTGGTGATGCCACGGATCTTGGGGTCCGGGATGTAGGTGCGGATGAGGGCGCCCATCTGGCCGATGCC
>JAPLUF010000162.1 GCA_026397755.1 Verrucomicrobiota bacterium
ACCCGGTCTCCGTCATAGAAGACGCAGGCTTGTCCGGGGGTCACGGCCCGGGCGGGTGCGTGGAGGCGGACCGTGGCGGTTCCTTGGGGTCCTCCCGGTTCGACTGTGGCGGCCGCGCCGGGATGGTTGTACCGAATCTTAGCGATGCACTCGAAGGATTCAGGCGGTTGATCCCAGGGGATCCAATTGCAGTGGTCCACGGTGAATTCGGAGCGGCTCAGCTGCGACTCGTCGCCGACAACAACTCGATTGTTCGCCGGGTCTAATTCGAGGACGTACAGCGGATTTGGGGAGGAAATGCCGAGGCCTTTGCGTTGGCCGATGGTGTAGAATTCGATGCCGTCGTGGTGTCCGAGTACCTGGCCCTGGGTGTCCACGATCTCGCCGGTGTGGCGCTCCACGAGTTTCGATTGTTCGAGGAATCGTCCGTAGTTGTTGTCGGGCACGAAGCAGATCTCCATCGACTCTTCCTTGTCGGCGGTGCGCAGTCCGCATTCGCGGGCTAGGTCGCGGGTGTCGGCTTTGGTTTTTTCGCCGAGGGGGAAGAGCACCCGGGACAGTTGGTGTTGGCGGAGTGAGAAGAGGAAGTAGCTTTGGTCTTTGCGAGGGTCGCGGCCGCGGAGTAAGAGGGATCGTCCTTCGGCGGTGTGTTCGACGCGGGCGAAGTGCCCGGTGGCAACGAGGTCGCAGCCCAGTTGTCGGGCTCGGTCGAGGAGAGTTCCAAACTTGAGGTGCTGGTTGCACATCACGCAGGGGTTCGGCGTCCGTCCGGCTCGGTATTCTTCGGCGAAGTAGCCGATGACGCGTTTTTGGAATTCGGCCGATTCGTCGATGAGGTAGTAGGGAATGCCGAGGCTGGCGCTGACGCTGCGGGCGTCCATGACCGCTTGGGGTCCGCAGCATTTGTCTTCGGCGCGGTTGTCGCAGTCTTGCGGCCACAGCTTGAGGGTGACGCCCACGACTTCGAATCCTTGCTCCTGAAGCAAGGCCGCAGCGGCCGAGGAATCGACGCCGCCGCTCATGCCTACCAATATTCGTTGTCTTCGCTGAACCGAGTTGGTCACGGAGAGGAGTATACCGGGCGGCGCGCCAAAGGCGACTCTCGTTGCTCCGCGGGATCGGTCCTGCGCTCGCAGGGAAGCTTGGGGGAGGAGGAGCTTTCGCGCTGTGCGCCGGGGACGTGTGTGATCGCCTTCAATGCTCACTCCGGCTCGGTTCCGCTACCGCTGGGGTTGGGTTGGGTCTTTAGGAAAGCGGGTGCTTGGATGGATGCCTTTGGGGGCGTTGTTGGGGACGGTGCTTGGCTCAGAGGCGTTTTGGTCGTATCAACTGTGCCACATGGCGTCCTTTGATCGTCCCCAGTTCCAGCCCCGGAGACCTTATGATGGTCCTCCTTCTTCCGGCCCGAGCTTTGGCCCGCGCTCCAGTCCGCGCTCCAGTCCGCGCTCCAGTCCGCCGGCGCTGCCTCAGGCGGATACTACGCATTGGAAGACACCTTGGGTCTGGTTAAAATACCATTCTCAACAACCGGTGGTGTACCCGGCGATGATCCGGGATGCTTCGGCCGGCGCGAAGCCGGGTGACTGGGTCCATGTGTACGACAAGTCGGGTTCGCCCAGTGGCAATGGCTTGTGGCATCCGCGCGCGAAGGTGCCCCTGCGGCTTTTCCATTGGGGAGAATCCTTTGTCGAGGAGTCGGTTTTGGGAGATTTGCTCGACCGGGCCATGGACCACCGGATCGATTTCCTGCGCCTGCCAGAGGTGAGCGACGCGTTCAGGGTGGTGCACTCCGATGCCGATGGTCTTAGCGGTCTGGTGGTCGATAAATTTGCCGATGTTCTGAGTATCCAAGTCCATAGCCTGGGCATCGCTCAGCGGTTGGCCTCTTGGATCCCTCGGATGCATGCGCGCCTGGGTACCCAGCGGGTCGTCTTCGAGGTGGATGACACGGTGGCCCGTAATGAGGGAATTTCGCCCACGACAGTGAAATCCGATCCGGTCCGGGCGGTGAAGATCCAGGAGCATGGCATCCGCTATGAGGTGGATTTTAAGGAGGGGCACAAGACCGGGTTCTTTTGTGATCAGCGCGACAACCGTCTGAAACTATCCCGCTATACCCGTGGCAAGCGGGTGTTGGATTTGTGCTGCTATTCTGGAGGTTTCTCCATTTCGGCGATGTTGCTGGGGGAGGCCGTCGAGGCGACCGGGGTAGATCTGGACGAGGCAGCCATCGCCATGTCCAAGCGCAACGCTAATCTCAATCAGGTCCGCGTCAGTTGGGTGGACTGTGATGCGTTCAGCTATGCGCGCCAAATGCGCGACAACGGTGAACAGTGGGATGTGGTGATTCTGGATCCGCCTAAGTTCATCCACAGCCGGGATGATGAAGATGCGGCCGAGGGGCGGCAGCGCTACGAAGATCTCAATGGACTAGGGATGGTGATGACTCGTCCCGGAGGCTTGCTGGTCACCTGCTCTTGCTCGGGAATGATCTCGGCCGAGGAGTTCGAGGATATCGTCATCCGAATGTCGATCCGGACTCGCCGCCGTCTCCAGATCATCGACCGCACGGGACCTGGCGAAGACCACCCGGTGATGTCCAACTGCCCGGAGAGTCGCTACCTAAAGGTGATCTGGGCCCGCGTTTGGTGAGTCTTTGAAGGGCCGATTTGGTCGATTTGGTCGGATGGGTCTTGGGACCGACCGGCCGCCAAACTTTGATCCGGAAGCGTCGTTGTCCACGCGGTCCCTCCCTTGACAGGACCTCGGATTGAGCGAGTAAAATTAGCGCCCGCTTGCGGTTCGCCGAAGCGTGGCCCGGGCCAATAATGGTCTGGATCTTTGTTTTTTTAACACACCATGAGTCAACCTATCAGTCAACCCGAACAGCATTCCTTCCAAGCCGAGATCCAGCAACTGCTGAGCATCGTCATCCACTCCCTGTACACGGACCGCGAGGTCTTCGTTCGGGAGTTGGTCTCGAACGCCGCCGATGCCTGTGAGAAACTTCGCTTCCTTCAGGCCAGTGGTCAGGCCTCTAGTGCCGATGAGGGTCCTTCCATCTCCATCACCGCCGATGAGAAGGAATCGACCCTAACCATCGCTGACACGGGTGTCGGCATGAACCGCGACGAGTTGGTCCAAAACTTGGGAACCATCGCGCATTCCGGCACCAAATCATTCCTCAAGGCGTTGGCCGAGCAGCAGAAGCCCGATACACGTCTCATCGGCCAATTCGGTGTCGGCTTCTATTCCGCCTTCATGGTGGCTAAGCAGGTGACGGTCGTGACCTGTTCTCAAGCGGCGGGCTCCGAGGGTTGGAAGTGGACGAGCGAGGGAGGCAATGGCTACACGCTCGAGGCTGCGCCGGAAGCGGCCCCTGGCACCCGCATCACCCTCAGCCTCAAAGAGGACGCCCAGGAGTATGCGCAGAGCGGCAATTTGGAACGCATCGTCAAGCGGTACTCCAACTTCGTGGCCTTTCCGCTGGAATTGGACGGCAAACGAGTCAATACGGTGCAGGCCATCTGGGCCCGTTCGAAGAACGAGGTGAAGGAAGAAGAATACAAAGAGTTCTACGAGTATCTGGCCCACGACAACGAGGCACCCAAGTACCGCCTTCACTTCACGGCCGATGCTCCCATCGCCATCCAGGCGCTGCTGTTCGTGCCCTCGCGCAGTCTCGAAATGCCCGGAATGGTGCGTCAGGAGTCCGAGGTTCATTTGTATTGCCGCAAGGTACTCATCGATTCCAAGCCGAAGGGACTTCTCCCGGAGTGGTTGCGGTTTGTTCGCGGTGTGGTCGACAGCGAGGACTTGCCGCTCAACGTCTCCCGCGAGCGGATGCAGGACTCAGACCTGATGCGCAAGCTGAGCAAGGCGCTGACCAATCGTTTCCTCAAGCACTTGGCCGAAGAGGCCGAGAAGGATGCCGCCGCCTACGAGGGTTTCTATACCGAGTACCATCGGTTCCTTAAAGAGGGCGTGCTGAGCGACTGGGAGAATCAGGCCGCGCTAGCTAAACTCATTCGCTACGAGTCCTCGGCCACCGAGGTCGGCAAGAAGACGTCGCTGGCCGACTATGTGAAGCGCATGCCCGAGGGACAGAAGGATATCTACTACCTCTTGGCCAAGGACCGGGCCGCTGCCGAGGCGAGCCCTTATTTCGAGGTGTTCCGCGCCCGTAAGTTTGAGGTCGTGTTCGTGGACGATCCGATCGACGAGTTCGTGATGGATCGCCTGCGTGAGTTCGAGTCCAAGACCATCATGACCGCCGAGAAGGCCGAGTTGGATGTGGAGGACGCTTCCAAGGAGGGCTCTCTTACGGAAGACGAGGCGACGTCATTGTCTGGTTGGCTCAAACTCACCTTGGGCGAGTCGGTGCATGAGGTACGCGCTTCCAAGCGCCTGGTGGATAGCCCGGTGGTGGCACTCGACAGCGACAAGTATATGACCTCCAGCATGCGTCGCACCCTCAAGGCCATGGGCCGTGAAGCCATGACTGGTGATGAGGCCGCGCCGGACCTGGAGATCAATCCGAGGCATCCGGTCATCGTGAAGCTGAATGAGTTGCGCCAAAATGATGCCGCTCTCGCAGGCCTAGTGGCCGAGCAGCTGAACGACCAAGCCCGACTGGCCTCAGGTCGCCTTGAAGACCCGCGTGCCATGCTTCAGCGCATGAACATGCTGCTCTCCAGGGTGGTCGGCGCCTGATCCGCTCGGAGAGCTTGGGGCGTGCGGGTCGAACGCTGTCCGTTCCAAGCAGACACCCATTCCAAATAAAACGGCCCGGTGGCGGTGGGGAGGCGATGCCTCTCCGTTAGCCCCGGGCCGTTGTGTGTCCTGAGTGGGCCTCGGACCGATGAGCCTGATAGCGAGTCGGTTTTTGGCGAGGGCCACTGCGGCCCACGGAACTCAAGCCAGGCTCTACACGTTGAACTTGAAGACGAGCACGTCGCCATCGGCGACCACGTATTCTTTGCCTTCCATCCGGTAGAGACCCTTGTCGCGGGCTGCAGCCACCGAGCCGCAGGACACCAGGTCCTTGTAGGCGACGGTTTCAGCCTTGATGAAACCACGTTCGAAGTCGCTGTGGATAACCCCGGCCGCCTTGGGCGCGGTGTCTCCGGTATGGATGGTCCAGGCCCGGACTTCTTTCTCACCTGCCGTGAAGTAGGTGCGGAGTCCGAGGAGGTGATAGGTGGCCCGGATGAGCGAACCCACGCCTGACTCGGTGACTCCGAGGGCGGTGAGGAATTCCTTGGCCTCGTCCTCCGACAAATCCACCAGGTCGCTTTCGATCTGCGCACTAATCACCGTGGCTTCGCAGCTCAGGTGGTTCTTGGCGTACTCGCGCACCTTGACCACATAAGGATTAGTATCTGCGGTGGCTAGATCGTCTTCCTTCACATTGCAGGCGAAGAGGGTGGGTTTGTCGGTCATCAGCCAGAAGCTCTTGGAGAGGGCTCGCTCTTCGGGAGTCAACTCGCAGGTCAACGCGGGTTTTCCGGTGTCGAGGTGCGGCTTGAGCTTGCTGAGGACGGACTGTTCAGCCACGGCCTCTTTGTCTCCGCGCTTGGCATCTTTGCCGACCTTATCGAGGCGCTTGTTGACCGACTCCATGTCGGCCAAGACGAGCTCGGTGGTGATGGTCTCGATGTCCCGGACCGGGTCCACGCTGCCGGCCACATGGTGGATGTCGGCATCCTCGAAGCAGCGGACTACTTGCACGATGGCATCGACCTCGCGGATGTGGCTCAAGAACTTGTTACCCAAGCCTTCACCGGCGCTGGCTCCCTTCACCAATCCGGCGATGTCCACGAATTCGATGGCTGCGGGGATCACGACGTTGGTCTTGGCGATTTTCTGCAACACCCCCAGACGTTCATCCGGCACGGTGACGATGCCCACGTTGGGATCGATGGTGCAGAACGGGTAGTTCGCCGCCTGCGCCTTTCGGGTGCGGGTGACTGCGTTGAAGAGGGTGGACTTGCCCACATTGGGCAAACCGACGATGAGCCTCAAGTAGCCTCGCGGGAAAGGGGATTCCTCGACCATCCTTAGCTTCCGACGGCCCCAGAGGGGGATTCCAGAGCTGTGAAGGCCGACGGGAGTAGACGCTGGACCGCCTCCGGAAGGGGGGCCTCGAGCGAATCCATCCACACCGTCCAGTCGGCTATCGGCACGTTTCGCGGGCGGCATCGTTCGGCGAAACCTCTGAGCAAGGTGCTGGCGTAGTGGAGCAATCCGGAGCGGTAGGGCAAATTGAACGCAGCTAGGGCCACTCCAAAGACGATCGGGTTCCAAGCGTGGGCTTGGCCGTCCTCAACGGCTGACAAGTAGCGCTGGACCAATCGGAGATCGCGACAGGCCTTCAGTCGCGACAATTGTCGACGACCGACACGGAACGAGGCTTCGGTCCATTGGCCCGCCCTCCGTGCGGGATAGTTTTGGTCCAGCTCAATCAAGTCGCGGTATCGGCCGAGTCGGGTGAGCTCAGCCGCCTCAAGGATGACGGGCCAGTCTACGGCAATGACCACGCCGTCACGGTGGGATTCCAGGAACGGGCGAGGGTCTGCCTGAGCGCCGAGGGTGGGGTGGGGCAGCCGGAAGTCCTCTTCAGGCAAGGTTGGAACCAACCACTCCTGCATGGAGGGAGAGATGGTTTGTGTAACCCTGTCCTCAGAAGGAGGGGCTCCATTCGGGAATGCCCGGCTCATTAGTCCACGAGATTAGCCTTGGCGCCCGGTTCGGCCAACAGGAGTTCACCAGAGAGGCCCGGGTTTTGTTGGCCGAGGATTTTCTTAGGCGTAGTCCTTTCATCGAGCGCCCCATCCAGCGGATACCGAGCATGAGAACCGACGATGGCTCGATCGGCGGAATCGATCCTCCTGCATTGTCGCATTGAATCCGTGCCCGAGGACGGGTTAAAGTCGTTGCCTGCGGACGGTTGGGCGGTTGGCGCAGCGGTTAGCGCAAATGCTTTACACGCATTGGGTCGGGGGTTCGAATCCCTCACCGCCTACCATCCCGCAGTGATCCCTTGTCCGCATGCGAATACTCTGCGTTCACGCCCATTTCGATGATTTCGAATTTGTAGCCGCGGGCACCTTCGAGTTGTTCCGCCTCAAACACGCTGGAAATTTTCGAGCCAAGGTCCTCGTTTGCACCGATGGGCGTTCAGGCCACCAATGGCGAACCCCACAAGAAACTGCTCGCATCCGGTTGGAAGAGCAGGCGGCCGCTGCTGCCATCGGAGGGTACGAGTTCGAACGCCTCGCCCGGCCGGATGGCAGTCCTTTCGGAGAAGCCCGACTTCCCAGCAATGATCTCTTGGCTGCCCTTTGGAAGAGTATCCGCGATTTCGAACCTGATTATCTGTTTTGCCCGCCGCTTCCGGCCGATACTCGAGCGGGAGTCCATCCGGATCACATCACAGTGGCTGACGCCGTCCGCCGGGTGGCCTACATGATCAATGTCCCTCATGCCTTCGTGGACGATTATCCTGAAGAGGGCAAGGCCGAGGCGAGATGGATCCGAACCCCCGTGATCATCAACACTTGGGATAGCTACATTGGCGACGGACCCCAATCGGCCCCCGACCTCGTGGTTGATGTTTCTGGGACCTTCGATCAAATCGCCCGCCAGTCTTGGTGCCACCAAAGTCAGATCCGGGAGTGGTTGCCCTGGGTGGGTCGGCATGGAATCGCTCCGGTGGAAACACTCGATCAATGGGAAGCGAGCCTCCGTCAGCGGTTTGGCAATCAGCGACTGTCTCTCGGATTGGGTGAGGGAGCACCGGTAGAAGTTTTCTCGCTCACCTCCTGGGGACAGGTAGCCGATCGGGATCAGTTGACCCGCGATTTCCCAGCGTTCCAGCCAAAGCCCGGTTGATGAGTTGCCCAAGGTGTTCGACTCGTGGGCCGAATGTTTTCGGGAAAACCCGGAAATCAGGTTGACACTCAGCCCCGAAGCTCGAAAACTCTGAGCGCAATCAAGCTCCGCGTTCCAACGACGACAGAGCCGTCTAAAAACGGATTTCGCATGAAAAACTTCATTCCTAGCATGAGCGCCCTTACTATCGGCGCTGCGAGCCTCGCGGTCACCACGGTCCTCCAAGCCTCTGAAGGCGGGGCTAAGCCTTGGTCCGTTCGGGCTGGCGTTTCTGGTTTCTACAACGACAACGTCTACACCCGCAGCGACCTAGCCAAGGTGAGCAGCTTTGGTTTCGAGTTGACCCCGGGCTTCAGCCTGAACCTGCCGATCAACGATGGGCAGACCACGTTGGGACTGCGCTACGACTACTTGCTGCGCTATTTCGAAAACCGCGCCAAGGCTGTCGATCACAACCACATGGTGGACGCGAACCTGAGCCACCATTTCAACAGCCGTTTCAAGCTCGACGTCTTCGATAGCTTTGCTCAGGCCCAAGAGCCCCAGCAGCTGGGAGCTGGCGCAGGTGGCGCAGGTATTTTGTTCCGGGCCGAGGGAACCAACTTCCGCAACATCGCAGGCTTCGACTTCACCTCTCAGCTGGCTGAGAACTGGAGCGCGGTCACCGGTTTCCGGAATAACTTGTTCCGTTTCGACAACATTGCGTTCGCTCAGTCGCTCGACCGCGTAGAGTACCTCCCGTCGGTCAACGTTCGGTACCAAGTGGCCCCGAAATCTAATGTTGGCGTGTTCTATCAGTACGGTATCACCGACTATGATGGATCCGGAAGCAACGTCGGATTCGTTCGTGACGTCAATTCGCACTTCATAGCGGCAACCCTTGATCACGACTTCGCGGCGAACCTGACCGGATCCCTCCGCGGTGGTGTTCAAGTTAACGATTTCGCTGATATCACGGGCGTCAAGAGCCGCGACGGCGTCTCGCCCTACATTGATGGACAGTTGAACTACGGTTTCCTCCCGGGTTCGTCTTTGACTTTGGGAGTGCGTCATCAGTTGACCGCGACCGATGTCGGCGTGTTGGGTGCAGTTGGCGGTGGAGATTTCTTGGACCCGATTCGCGGCAGCAGCGCCACCTCTGCTCGTATCGGTCTGTCGCACAGCTTCACCCCGAAGTTGGTGGGATCGATCAACGGTCTCTACCAGATGGGCACCTTCATCGGTGGTGGATCGACAATCGATGGTCAGGGTGACAGCTACGCCTCTGGCGATGTGAGTCTCTCCTACCGCATCACCCAGCACATCTCGACTCGTGTGTCCTACGCTTACGATCAAGTTAATTCCGATCTGGTGAACGACCTCCGCGAGTTCTCGCGTAACCGGGTGTTCTTGGGCGTCAATTTCAACTACTAAGAATCTCCAACTCTGGCGAAGGAGGCTGGAACATCCATTCTAGCCTCCTATTTTTTTGCACATGGAAGTATCGAAGGCACCCCAGTCTCAGGAATCCAAGCTCC
>JAPLUF010000124.1 GCA_026397755.1 Verrucomicrobiota bacterium
AAGGAGTTTGCCGCCAAGGCCCACATCCGCTCGATGGCCCAGTACAAGAAGTTGTGGACCGAATCGGTGAAGAACCCAGAGCGGTTCTGGAAGAAGCAGGCCGAGGCCGAGTTGGTGTGGATGAAGCCCTTCAAGAAGGTGCTGCAGTGGAAGCTGCCCTTCGCCAAGTGGTTCGTCGGCGGGCAGCTGAATGTGTCGTCCAACTGCCTCGACAGGTGGCTCGGTACCGCGACCGCCAACAAGGCGGCGCTCATTTGGGAAGGCGAGCCTGCCACTGATGGCGCTCCGGGCGAAGAGCGTGTACTGACCTATCGTCAGTTGCACCGCGAGGTGTGCCGATTCGCCAACGTGCTCAAGCGCAATGGCGTGGGTAAGGGCGACCGGGTCATCATTTACTTGCCCATGATTCCGGAGGCGGCCATCGCCATGTTGGCCTGCACGCGCATCGGTGCGGTGCATAGTGTTATTTTCGGGGGATTCAGCGCCCAGTCGGTGGCGGACCGCATCCAAGATTGCGGAGCCAAAATGGTCATCACGTCTGACGGTGGTTTCCGCCGTGGCGCGGTGGTTCCGCTCAAGAAAAATGTCGATGACGCGATGGTCCTCCGCGACGCCGCCGGCAAGTCTCTCACGGCCACCATCGAGAAAGTCATCGTGGTCCGTCGCTGTGGCAACGAGGTCCAGATGACTGAGGATCGGGATGTTTGGTGGCACCGCGAGCTCCAGTTCGTTTCCGACCAGTGCCCGGCGGCCAAGATGGATTCCGAGGCTCCGCTCTTCATCTTGTACACCAGCGGATCGACCGGCAAACCCAAGGGAATTTTGCACACCACGGCGGGTTACCTGCTGGGCACCAAGCTGACTTCCAAGTACGTCTTCGATCTGAAGGACGAAGATGTGTATTGGTGCACCGCCGATGTGGGTTGGGTCACTGGCCACAGCTACATCGTCTACGGGCCGCTGGCTAATGGCGCCACGGCGCTGATGTACGAGGGAGCCCCCAATTGGCCCGAGCCCGACCGTTTCTGGCGCATCATCCAGAAGTACGGCGTCACGATTCTTTACACCGCGCCGACGGCCATTCGTGCCTTCATGAAGTGGGGCGACGAGTGGGTGAAGAAGCACGACCTGTCGTCACTGCGTCTCTTGGGCAGCGTCGGCGAACCCATTAATCCGGAGGCCTGGATGTGGTATCACAAGGTTGTCGGTGGTGGCCGCTGCCCCATCGTGGACACGTGGTGGCAGACGGAGACGGGAAGCATCATGATCACGCCCATGCCTGGGGCGACCCCGCTGAAGCCGGGCACCGCGACGTTGCCATTTTTCGGCATTTTGCCGGAGGTGGTCGATGACGCCGGTAAACCCGTGCCCAAGAATTCTGGTGGCAAACTGGTGATACGTACGCCGTGGCCGTCCATGTTGCGGGGCATTTGGGGAGACACCGCCCGTTACAAGGAAACCTACTGGACCGAGGTGCCCGGCAGCTACTTCACCGGCGACGGCTGCCGCCAAGACAAGGACGGCTACTTCTGGATCGTTGGCCGTATTGACGATGTGCTCAATGTCGCCGGGCACCGCATTGGCACGGCCGAGGTGGAGAGCGCATTGGTCAGCCATCCGTCGGTGGCCGAGGCCGCCGTGGTGGGCCGTCCGGACGAATTGAAGGGACAGGCATTGGTTTGCTTCGTGACGCTCAAGACCGGCAAGAAGCCCTCGCCAGAACTGAAGAACGAACTGCGCAACCACATCGGCAAGGAGATTGGCCCCGTGGCCAAGCCCGACGAGGTGCGATTTGCTGAGGCGCTGCCGAAGACGCGCTCAGGCAAGATTATGCGCCGTCTGCTCAAGCAAATTGCCAGCGGCGTGGAGATCAAGGGCGACACGACCACGCTGGAAGACATGAGCGTCATCGCCAAGTTGATTGCCGGCGAGGAATAGCTTTGCCGGTCATAGCGCGCAGCTAATGGACACTCCCGATCGGGCCCGACCTATCGGGATCGATCGCGCTGGAACCGATCCCGTTCCCGGCGGTTGTGGGCCTTGAGATCGAGGTGAGCTTGTTTACTCTCACCTTCGAGCTGGGCAATGAAGGTGGCGCAACTGGAGGCCAGCGCGCCAAAGCCTTGCACGGTATCTCGCTCGGCGTTGTCGTCGGTGATGACCAGAACCTCTCCATAGGCCTTGAAGCGGTAGGCGGCCCGCTCAATCAGGTCGTCTGCCGTTTTGTTGGCTTTGGAATAAAGCACCTCTATCTCCCGTGGATCGGTCTTTTGAGATCGAGCACCCAGGCCTCCGCTCTGGCCATCAAAGAACACCGTGATCGGTGTGCCCAGAGCCGCCTGGTATTCTCCGAGGGTTGCGATGAGGGCCTCCCGGGCCCTGGCCGAATGGCGGGCCGATTCTCGGGCCAATTCGGGCCAGGCGTGCAAGAGACTGTAGCCATCTACAAGAATGCGGATCAGAGGCATGGTGGGGTCTCTCCAGCAATGGCCGATTTACCGGCGTTTCTGACCTAGAGCCTTCATTACCGAGGTGAGGCTCTGCGTGTTAATTACATCACCCGTCGACAGCCATCCCTTCCGGGCAATGCCGGCTCCCAGTCGGAGAAAGTTGAAATGGTCTAAGCGGTGGGCATCGCAGTTGATCACGCACTTCACACCGAGCTCCTTGGCCTGACGCCACAGCCGCCAATCGAGATCGAACCGATACGGACTGGCATTGAGTTCTATCCAAGTGCCTGTTGCCGCGCAGGCTTTCAACACCTCCTGGATGTCGAGTTTGTAGGCATCCCGTTCGAGCAGGAGTCGCCCCGTGAGGTGCCCGAGCATGTGTACATACCGGTTTTCGGCCGCCTGGACCAGTCGACGCGTATTTTCCAGCGCATCGCTCGAGGGCACATGCAAACTGGCCACCACCACATCGAGGCGCGCCAGGATCGAGTCATCGAAATCCAACCCTTCCTTCAAAATATCCACCTCCGAACCCGTCAGCAGTCGAAACTCGCTGCCCTCGGCCGCATAGGATGTGTTCACCGCCGCCACGGCCGAGAGCTGTTCTTCTAGGCGTCGGGCATCTAAGCCATTGGCCTGGAAGGAGGCTCGGGAATGATCGGTGATGGCCCAGTAATCGAGACCCAGTTCGTGGGCGTGTGCCGCGATGGTTTCCAACGAATCGCGTCCGTCGGACCAATTGGAATGGTTGTGCAGCGAACCCCGCAGGTCAGTCCACTCGATGAGTCGCGGCAACGCATTCGACTCGGCCGCGGCAAACTCCCCGTGATCTTCGCGCAGCTCGGGCGGCACATAAGCCAGCCCGAGGTTCTCGAAGATCTCCCGTTCTTCGCGGCAGGTGATTCGTAGGGCGGGATCGCGGGTTTCTTCGCTGCCGCGGAATAGTCCGTACTCGTTGAGCCGCAGGCCCCGCGCGATGGCTCGCTGGCGCATGACGATGTTGTGCTCCTTCGAACCGGTGAAATAAGCCAGAGCGAACGGAAATTCCTCGTCGGTCACCACCCGCAGGTCGGCCTGGATGCCGCCCTCCAAGATCACGCTTGCCTTGGTCTCGCCCTGGGCCAGCACCGACTTCACCCCCGACTGCCCCACGAAGAATTCGATCACCGAAGACGGGCATTTCGACGACACCAGAAAATCGATGTCCCCAATAACTTCCTTCCAGCGTCGCAGGCTTCCGGCGGTCGAGCAGCGAATGACGTCGGGATGCCCGCGGAGGGATTCCAGAATGGGATCCGCGCAGACCAGCGCATCAATGAGCCGGTGGCGCGAGGCGAACTGCCGTTTGAACGCGATGGCCTCGATAATCTTGGCCTCAGACTTTTCGCCGAAGCCCTCTAAGGCCGCGATTTGATGGGCCTGACACGCCGCCTCGAGCTTCTCCATCGAATCGATGCCTAACTCCTCGTACAACCGTTTCACTTTCTTAGGACCCAAGCCTTGGATCTCCAGCAGGGCAGGCAGGCCTGGAGGGAGCGACGCCTTCAACTCGTCGTAGTAGGGCAGGGTACCGGTGGTCACCAAGCGGGTGACTTTTTCTTGGAGCGCCTCCCCGAAACCCTTGAGTTCCCCCAAGCGATTCTCAGCCACGATTTTCTCCAGTGGCTCCGTCAGCCCCTCCAGAATGCGGGCTCCATTTTGGTAGGCTCGGGTTTTGAACGGGTTTTCGCCCTTCAATTCCAGCAACGTCCCGATCTCTAGCAGCACCGCGGCCACCTCATCCTTGTCCATGCCCATGCGCGAGCATAGGAACATTGGGCTGGAGCAGGGAAGCCGCGGCTTCGATCGCTCAGGCGAGCGAATGGTAGCGTGAGAGGGCTGGCTTAGAGGGTGGGGCGATTTCTCCGAAAGCGCCGTGGGCCAGGGAACGCCGGCTCGGGGGGAGCCGGCTTACGTGGTGGGCTATTTGGTTGGCAACGGCATGTTGTAGGCCCGGTGCCCTCACCGGGCGGTCTGGGCTCCGAAAGCACCGGTGGGACGGAAGGCAAGACCGCAGGAAAACCACGCCCGGACCAGCGGGTCAGACGCCGAGATCAGCCCTACCAGGGGGCCTCCGGCACGCCGCCGCTCATCTAAGGTATCGAAACCCGGCAACGCCACAGGGTCATTACCTCATCCCCAAATCCAGATGAATTCGCCCTGAGACGGGGCAAGGTGTGGCGTTTCTCGGCGTGACAGACAGCCCGACGTGTTGTTCATTGTGCGAAGCATGAAACGAGTCCTTTTCGCGCTGGCCGCCGCGCTTCTCTGCGGCCTCGCCGTGTCTGCCGAAGACAAGGTTCCCACTAAAACTGATAAAAAAGAAACACCAGTGAGCAACACCACCAACGAGGTCGCCGTCATCAAGACCGTTGCCGGCGACATGGTCATCGAATTCTGGCCTGATGTGGCCCCGAAGACCGTCGAGAATTTCAAAACCCTGGCCAAGAAAGGCTTCTACGATGGCACCGCATTCCACCGGATCATCAAGGGTTTCATGGTCCAGGGCGGCGATCCGCTAACCAAGGACGATACCAAGCAGAACCGCTGGGGCACCGGTGACCCGGGCTACAAGATCAAGGCCGAGTTCAACGAGCGCTCCCACAAGCGTGGCGTGATCTCCATGGCCCGGTCCCAGGATCCGGATTCCGCCGGCAGCCAGTTCTTTATCTGCCACGGAGACCCCAGCTTTTTGGACCGCCAGTACACGGCCTTCGGAAAGCTCATCCAGGGCGACGATGTGCTGGAGAAGTTGGCCACCACTAAGGTTGGCTCCCAGGATCGTCCTGACAAGCGGCAGGGCGTGGAGAGCATCCAGATCGTGGATCGCGCCACCTTGAAGTAGTCTTAGCCTTTCGGAATACTTTGCGGCGGCTGGGGTCACTCCTTGCCGCCGTTTTTCTTTTTTGTGGAAGCTGAAACCCTCACCGCCATCACCACCATCCTTCAGGGGTTCGGGTGCCCGCCCGACAAATGCCCAGAGATGGCCCTGCAACTCCATCGACGCGCTGGCCAGTTGTCTGAGGCCAAAGGTCGTACCTACGAGGAGGCGCTTGGCCACTTGCTGCGGGCGATGGCTGGCGGTTGGGCCGCACAGTCCCAGGCGCCAACGAACGATCCGCAGGCATGAGTCCTGGAGATTCCAGCAGTGAGATCCGCTCGTGGCCCGATCTGGGAACCCACTCCTTGGGCGATTTTCGTATTTTCCAACTCCGTTCGGTGAGGCGTCGCAGCCCGCGCAATGGGGTGGAGCGGGACTTCTATGTAATGGATTGTTCGGATTGGGTGAATGTCATCGCCATTACCGCAGAGAATGAACTGATTTTGGTCGAGCAGTTCCGGCATGGCGTTGCGGCGGTGGAATTAGAAGTTCCTGGCGGCATCATGGACCCCGGCGAGATCGATTCTGTGGCTGCCGGCCTTCGGGAATTGCGGGAAGAAACCGGCTACGTGGGCGACGGAGCCATCGAGATCGGTTGCGTTCTGCCCAATTCGGCCATCCAGAGCAATCGGTGTCGAACGGTCTTGGTGCGGAATTGCCGGCGGGTCGGCGAGTTGGAGTTGGACGACTCCGAAGACATTGCCGTGCGCCTGTTTCCGATTTCTGAGATTTCCGCACTGGTCACTGGAGGGCATGTCCGCCATTCCTTGGCCGTGGCGGCTTTGTATCACTACGAGCTCTGGGGCCGTTCCGCGTAGAGCCCAACCACGCACTGACACGGATAGCCCACCGATATCCCCTTTGAGGCGCTCACCGGTTGTCACCTGGATTTTTCGGTCTCTCCCTTTTATTTGGAACCATCCGAGGGCATTCTCCGGCAAAGTATGAAACTGACATGGAGAGATTCTGAAGAAATCGCCTGGGCCTTGATGGATGCTTTTCCGGATCAGGACCCCTTGAAGCTTAGCTTCCCGAAATTGCACAAGATGGTCTGCGAGTTGCCTGAATTCGGCGACAAGCCGGAGGCTTCCAATGAGAAGATTCTCGAGAATATCCAGATGGCTTGGTACTCGGAGCAGAAGTAATCATCAGCCAGCGGTGTCGGCCAACCCAGAGTTTGTAGGGAATGAGTTCGCTGAGATTCGTATTGGAGAATCGTATTTGGGAATCGGAAAAGGTTACGGATCGAATTGATCCGAGGTCTCGAATTCATCCGATGGGGCCTGAGGATAGGGTCCGATTTTGCACCGTGGCGCGAGGACCTCAGTGCGATGCCCCGCAAGCGATTCTCTTAAGCAAGAGATCGCACTGGGGAAAAGGTCTGTAGCGCTCAGACAACGACCGAGCGCAGACAACGACTGCGGTCATAAAACGACCGCACGAAGAAGAAAACGGACCTAAGACAACAACGGCTCTGAAGCAAACAACCCTGAGCCGTTGGCTCGGAGTAAGGTGGGGTGGCCGACGGGACTCGAACCCGCAACGACCAGAATCACAATCTGGGGATCTACCATTGATCTACGACCACCGACCGGCCGAGACGTTATGCAGGGGATCCCCCCATCGTCAAGCCGCACGCATCGGTCGTTCGAAATTAAAAATGGGCCCTCCGAAAATCAATCTCGGTTGAAGCAGCTCAGTCGAGCCAACATCTCTGCTGTACGAATCTGGGATCACCCCTGCACGTAGACAGACCCCGAGGGCCAGTCATCCCCAGACTCAGCGGCTACCGATGCGGTGAGCCTCCGTGCGACTGTAGATAGGGAATGGTGAGTGGACCGAGGGGAAGGACCGCGACCCGTGCTCCGGGACCGTAGCGGAGGAGTGCGGTCCGAACGGCCTCGCCGATGTCCGGACAGGGTTCCAGATGGGCTCTTCGCAGCAAGTCATCCGGCAGGCTCGAATGGACTAACACCCGAGCCTTGCTCTGGACAACTCCCTGAAGTTGGGCCTGCCACTGTTCCGGTTGGGAAAACCCCGGTGTTGCCAATCGAGCCAGCACGCCTTCGATGGAGGATTCCGCGCGCAGTAACAGATCATACGGGCTTCCGGTGGGAATTCCGTCGGAACACTCCGCTGCAAGGATGATGGTTCCACCTGGGCGGATAATCCGCGCCGCCGCAGACATGCCTTTGACCCCCTGATACAGATTTTGGTCCAGCGGGAATCCCGAATTGGTGGTGACCACCACCTCGAAGGGAGCATCGACCGGTTGCATGGCTGACTGCCGCACGGTCTCGCGTCCAGCCCGGTGGGCCGTGGCGAGTTCCCCTGCGAAGACCCCAGTGATCTCCTTCCGATCATTCAGTGTGACATTGAGCAGAAAACTGGGACCTACGCGCTGGGCGATTTCCAGCATCTCTTCCCACACAGGATTACCCTCGCAGTGGCCGAAACTGGCCTTGGGGTTTCCCAGATTCTGAGCCCCATGGTTGCTCATGACGGTGTCCACATGTGCCACGCCCGGCATGATACCTTTCGGGCCACCGCTGAACCCTGCGAAAAAATGCGGTTCGATGAACCCCGTGACGATGCGGATATCGGCTTCCACACAGTGTCGATTGATCCACGCCGGAACGCCGGTTCGTGTTGTTCCGAGGGCGACACACGCGTCGTGGTTGAAGGGTTCATGGTTGAGGACCCTCCAGTTCGCCACCACTTCAGGCGTGAGCAACTGCTCTAATTCTTCTCGGGTGCAGGGTCGGTGGGTGCCCAGTTGGCAGAGCAGGGTGACCTGATCTCGTTGCACTCCGGCCTCTTCCAGATAGTCCAGAAGCCACGGAATCAGTCGTTCATTGGGGGTGGCCCGAGTGATGTCTGTGAAGAGGATGCAAATGCGGCAACCGGGCGTGAGCCATTCCCGCAATGGAGAGGCGCCGAGCGGTGATTCCAGCGCCGCCAGCACGGAGGCCTGTTCGTCTCGAAGGGGGGCGGCCGGGCGCGGTTCAATCACCGTCGTGGCATCGTCGGGAAACATCACTGGAAGCCATCCGCGTCCGTAGGCCAAGGGAACCTTCATGGCCGGGCAGTCAACCCGGCTTTCCTTGGAAGGAAATATGAAAAAGAAAGTTTTTTAAAAAAAAGCTGTTGCTCTCACCAAGATCCAACTCTAGTTGTAAGCAGTCTGAAGTCCGTCTGCGTTGGAGTTTTCCTTCCCCGCAGCTTCCCCAAGTCAACATTCCCGCGGCCCTTACTTCTGTCGCATTTCTGGGACCGGACTCTTCCGACATACCATAGCGCATGAGCAATCAGCAATCACCGGAGGAATCTGTTCCCCGGTCTCAGGAGCCCAATTCGGCTCCTTCGCCATCACCGCAACCGGTCCACGGACCCGATTCGGGTGACTCCCGCCCCAACGGAGGAGATGCCTCTGGGTTTCAGGGGAATCCCCAACAAGGCGGGCCGCAAGGTCAGCAAGGCCATCAAGGCACCTTCCGTCCGGGCGGTGGCCAAGGCGGCTTCCGTCAAGGTGGCGGCGGCGGTGGACGTCGACATGGCGGTCACCATCAGCGACATGGTGGCCATCAGGGGCAGCGACACAATCAGGGAGGTGGCGGCGGCGGCGGCGGCGGCGGCAATCGCGGTTACAACCAACAAGGCGGCGGCCAGGGTGGCAACCAGGGTGGCCAGGGTGGCCAGGGTGAAAATCGCGTTGAAAATCGGGGAGGCAATCCTCCTCAACCGCAGGGCGAGTTGGTCATCATGGAAGGCTGGCTCGAGATGTCCGAAAAGGGCTTCGGATTCTTGCGTTCCTCGAAGGGGAATTACGCGCCAAAACCCACCGACGTGTTCCTCACGCCCGATTCCATCAAGCGTATGGCTCTCCGCGAGGGCTGTCAGGTCAAGTGCTCGGTGAATCCGCCGCATCGGGGCAGCAGCCCTCAGATGCGCGAGGTGATCGAAGTCAATGGCAAGTCCTACCAGGACTATTTGCACGCCATGCGCTTTGAGAATCTCACCACCATCGATCCGATCGACAAGTTTCAGCTGGAGACCACGCCGGATAGCCTCGAAACCCGTATCATCGATCTCGTGACGCCCATCGGCAAAGGGACTCGCGGTCTGATCGTTGCGCCCCCGCGCACCGGCAAGACCACGATCCTCAAGCAGATTTGCAATGCCATCACCACCAACCATCCAGAGGTGTACTGCATGGTCCTGCTCATTGATGAGCGGCCCGAGGAAGTCACCGACTTCCAGCGCAGTGTGAAGGCCGAGGTGGTGGCGTCCAGCAACGACCAAGACCTAGAGACCCATGTGCGCCTGAGCCGGTTGATGATCGAGCGTTGCCGTCGCATGGTGGAGGCAGGCAAGGATGTCTTCGTCTTGCTCGATTCCATCACCCGCGTGGCCCGTGCCTACAATTCTGTCCATGGCGGCTCTGGCCGGACCATGACCGGGGGTGTCGACGCCCGTGCCCTAGAAATTCCGCGCAAGATGTTTGCTTCGGCCCGCAAGGTCGAGGAGGGGGGCTCGCTGACCATTCTAGCCACCGCGCTAGTGGATACGGGAAGCCGCATGGATGAGCTGATTTTCCAGGAGTTCAAGGGCACCGGTAACATGGAGCTTATTCTGGATCGGAAGCTCTCCGAGCGTCGCATCTATCCGGCCATCGACATTCCCAAGTCGGGAACCCGCAAGGAAGAGAAGCTCTTTGTGCCCAACCAGATCGATGCCATTCGCAAGCTGCGTCGCATGATGACCGATCTCCAGCCGGTGGAAGCCATGGAGACGCTCATCGCCGCCCTCAAGAAGCACAAGACCAACGCAGAACTCCTGGCCAAGTTGGGCTGATCTGAGACGGCGATCCCCCAACACCGAATCCGGCTCAGGTCGGATCCGAACGAAAAACGCCCCAACCTTTTGGTTGGGGCGTTTTGCTAAGAGGGCCTATGAAGGGCCTCTAGGGGGGTTAGGCCTGCGGCAGCAAGTCGGCCACCAAGGACTTTTCCTCCTTCAGTTCGTTTTCTGTCGCCGTGATCTTGGAGCGGCTGAATTCATTGATGGGGACACCTTGCACAATTTCCCAACGCTGGCCGTCGCTGCGGGTCGGATGGCTGAAGATGAGCCCCTTCTCGATCCCGTAGTCGCCCTGGGAGCAGACGGCGACGCTGAAGCTGTCGTCGGGATGGGTCGGCGTGGTCAGGGCGCGCACTGTGTCGACCACAGCATTGGCGGCCG
>JAPLUF010000099.1 GCA_026397755.1 Verrucomicrobiota bacterium
CGCGATGCGGAAGACGAAGAATTCTTCAAGAGGAAAAGTCCCTTCGAAAAAGTGAGTGAACGAATGGCCGCACCACAAGTCAATAGACCACTCGGATGCACTAGAGTGGATTCTAATTGCCCCCGAGTCAAGTTCGCGTGAACTTTATATTTTAAAAATATAAATTGTGTCAAATTGCGCAAGTCTTGGGGTATGGAAAAATCCATGCAAGAAATGGATCTACTTTTTGTCGGACTTGTTCTGGTCGACCTTCTTGACGTCCTTCGCGTCCACCTTCGAAGCGTCGCCCTTGGTGATGTCTGGCGGTGCGGTGGCGCCGAGCGTCTTGGCCACCAACTCGCTCAGGTCGCTCTCGCCTCCGGCCAATGTGGTGAAGATAACCACTGGGGTTCCATTGGCCGACATGGCTGAAACATCCAGAACCGTGGCATAACCGCTGGCTTTGGCCTTCTCTTCGAGCACACCCCGAACATCCCGGAGGATCGACTCGCGCACACGCCCTCGTTGTTCCATCAAGGCGCGTTGGCTGTTGCTCTGGAACTGCTTGATATTGCTTTCCATCTCCATGATGTCCTTGCGCTTCTTGTCGAGATCTTTGCGGCGCTTGTCGGCTTCCTCCTTGGAGAGGGAGGGGTCGTTGGCTGCCTCGATTTGCTTGCCGAATTCTTCGTTGGCCTTCTTGTAGTCGTCGTACATCGACTGGCCCATTTTTTCGAATTCAGCCAAGCGATCCTTGATCTGGACGTCGGCTTGCTTGGTCCTCCAGAACTCATCAAACACTTTGGTCAGGTTGATGACCCCGACTTTGCCCTGGGCCAGAGCGGTGGTGCTGAGCAGGGAGGCAGTGAGGGCTGCGGCGATGGTGAGTGCAGTTCGGTTCATGCGTTCTAGGATAGATCCAACGTGGGCAACCTTTCAAAAGTCTCGAGTCCAGCCAACGCCAAACTGGAACTTGCCACCGGTGCCGGTGTCGGGTCCACGAGTAATGGGGATGCCGTAATCGAGACGCAAGGGGCCGATCGGCAGGTTGAGCCGAATTCCCAGACCCCAGTTGTCATTGTAGAGGCCGGTGTTACCTCGGACTAGGGGATTGCCAATGGCATCGGTCGCCGCGGATTCAGGGGCGAAGCTGTAGGCACCGGGATACACCATACCGATATCATAGAACATCGCGAAGCGCAGCCGCTCAATGATAGGGATGCTGTACTCGGTGGAACTGAACCAGTAGGTGCTGCCGCCCACCGGCTCGCCTGAATAGTATTCGCGGGGTCCGATGGATCGGAATTTGTAACCGCGCAGGTTATAGAGACCTCCGAGAAACCAGCGGTCGAACAAGGGGACGCGGGTCGAGTCACCGTAGTAGTCCACCACGCCCGCACGACCTGTGAATTCCACGATGTGTCCCTCGAAAATATCCTTAGCGACGCCGGCATCCTCGAGCAGTCGTTCCGGACTCCAGTATTGGGAAACCCGGGCCTCCAGCTTGTAGAAATCGCTGTCGCCGCCGAACGGACCACCGACCAGTTCACCCAACACCTCGGCCCGGTGCCCGCGCGTGGGCATCTGGAAGTTGTTCCGGGTATCGTGGGCTAGGGAGGTTCCGAATCGGGACACCAAGCGAGCGCCCTCTTCAGCCAAGATAGCGCTACCGAATTTCTGCTGTTGGAACCGGTAGCTGTCGGAGAAACGTATCTGGATGTTCTCGAGCGTGTAGCTGACGTTGCCGATGAAGTTGCGAGGCAACTGACGGGTGAGCCCGATGCGAGAACCGGTCTGGCGCTGGTTGTAGTTGTCGGAAAGAAAGTTCAGGTCGCGGTGGTACAGGTCGACGCTCAGGGAGAGGCGTTTGCCCAAGAACCAGGGTTCGACGAAGGTCGCGACATAGTCCTGACGACGGGAACCCATTTGGGCGCGTAGTCGGGCCTTTTGACCCGCGCCCGTAAAATAGGGCGGATTGGTGATGTCGAAATTTCCCTGACTAACTTCAACGAATCCGATGACCGAATCCACTGAACTGAAACCGGCACCGAGGGCGACGTTGCCGGTGTTCTTTTCCTCGACGGAGATGACGAGGTTTTTCCGGTTGGGGACATCGGTCGGTTCCGGTTTGGCCTCCACCTTGTTGAAGAACTGCATCTGCTCAAGGCGACTCTTGGACACCTTGGCCCGCACCATGTCGAAGGTCTCACCCGGTGTGATGGCCAATTCGCGACGGATGACCGTGTCCTTGGTCTTTGCGTTGCCCTGGATCTCGATCTTCTCGACGTAGAACTTGTCGCCTTCTTGGATGCTGTACTTCAGGTCGAGTGTTCCTTTCTCGACATTGGCGATTTGCTCGGGCTTAGCGCGGGATTCGATGTAGCCCCGTGCTCCGTAGAAATTCTCAATGGCCTCGGTGTCTTTATAGAGCCGCTTCGGTGAAAAGACCGATCCCTCCTTGAGTTGAAGGCCTTTCTTGGTCTTTTCCCCATCTTTTGAGGTAAGATTTTGGACAATCTGCTGCTGAGTAAAGAGCTCGTTGCCATCGAAGGTGACGGCCCCGACCTTGTATTGCGGTCCTTCCGAGATCGGAAGGTGCAGAATGAGATTGTTGGTCTTGGGGTACTCGAATCGAGGCTCCTTGAGCTCCATATCGATGTAGCCCTTGTCGGCATAGAACTCCCGGAGCTTATCCTTGTCTTCCTCGAAGACATCGTCCTTGAAGCGACCGGAACCGGTGATCCAGGAGAATAGCCACCAACGGCGGGTCTTAATGACCTTGCGTAGCTTGCGCTGCTTGAACGAGGGGGCGTCCTCGAAGAGCACTTCCTTGATTTTGACCTTGGGAGATTCCTGCACCTCGAAGGTCACGATCCCGCGGCCGAGGGACTCGGTGATGCTCGGCTTGTAGTCGACCGTGGTCCGCTGGAGGCCCGCCTTCTGGTACATCTTGAGGATGACCTGGGCATCAGTGAAGAGCTTGCGCTCGTCCATCGGCTCGCCGCTCTTCGAAGTGAGTTTTTTGCGAAGCTTGGAGGCCGAGTACTTCTTGTTACCCGAGAAACGGATCTCGGTAATTAGGGGCCGACCCTGCACCACGTAGGTGAGTGTGTATTCTTTGGGAACCCGGGTGCCATTGGGGGCCAGTTCCGTGGCCGTGATGTCTTCGGTGACCCGAATGTTGAAGAAGTAAGACGTGCCGTAGAGGTTCTTGATGTCGTCATCGACAGCAAACCGACTATAGGCCTCACCTTCTTTTACTCGGATGTTGGCCCGGATCAGTTCTTCGCTGACGGCGGCCGGGCCGACGTGCTTGATGATGATCTTTCGGACAACGGGTGTCTCCTCGGCAGCCGCCAATTGGAGGCAGGCTACGAGAACGGCACACAGCCGCAGGCTGCGGTTCTTGGTCAGTTTCATCAGCGGTTAGTCTTCGGCATCAATCTTTGCTGCACTCTCGAACCGTGTGAAGCTCTTAAAGAAGGTCAATCGGACATCCCCAGTAGGGCCATTTCGCTGCTTGGCGATGAGAAGATTAACCGGTTGAGACTCCACCGGTTGCCGTGTGTCGGAGACATCTTCCTCTTCTTCTGCGGGTTTGTAGAGCAGTCCGACGACATCCGCGTCCTGCTCGATGGCACCCGATTCACGAAGATCCGACAGACGGGGTTTGCGGTTCTTGTCCTTCTCGAGTTCCCGGTTGAGCTGGGATAGAACGATGATTGGAATGTTCAATTCCTTGGCCAGAGCCTTCACACCGTTGGAGATGTCGGAAATTTCCTGTTGGCGGTTGTCCTGTGCTTTCTTGGAGTCCGAATGCATCAACTGGAGGTAATCGATGATGATGAGCTTGATCTTGTGCTGCTGCCACATGCGTCGGGCCCGAGCTCGGAGCTGGAGGATGGAAAGTCCGGGAGTGTCATCGATGTGGAGGGGGCTCTTAGCCATTTTGGCAGCCGCTCCGGTGAGTTTCTTGAAATCTTGCTCGGCCATGAATCCCTCTCGAATCGACCGGCCGTTGACCCGAGCCAGGGAGCACAGCATACGCATGACCAACGATTCGGAGGTCATTTCTAGGCTGAAGACTCCGACGGGTTGTCGTTCGTTGATGACGACATGCTCGGCGATGTTCATGACCATAGAGGTTTTGCCCATCGAGGGACGTGCCGCTATGACGATCATTTCTCCACCATTCATGCCGCCGGTCATCTTGTCGTAGTCGGCAAAACCCGTGGCCAGCCCAGTGAGCCCTCCGGCCCGCTGGTGGAACTCCTGGATCATGTCGATGGCCCCACGCACCAAGTCCTTCATCGGCTTGATGGTGGTCGTTTCGCGATCTTCGCTAATGCGGAGGATGTCGCGTTCAACTTCGTCGAGCAGGGCGTTGACCTCACCTTGATGTTCGTAGACCCGAGCTACGACCGAGGTGCAGGCCGTGAGCATCCGGCGGAGGACCAGTTTTTCGCGGATGATCTCAAGGTAGTAGGACAGGTTGGCCGCACTGGGCACGGCATCCTGAAGACTGCTGAGGTAGGCGAGTCCACCGACGGCTTCGAGTTGGTTGGAATCCTTCAGCTTCTGCTGGACCGTGATGAGGTCGATGGGATTCTTGTTGTCATACATGTTGGCCAGCGTCTGGTAGATCAACTGATGCCGCTGGTCGTAGAAGGTTTCTGCACCCGCCTTGAGTGTCTCGATACACGCGCCCATGGCTTCGTTGGGGGAAAGCAGGATGCAGCCGAGGACTCCCTGTTCGCCTTCCGTGGAGTGCGGGGGCAGGCGATCCAGCGAGGAGATGTCCAATTTGGGGCGGACCCGACGTGAACGTTTGAAATCGGGCCGGGGTTCTTCCGAGGCAGCTCCGCCGCGCTCGTCAGGAAGATCTTGCATGGGGTGGATTGAGAGTCCGGGAGGCTCCGGGCGGAAGCAAAGGTTGTGCGCATCCGGCGGGGAATAACTTCTGCCGCTCGGTGCTTGCTTCTGAGGGTTGTGTTGGTTGTGCCTCCCGCGGCCGGTTAAAGCCGGAAAACGGGCGCACGAATTGCTTTCGGAAAAGGCTTTGGAGCCGGGCTTACAATCCCTTGAGGAGTTGCTTGAGGCGCTGCCAAGCGGTTTCCCGGGCTTTCTTGTTCTCAGGGCTTCCGGCGGGATCTTCACCCGCGCGCATGAAGCCATGGCCCGCGCCTTCGTAAATGACCGGTTCATAGACCTTACCGACCTTTTTCATGAGCGTCTCTGACTTCGGCACGGTGGCATTGACCCGTGCGTCGTTACCGCCATAAAAACCGTAGACAGGGGCTTGGATCTTGGCCAATTCGCGTTCGTCTTCGGTGCCCGAGCCGTAGAACACAAAGCCGGCCTTCACTCCGGCGTGCTGGCTCGCGAAGCGAAAGGTTTGGGTGCCACCCCAGCAGAAGCCTCCGACGGCCACCTTGCCATTGCAGGCGGGGAGTTTCTGGACGTAATCGCAGGCGGCCTTCAGGTCGGCGGTCACCTGGTCTGGAGGCAGTGATCCAATCTTGGAACGGGCGCCATCGGGCCCGCCGAGCGATTCAGTGCCCCCTCCATTGGGGCCCGTTCCTGAAAGGAGATCCGGAGCGATGGCAATGTAGCCTGCCTCGGCCAATTGATCGGCCACGCCTCGGACCCAGTCGGTGAGCCCGAAGATTTCGTGGATGACCACCACGGCGGTGGCCTTCTCTTTGACTTCCGGATAGGCTACCCAGCAACGCACCTCTCGGTTCCCGTGGCGAATTGTGACCCATTCCAGGTGACGGGGAGATTTTTCAAGGCGGGGCTTGGCCCAATCTTGGGCGAGAGCGATTCCGCTCAGGCAGCAGAGCAGGGTCAGAGAATGGAGAAGACGGAGTGTCGACATGGGGTGATGCGGTGGGGTTGTGGGTTGGACAAGAGGAGGTGTCGATTAGCGGAGGTGTCGATCAGCAAACTTCAAATAGAATTCCCAATCTACCTCGGTCAATGCGTGAGGGCCCGATCGGATATGGTAGCCGACCGACTCGCCCACGGAGCGGTTCACAGCCGGGAGGTCCGGGCCGGGGAGTCCCTCCTTGCCGAGAAGTCGATACACTTCGCTGGCATGCCACCCGCCCAGGTACTCGCCCTTGGGATCGGCCCAGCGATCTTGTTCCGCACTGGCGATGTATAGGGGTCTGGGAGCGATGAGAGCCGCCAGTTCATGCTGGTCTACCGGCAGGTCGGCGATGCGGTGGTTGTAGTCCTTGAAGCGCCCGTTGAACCAGTGCGGGAAACTGGTGTTGATGCGCAGGGTTGTCTCTCCGAAGAAGCGTCGGGCCAGTGCGGCCCCGCCTTCGCCGGATTCGTTGGCAATGACCAATGCGAAGCGGGGATCGCGAGCGCCTGCCCACAGAGCCGTCTTGCCGAGGCGCGAGTGCCCGAGCAGAGCCACCTTCTGGCCATCGATGGCGGGATCCAGGCTTAATTGGTCGAGGGCCCGGGACAGTGCCCACGACCAAGCTGCAATGGATCCCCAATCACCGGGTTCAAAGTGGTGGTCAGCTCCTTGAGGCGCCACCGCACCTCGGAGTCCTTGTTTCCAGCCGCCGTCGAAATCGGCTTCGGCGTCCCCATAATAAGCCGTGGCCAGTCCGTAACCCCGTTCCAAGATCCGAGCGATGGGCCAGGCCTCCGCGTCGGTGCCTCGGCTTGCCTCATTTGCAACGTGGTTGGTGACACCGCTGCGCGGACGATTGGCGACCCACCCTCGGGCCAGAGGCACATCGGTTTCAGGGGTGACCGTGTGGTTTCCATCAAAATTGAGTCCCAGGAAAATAGGCACCGGCTTCGTGGCTTGAGAGGGCCGATACACGAGAAGATCGAGGAGGATCGGGTGGGGCCCACGGGTGAGAGGGATCTGAATGCGCTGCCGGATCGCCTTTCCGCCAAGGGCGTCTCTGCGTGTTTCCACCACCCATCCTGGTTGTCTCGGTAGACCTGACGGGATCCGTCCGTACACGTGATCCTCAAACAGGTGGACCAGTTCGGCCCGTCGTTGCGGCCATTGCTGGGCCGAAGTCACCCGCTGGCCATTCCGGAGGGTTAATACTTCGGGAAGCGAGTACGGGGGTACGGACTCTTCCACGTCGTTGATGGGCACGGTCCTGGGGATTTGGGCCGCCCAGGCTCCCAGGCAGAAACAGCCCAGCCATCCGGTCCAGATACGCAGACAGAAACTCCGGGAAATCATGGACGCCAGCCTCCTTAGCCGGGGCGTTCACCGCAAGGCCGGAGGAGGGAGGATCAAGAGTGCGGCCAGAGAGAAGTGAGCGGCTAACGCTGAGTAGAGCAGCGTCTTCAGGCTCCGCCCACGATGGAGAGGTCCATCGCGGAGTCCCGGTTGGGCAGGTCTATCACCAGGAGTTCAGCTTCCGGAGAACTCGGGGACTTGCGCAGGGCACCGTCGATCCGGATTCGAGCTTTTGGAGACGTGTCCCAAACGACGATTTTCCAGTTTCGGATACGGCTCGCGAACTTTCCCTCGGCCGGTCCGAAGTGCAGGTGCGTGGTCTTACCTTGTCGGCGAAGGGTAATCCGCCGCTGGTGGAAGAGTCCCGACTCGTGTTGGAGCGTGATTCCGTCGTCTTCGTACCAGTGAAAAGCCCCTTCTGGGCCCGGCCACACATGCAGCGTGAGCGTTTCTCCTGGAGGTTCTTGCGTGGAGTTGCGGACGGGTGCCAGGGGCAGAATTCCGCCAGCGCGGACATAGACTGGAATTCGATCCAGCGGTGTTTCCGCGAGAATGGACTTGCCGCCCACGTGCCGTTCGCCCGTCCCGAAGTCGTACCAGACATCGTTGGGCAAATAGACGCTTCGGGCGGGGCACCCGGGTTCCAGCACCGGAGCGATCAGGAGATCTCGTCCGAACAGGAACTGGGAGTTGCAGGCTACGGCCACCGGATCGTTGGTGTAATGGTAGAGCAGGGGGCGAATCAAGGGCTCGCCCTCGCTGGCCGCTCGCTGACTCAGGCAGTAAAGCAGGGGAATCAATTGATAGCGCAGGCGAAGCGTCTCCCGGGCGATGGTTTCCACTTCCGGACCGAAGGCCCAGGGTTCTTGGTCTCGGGTCCCCAGGTTGCTGTGGTTGCGAAAAAAGGGCGTGAAGGCAGCAAACTGAAGCCAACGGACGAAGAGCTCCGGCGTGGCGTTACCCAGAAATCCTCCGACATCGCCGCCACAGAACGGGACTCCGCTGAGCGAGAGGTTCAGTAGCATGGGCACCGCGTCGCGGAGGTGATCCCAGTGGGAAGAGGTGTCCCCGGTCCACACGATAGCGTGCCGCTGGATGCCTGCATAACCCGCCCGGGTGACCACGAAGGGACGCTCGTCGGGCCGATGGCTTAGGAGACCTTCTCGCGAAGCCTGTGCCATGGCCTGCCCGTAAAGATTGTGGACGGCAGCATGGGGTTGCGGCCCCCAATCCGTGCGGTGCAGCGCATCGGGGGGCAGCGTCTTGTCGGGCCGGGCAAAGTTGGCCGGCTCGTTCATGTCATTCCAAATACCCGCGACGCCCTGTTCGAGCAGCGTGCGTTGCTCCTCTCCCCACCAAGTCCGGACCTCGGAATTTAGAAAGTCAGGAAACCGAGCGATGCCCGGCCACACCTCGCCCTGATAATCTGTTTTTCCATCGGCCTCTCGCACAAAGGCCTCTCTCTGCATTCCGCGTTGGAAGACTGGAAAATTGGGGTCGTCTTTCACCGCCGGATCCGTGATGGCCACAGTGCGGATGCCTTGACGTCGGAGCTTCCGGGTCATCGAGGCCAACTGGGGGAAGCCGGGTCCCACGGTGAACACGCGGTAGGCGTCCATGTGGTGTATGTCGAGGTAGAGGGCATCACAGGGCAGGTCCCGGCGCCGGAACTCTCGAGCCACGGCCTCGACTCGCGCTTGGGTCTCGTAGCTGTAGCGGGACTGGTGATAGCCCAGCGCCCACTCTGGGGGCAGGGGCATGGTGCCCGTCCGTTGCGCATAGCGCTGGAGTACCGCCTCTACGGTGGGGCCTAAAAAGAGATGAAGATCGATGTCTCCAGAATCGGCCCGCAATCGCCATTTGTCTGGATGGGAGGATCCGAGATCCCAATTCTGACGGCTAGAATTGTCCCAAAATAGACCGGCCGCCCGCCCGTGCCGCAGTGACAGGGCGAAGGGAATGGACACATACAACGAGGGCAGGGCCGGGTGGATCGCTGGAGCATGGCCCAGGACATCGATGTTCCAGAACTCGCGCACGGACCCGCGGCGATCGAGGGGGCCCGTGACCTCTCCAAGACCGAAGAGCGACTCGTGCTCGATGAGGTCCAGAGTCAGTTCTGGGGCTCCATCGGCCGAAAATCCTGTGGCACCAATACCCGCTGAGAAAACCTCGAACCCCTGGGCATCACTCAATTGCCATGCCCCACGGCGATCCCACGAAAACACGCCGCACTCGGTGGCCAGACACGATCGGCCGCCCCTGCGTTGGGCGGCGGTTTCTGGGATCTCCCAGTTCGGCTCGATGAGTGCTGCCGACTCCGGTGGCTCAGGGGCTTCGATGCGCCCGAGACGGAGGCGGAAGACGTCCGGAGCCAGCGCCTCAATTTGGGCGTGGATGCCGGCAGGGGCGGGCAGGATGATCATGCTCAGGCCTTGTCGCCGGAGCCGCTGGAGGTCTTGACCTCGATGACGTCATGCGGCGAAGCCTCTTTTTGGCCGGCGGGGCTCACTTGAATGTACCGCGCCCGATCTCTCAGGCTGGCCAGATTGATCGCCCCCAAGTAGCCCATGCCGGACTGGATGCCTCCGATGAGTTGACCGACGACAGAATCCAGCGAAGCGGCGACTTCCTTGAGTGCTTCGATCCCCTCTGCGGCGGCCTTGCGAGTGTTGTCGGCAGTGTGACCGTAGCGGGCCGCGGACCCGGCCTTCATGGCTGCATGGCTCCCCATGCCACGGTACTGCTTGTAGAGTTTTCCGTTGATCTCAACAATTTGTCCGGGTGCCTCCGGGCATCCGGCAAACATTCCGCCGCAGACGACCCCATGGGCCAGCGTCAGTGCCTTGACGACGTCGCCGGACTTGGTGATTCCGCCATCGGCCAATAAGGTCACGCCGCAGGTGGCGGCGGCTCGGGAGGTGATGTAGAGGGCCGTGAGCTGAGGGATTCCGACCCCTGCCACGACCCGTGTGGTGCAAATAGATCCCGGCCCCTGACCCACTTTGATGACGTTGGCTCCGTTGGAGGCCAGGAATTCGACCCCCGCAGCGCTGGTGACGTTGCCGGCGATAATTGGCAAGCGGGCGAACGCGTCGCGCACCATCTTTACCACCTCGCCGACCCCTCGGCTGTGTCCGTGTGCTGTCGAGACGGCCACGCAATCCACACCGCGCTCGATGAGCGCACCGACATGTCCGATGACCCGGTCGCGGTCGATGCTGCCATCCTTGTGACGGACCGTGGAAATGGCCGCACCGCAGAGAAGTCGGAATGTCGAATCGCGGGCCGGCTTCAGTGCCGCACCAGTTTCTTGGGTAATCCGCTCGATGTCGCTGAGAGTGAACAGCCCCTGGAGTCGGTCCTGATCGTCCACCACCAGCAGCTTGTGAATGCCCAAGTTCTCGGTGAAGAAGCGGTCGGCGCGTGCGATGGGATCCGATCCGAGTTCGCGCTCAGAGATGGTGCGGACCTGGGCCCGCGGCGTGAGGGCCTCGGAGACCTTGCGGTGGGCGTAGCGTGGCTTGACCACATGCCCCGGGAGAAGACCCAGCAGTGTTCCGGTGGCATCGACGACAGGGAAAGTGCTGAAGCTGAAGCGCTTCTTTTCGATGAGTTCCAGGACATCGCCGATGTACTGCTCCGGGTGGACGCGGATGGGGTCCTGAATAAGGCCATGGACATGGTTCTTCACGCGCGACACTTCCGAGAGTTGCTCTTTCTCGGGCATGTTGTAGTGGATGAGTCCGAGCCCACCGTTCAGCGCCATGGCGATAGCCATGCGTGCCTCGGTGACGGTGTCCATGTCGGAGGACACCAGCGGGATGTTGAGGTGAAGCCCCTCGGCCAGTCGGGTGTCTATCTGGCTCTCCTTGGGGAGAATCTCTGTGTAGAGGGTAGCCAGCGTGACGTCGTCGTAGGTGAGGGCCGTACTGCCGTGGGATGGGAAGAACCGGGAGGCCGGTTGGTAGAACTCTGAATCGACCTCGTGGGCTGCGCTCGCGTCTGCCATGAGAGATGGTGGAAGGACCCGGGCTGCGAGGCAAGGAAACTGAAGTCGTCGGTGCCGAATCGGGCCGGGGTCGGCTCATTCAGTCGTCGCCAGCAATTGGCTGCCACGGACCTTGGCTGCCACGGACCTGAAACCCCACTATTCGACCACCTTGGGGACAACGAACAAACCACCCGTCTGGGAGGGGGCATTGCGCAGAGCCTCGTCATGAGGCAGCGAGCCGGTGACGACATCTGGCCGCATCACATTCACGAGCGGAAATGCATGAGCCGTGGGTTCCACTTGGGATACATCCACTTCTTTGAGCTTCTCGATGTAGCCCAGGATGTTGTTCAGCTGGCCACTCAGGCGTTCTTCCTCATCGGGAGTGAGCGCCAAACGGGCCAGATTGGCGACGTACTGGATCTTGAAGTCGGACAAGGGTATTGAAGGCTACGGAGTTAGAGTTTCGAGGAGAAAGGGTCAGTCCTCGCCGAACTTGGCATCGACCAGGGCACACAGTGCGGTCAGTGCGGTTTCGCAGTCGGTCCCGGTGCAGACGATCCGCAGCTTGCTTCCGGGTCCCGCGGCCAGCATGAGCAGGCCCATGATACTCTTGCCGTTGATCGTCTCGCCGTCCTTCTCGATGAACACCTCGCAGGTGAACTGGCTTGCCAGTTTCACGAAGGAAGCCGACGGACGGGCATGGATTCCCTGCCGGTTCTGGACCGTGATGTCGCGATAGAGGGTGTTTTTTTCGCCAGTCTTGGCGGCCGAACTCATTGCCCAAGCGTGTTTCGTCGCTGCACCGATGCCAATCCGGAAATCAGGAATGCTCGGGTATCGTTGGTGATGATTCAGGGGGTCGCTGATTTGAGACGCTGGGCATAGGACCGTGCTTCCCAATTGTCCCAGGGATTCAGCGCCAATGACTGATCGACCAGGAGGCGGGCCCGGTTCAAATCGCCTCGGACGATGAGGTTCCAGCTCAGGGCATTGAGCACTTGGACATCATTGGGGCCCAGTCGGAGTGCTGCCTCGAAGGATTCCGAGGCCGACTTGGGATCGCCCAGCCATTGGTGACACAGCCCGATGGCGACAGGGGTTCGAGCGTTATAGGGGTCCAGACGGGCCGAGGCCTCCAACCAGCGGAGTGCCTCCTGGGCCTGTTTTTCCCAACCGGGCAAGCCTTGCCAACTCAGGCGACGTTTTTCCTCACCATACCAGTAGGGCGTCATGGGGTTCCCCGGAGCAAGGGCGGCCGCCTTGGCCAGTTCTTGGAAGAACATCTCATCGACACTGGGGCGTCGCTCGGCGCGCTTGAGGTGCGCGTCTTCTCCGGCCGCCGTGACTCCGAGCGGGATCATCCAGTACAGGAGGCCGGCCATGACAGCGGTGGCAACCAACCGGAGGGGTAGGTAGGACTTGATCC
>JAPLUF010000208.1 GCA_026397755.1 Verrucomicrobiota bacterium
ATGTGGTTGAAGACGCCGAGGCCATTTTGGTCGTCTTCAAGGACGGTCGCGAAGTGAAGGCCGAGGTGCGAGGTCGCGATCCGGAGTCCGATCTGGCGGTGATCCAAGTGACCGAGAAGGTTCCGGGCCTTGTTCCGGTGAAGTTCGCTGATTCGGACTCAGTGAAGGTGGGTGAGTTCGCCATCGCCATCGGAGCCCCCTTTGACCTCGAGTACAGCGTGACCTTTGGCCATGTCAGCGCCAAGGGCCGGCAGGTAGAGGACATGCGCACCTTGTCCGACCAAGACTTCATCCAGACCGACGCCAATATCAACGTGGGCAACTCGGGCGGCCCATTGGTCAACATTAACAGTGAGGTCATGGGCGTGAACTCCATGATCCGCACTTCGATGGGGGTCGGGGTCGGCATCGGCTTTGCAATCCCCTCCAATCTGGCCCGTGAAATCGGAAATCGTCTCATCGAAGACGGTCGGTTTGTCCGATCCTGGTTGGGAATCGGCATCGCGGATCTTCGTGAGTATCGGCGCTTCCGCGACATCGACACCAAGGCCAAGGATGGCGTGGTGGTGCGTTCCATCGAACCCAATGGCCCCGCCTACGGGTCTGAGCTTAAGCCGGCCGACGTGATCGTTTCGGTGGATGGCAAGCCCGTGGCCACCACCCAGCAACTGCGTAGTCTCATTTCTCGAAAAAAGGCCGGGACCGAGGTCGTGTTGGATGTGTTTCGTCGCGACGAAAAGATTCGCGTCAAGGTGAAGCCCGATGAGAAGCCCACCCGCGATATGTTGGCCTCGGGCCGCAAACCTAAATCCGCCAAAGAACCCGCGGGCGTGATGGAGTTGGGTATGACCGTCAAACCGTTGACCAAGGATTTGGCCAAACAATTTGAGGTCGAGGTCACCGGAGGCGTCATTGTCACCGAGGTTCAGTCCGGATCCTTAGCCGATCGCTACGAAATCAAACCCGGTGACATCATCACCGACATCAATCACGAACCGGTTCGCACTCCGAAGGAATTCCAGACCGAAGTATCCAAGGCCAAGGGTCGTATTCTCGTGAGCTTCATCCGCGATGGTACCCCGCAATTCGAGGTGCTGAAGGAGCGATCCAAGTAATCCACGTCGAACCCGATTACGCGTTGAGTTCACGCGCCCAGTTCTAGGTTCTGAACTCGGGGCTTCTCGACACGAACTTCAAATTAAAGGCCCGGATTTCTCGCGAAATCCGGGCCTATTAGTTTGCGGGCCTATTGGTTTAAGCCCGTTGGTGGGCCGTGTGGCCGACCGCCTATCCGCCTGAGGCCTGTTTCTCCCCACGGACGATGGCCACCACCGAGTGGGTCGGGTCTAGATAGCGCTGGGCCGCGGCGCGGATATCGGCGGCTGTCACTGACTCGAAGCGCTGGGTCTCCGACTCGAAGTGGCTGTAGCCCAATCCGTACAACTCATCCAAGGCCGAGCTCATGGCAAAGCCGCCGAGCTCTTGTCGCGCGATCTTCCGTTGGCCGATGATCTTGGCCTTGGCCCGCGCCAACTCTTCGTCGCTCAAGCCTTCGGTTCGCAAAATTTCTGCCTGAGCTCGCAGCTCCTTTTCCACCAGTTCGATTTTCTCCGGAGCGGTTCCGCAATAGAAGGCGAAGTACCCTGGGGTTTGGCCCGTGAGGAGGCTGGCCCCGACGTAGTAGGCCAAGCCCAATTCATCGCGGATGCGCATGAAGAGCCTTGAACCCATGTCGCTGCAGGCCTCTTGGATGAGTTCCAAAGCGAAGCGATCGGGAGAACTAATGCTGGTTCCGTGAAAGCCGAGAGCCAGCACTGCCTGCTCTTTTTCCCGCGATTCTTCCGAACGGGGAATTGGGTCGACCGGAACCAAGACCGGCATCGCCGGCCGCGGTTGGTCTTGCCAGCCAGCGAAATGCGTTTCGAGCAATTGTCGCAGCTCCTCCGGATCCACGTCTCCGAAGACGGCCAGCACGCCATTGCCGGGCACCGTCCAGCGGGCGTGGAACTCGCGCCGAACCCAGGGCGTGGATGACCGATTCAGTTCCCAGAGAATCCAATCCGTAGCCCTGTTCGCCGAACAGACCTCGCCGCATCGCCTTGAAGGCGCACTGCAGCAACTGATCGCGTTGGCCGCGGATCGACGCCAACTGGGCCTCGCGTTCGCGTTCGAGTGCGGCCTCGGGGAAGCTCGGTCGCAGGAGGATTTCGGTGAAGAGTGCCAGTCCCTCCTTCAAGTCTTCGCGCATCATCTCCCCAGTCAGGCCGAAGGTGTTGCTGCCGCCGTAGGCCTCGATGCTACCGCCGAGGCTTTCGATTTCCCGGGCGATGTCTTCAGCCGACCGAGTGGGGGTGCCCTTGATGAAGAGCCGTGAGAGCATTGAAGTGATGCCGGAGTTGGCGGGCGTTTCCACGCGCAGACCTCCCTCGAAGACCGCCCGCAATTCCACGAAGGGCAGCCGATGGTCTTCCTTCACCAGCACCCGTAGCCCGTTGGAGAGCGTCATCTTAACGATTGCGTGGGCGACCACCGCTGCAGCCTGAATCTCCCGAGGCAGCCCCGATTCTTTGGGCAAAAGCCCGAACACGGTGCGGTTGTCGTCGCGCAGGTAGGTGCGGACGACGCGGATGAGGTCGTCGGGGGTGACGGCGCGCACGGCCGCCAAGTAGCGTTCCGAAAAGTGCAGGTCTTGGGCGGCCATCCAATTGCCTCCCAGGTCTTGAGCCTGTCCCTCCATCGTCTTGCGGGAGGACAAGGTGCCCACGGTGAATTGCTTCACGGCCTTGGCTAACTCTGCACCCGATACCGGTTCTTTGCCCATCCGCACCACCTCGCGGAGGATGGCGGTTTGGGATTCGGAAAATTTGCTACCATCGCACACACCGCTCACGCCGAAGAGCCCGCTCAAGCCCGGGGCGTAAATCCATGCGCTGACCGAGTGCGAGAGGGAGGCGCGCTCGCGGACCGCCTGATAGAGACGCGAACTGCGGCCGCCGCCCAGCAGCGTGGAGAGCACGTCCAGCACCGGCACGTCGGGGTGCGTCAGGTCGGGGATGTGCCAGCTCAGGTGGAAGTGCGCATGCTCGACCGGAGCCAACTCCAGCTCTTGGCGAGGCGACATTTGTCGGGGTTCCGGGACGAGGTAATTCACCGGAATGGTTCGAGCTAGAGTTCCGGCATAGGCCGTGCGCACCTGCTCAATGACCGCGTCCGCCTGAACGTTGCCCACCACGACAATGAAGCAATTATTGGGCGCGTAATGGGAGTGGTAGTACGCCAGCAGGTCGTCACGGGTGATGCGATTGAAGAGGTCCAACAGTCCGATGACCGGATAGCGGTAAGGGCTCTTGGTGTAGGCGGCCGAAAAAAGCCCCATGCTCGAGCGACGGCCGGGGTCGTCTTTGCCCATGTCCATCTCGCGGCGGATGACGTCGAGTTCCTTCTCAAGTTCATCGGCCGGCAGCGTCGCGTTCTGGAAGATGTCGCAGAGAATATCGATGGCCGTGGTGGCTCCTGAATCGGGCACATTAATCCAGTACACGGTGCGGTCGAAGCTCGTGTAGGCGTTCATGTAGCCGCCGGCCGACTGGACCTCCTGGTCGATGCGGCCGGAGCCCCGGGTGCTCGTTCCCTTGAAGAGCATGTGTTCGAGCACGTGCGACAAGCCCGCCCCCAACCATTGTCCTTCATCGATGCTGCCGGCGCGCGCCCAAGCTTGCACGCTGACGACCGGGGCCGACGCATCCTCCCGGATGATCAGCTCCAGCCCGTTGTCCAAACGGTGAACCCGCACCCCCGATGGAATCTGGGGCAAGCAGGCGATCTCCGTGTCGTGCGGCAATGAATGCATGTTGAGCGATTGTCGGCGTGGACAGCCGCGAGGCAAGCCTGCCGGCCTTGAAAAACCCGCGATGCAGGTCTCGGCCGGCCCACCGATCCGGACCGAAGCAGAGGGGGCAGGGAAGTTTGACCGGGGCAGCTGCCTGCGATAGCCTCGAACTCATGGACCAATCGACCGACCTCCCGTCATTTTCGATCCGGCGCCAGGTCGGGCGGCCCTCGACTCCCCGTCAGGTGCTGTGGCAACTGGAAGAGATGCGCCGGTTCGTCCAAAAACACACCCATGGAAAACCAACCATCGTCGAGGGAGATGCTTTCCCGGTTCGAAAAATTGTTGGCAGGCCTCGTTCAGGCCGGGGTTGATTTCGCCGTGGTCGGAGGAGTTGCAGTGATCCTCAATGGCTACCATCGGCAGACCAACGACACGGACATTCTGGTCGATCCATCACCGGAGAATGTACGTCGACTGTTGGGGTTCTTGGGTGACTGGGGCGAGGGGTGGGCCCGTGAGTTGCATGCAAACGACTTCTCGCCGCAAGAGGGGGCCATCCGGATCATCGAGGAGTTCGAGTTGGATCTCTTCACCCAGATGAGCGGACGCCGTTTGTCGGATTTCCGTCCCCATCTCAGGCATTTGCAGTCCGGTGATTGCCTCATCGCTTACCTCAACCCGTCCCAACTCATCGAACTGAAGTCGGGTTCTTGGCGTGATAAGGATCGCCTCGATGTGGCCGCGATGACGGAAATTCTGCGGCGCGAGGCTTGTGGGGAAGTGCGGCCTACAGTGTGAGCCACCTTCCGGTCAGGTTCCTCAAAACGAGGCGGGTAATTCGTTGACGCCTGTTTCTTCTGCCCGACAGACTTGCGGATAGTTCAAAACGCGCTCCTTTCTTCCCAAAACCACATGAGCACCCCTTCTTCCGCTTCCCCGGCCGTTTCCAAGGGCCTTGAAGGCATTATCGCCGCCCACACTCGGCTCAGCGACGTGCGCGGTGACATAGGGCAACTGATCTACTGCGGCTACGACATCAACGAGCTGGCAGGGAAGGTGAGCTACGAAGAAGTGGTGCACTTGCTGTATCACAACCACCTGCCCAACGCGAAGGAGTTGGCCAGCCTCAAGGCCGTTCTGTCGGGCTATCGCGAACTGCCCCAGGGCGTGATCGACATGCTCACTAGCCTGCCGAAGGACTGCCCCCCGATGCACGCCATCCGCACCGGCGTGAGTGCTCTGGGCTGCTACGACACCACCGCCGACGACGACAACATGGATGCCCAGCGCCGCAAGGCCCTGCGCCTCATCGCCCAAATCCCGGTCATTACGGCCTACTTCCACCGTTCCCGCCAAGGATTGCCGCTGGTCGCGCCCGATGCCCAATTGGGCGAAGCTGCCAACTTCCTCTGGATGATCGATGGCGAGAAGCCCTCCGTTGAAAAGGAGAGCACCATTGATATGTGCTACGTGTTGCATGCCGACCATGGCATGAACGCCTCCACCTTCAGCGCTCGGGTTACTATCGCCACGCTCAGCGAC
>JAPLUF010000238.1 GCA_026397755.1 Verrucomicrobiota bacterium
CAAACTCGGGGAATTCGCCCCCACCCGCACCTTCCGGGGCCACATCAAGGACAAGAAAGGAGGCCGCTAAAACCATGGCAAACACCCCTTCCAACCAGGCCCTCGCCCACGGTCGCTACATCCGCGGCTCCGTGTCCAAGGTGCGACGGGTTCTCGATCAGATCCGTGGCCGCAGCTATCGCGAGGCCCTGATCATGCTCGAGTTCATGCCCTACCGCTCCACCGGCCCCATCACCAAGGTGCTGCGGTCGGCGGTGGCCAACGCCGAGCACAATCTCGGCCTCGACCCCTCCACCCTGGTGATCGCTACGGCGAACGCCGACATGGGCCCCTCCCTGAAGCGGTTCCGCCCCCGCGCCCAGGGTCGTGCCTACGCGATCAAAAAACAGACCTGCCACATCAGCATTGCTGTGGCTCCTTCCGCCTGACCCCGAGGACACCGACCGATGGGACACAAGATCCATCCAACCGGCCTGCGCCTGGGGATTACCCAGGATCACCGCTCGCGTTGGTACGCCCCCAGCAAGACCTATCCAACCCTCCTCCAGGAGGACGATCGGATCCGCAAGTTCGTGCACAAGAAGTACGGCGCTGCCGGCATCAGCGATGTGCTGATCGCCCGCAAGGCCGACCAACTGGAAGTCGAACTCAAGACCGCCCGTCCGGGCGTTCTCGTCGGCCGCCAGGGCAGCGGCATTGAGGATCTGCGCACCGGTATCCAGAAAACCATCGGTGATGCGACCCGTCAGGTGCGTATCAACGTGGTCGAAGTCGAGCGGGTCGACGCCGACGCCTTTCTGCTGGCCGAATACATCGCCCAGCAATTGGAAAAGCGAGTCGCGTTCCGCCGCGTCATGCGCATGGCCGTGCAGCGCGCTCAGCGCGCTGGGGTGCTCGGTCTAAAGCTGATGGTTGCCGGCCGTCTCAATGGCGCCGAAATCGCCCGTACCGAATGGACCCGCGAAGGTCGTGTGCCCCTGCACACCCTGCGCGCTGACATCGACTACGCCACCAAGCTGGCCAGCACCACCTATGGGGTGCTCGGCATCAAGGTGTGGGTGTTCAAGGGCGAGGTGCTGCCTGGCCAGAAAGAGCAGCTGCCCGTGGGTGCTGCACCCCGCCGCCGGACCAGCCGGCAGCCGCAACAGTTTGAAGACCGCTCTAACAAAGAGTGATCAGGAGCCCTGAACCATGCTGAGTCCACGACGCGTCAAATTCCGCAAGCAACAGCGAGGCCGCATGCGCGGCGTCGCCACCCGAGGCAACACCATTGCCTTCGGTGAGTTTGCCCTGCAGGCCCAGGAATGTGGCTGGATCACCTCCCGCCAGATTGAGGCCAGCCGCCGAGCCATGACCCGCCACGTCAAGCGGGGCGGCAAGATCTGGATCCGGATCTTCCCCGACAAGCCCGTCACCATGCGCCCCGCCGAAACCCGTATGGGTTCCGGTAAGGGCAACCCGGAATTCTGGGTGGCTGTGATCAAGCCGGGTCGGATTCTGTTCGAGATGGGGGGTGCCGAAATCACCCCCGAGATCGCTAAGGAAGCCATGCGCCTGGCGCAATACAAGCTCCCTCTGAAGACCAAATTCCTGAGCCTGGCGGATCAGGACACTGCAGCCCCTGTGGAGGCCTGATCCAATGGCACGACCCAACATCGCCGACGTGCGCAAGCTCAGCGGTGACCAAATCAACGAACAGGTCAACGCCACCCGGCGTGAGCTGTTCGAGCTGCGCTTCCAGCAGGCCACCCGCCGCCTGGAAAATCCGCACCGTTTCAAGGAAGCCCGCATCAAGCTGGCCCACCTCCTGACGGTGCAGAAGGAGCAACTGCGCTCCGCCGCCACGGCTGATTCAGCCTCCTGATACCCCCCTCGATCCCATGGCACTCAAGGAAAGGGTCGGCACCGTCGTCAGCGACAAGATGGACAAAACGGTGGTGGTGGCGGTGGAAAACCGCTTCCCCCACCCCATCTATCAAAAGACGGTCAGCCGCACCACCCGTTACAAAGCCCACGACGAAGCGAACAGCTGCAAAGTGGGCGACCGGGTTCGCATCACCGAGACCCGCCCGCTCAGCCGCACCAAGCGCTGGACCGTGGCTGAAGTTCTCACCAACAGCACCGTCGGTTGAGGAGAACCCACCAATGATCCAACAGGAAACCTTTCTGAACGTCGCTGACAACAGCGGCGCCAAGCGCATCCAGTGCATCCGGGTGCTCGGCACCAACCGTCGCTACGCCCACGTGGGTGATGTGATCGTGGCTGCCGTGAAAGACGCCATGCCGAACATGGGTGTCAAGAAGTCCGACGTGGTCAAAGCCGTGGTGGTCCGCACCAAGGCCACCCTGCGCCGCGACACGGGCAACTCGATCCGGTTCGACGACAACGCCGCCGTGATCCTGGGCAACGACAACAACCCCAAGGGCACCCGCGTCTTCGGACCCGTGGCCCGGGAGCTGCGCGAGCGCAACTTCACCAAGATTGTGTCCCTCGCCCCGGAGGTGATCTGAGATGGCCACCGCAACCCCCAAAGCCAAGTCCCCTGAGCGCATCAAAATGCGTCTCAAAAAAGGCGACACCGTTCAGGTGATCGCTGGCAAGGACAAGGGCAAAACCGGCGAAGTGCTCCGCACCCTGCCCTACGACAACCGTGTGGTGGTGCAGGGCATCAACCTCCGCACCCGCCACGTCAAACCCACCCAGGAAGGCGAAACCGGCCGAATCGTCACCGAGGAGGCCTCCGTGCATGCCTCCAACGTGATGCTCTACTCCCCCACCAAACAGGTGGCCAGCCGGGTGGAGATCGTGGTGGAAAAGGATGGCACCAAGAAGCGTCGGCTCAAAAAAACCGGCGAAGTTCTGGATTGATCTCCTCCGTCCTCCCTCCTTCCCCTTTCTCCCGTTCCCTGTCCGCCTTCTGACCCCGACCAGAAGCGCAACCCCTCCCCCGTCATGTCACTGAAACAGCGCTACCGGGAGACGATTCAACCGAAACTCCTCAAGGAGCTGAATCTCTCCAACATCCACGAAGTCCCGAAGGTGGTGAAAGTCACCGTCAACCGGGGCCTCGGCGAAGCCGCCCAGAATGCCAAGGCCCTCGAAGCCTCGATCACCGAACTGGCCACGATCACCGGTCAGAAGGTGGTGGTGACCCGGGCCAAAAAGGCCATCGCCGGCTTCAAGATTCGCCAGGGCATGCCGATCGGCGTGGCCGTCACCCTCCGGGGCGAGCGGATGTACGCCTTCCTGGAGCGCTTGATCAATCTGGCTCTACCGCGCATCCGCGACTTCCGCGGCGTGAGCCCTAAGAGCTTTGACGGTCGGGGCAACTACACCCTGGGAATCCGCGAGCAGATCATCTTCCCCGAGATCTCCTTCGACAAAATCGATGCGATCCGGGGTATGGACGTCACGATCGTGACCAACGCCCGTAACGACGAAGAGGGCCGGGCCCTCCTCCGCGAGATGGGAATGCCGTTCCGCAGCAACTGAGCCCTCTTCGGACCCGACCATGGCCAATCACGACCCGATTTCAGACATGCTCACCCGCATCCGCAATGCGAGTGAGAAGCGTCACGAGACCACCAAGATCCCTGCTTCCCGTCTGGTGCGCAACATCGCCAACGTGTTGCAGCAGGAGGGCTTCATTGCCGCCATCACCGAAGAAGGTGAAGGCGTGCAGAAGCACTTGGTTGTCGAACTCAAGTACAGCGGCAAGCACCGCCAGCCGACGATCCGCTCCGTGCAGCGGGTCAGCAAGCCAGGCCTGCGCATCTACAAGAACAATCGCCAGCTGCCCAAAGTCTTGGGCGGCCTGGGAGTGGCCATCATCTCCACCTCCAAGGGAGTGATGAGCGACCGCGACGCCCGCAAGCAGGGTGTCGGTGGCGAAGTGCTCTGCTACGTCTACTGATCCTGGGAGGTTGATCCATGTCTCGTATTGGTAAAGCGCCGATTCCCCTCCCCGACAAGGTGAGCGTCAGCCTCAATGGCCTGGCCGTCACCGTGAAGGGTCCGAAGGGCGAACTCAGCCGCACCCTGCCCGATGGGGTGCAGATCTCCCAGGACGGCAACACCCTGGTGGTGAGCCCCAGCAGCGAAACCCGACGCTCCCGTGAGCGCCATGGCCTCTGCCGCACGCTCGTCGCCAACATGGTGGAGGGCGTCAGCCAGGGCTACACCCGCAAGCTGGAAATCGTCGGCGTGGGCTACCGCGCCGCCGTGCAGGGCACAAAGCTGGTGGTCTCTGCCGGCTATAGCCACCAGGTGGAGATGGTGCCCCCCGAGGGCGTCACCTTCGCCGTCGAGGGCAACACCACCGTGCTGGTCTCCGGGGCCAACAAGGAACTGGTGGGCAACGAAGCTGCCAAGGTGCGCGCCATTCGTCCTCCCGAGCCTTACAAGGGCAAGGGCATCAAGTACGAGGGTGAACGCATCCTGCGCAAGGCCGGTAAGACCGGTAAGAAATGAGGTCTGCCTGAGCGTCGTTACCCTGTATCGCCATGTCTTCCATCTCCCGCAAACAGCAGACCCAGAAGCGTCACCGCCGCCTGCGTCGCCAGCTCACTGGCACGGCTGCCCGTCCCCGGCTCGCCGTGTTCCGCTCCAACAACCACATCTACGCCCAGGTCATCG
>JAPLUF010000297.1 GCA_026397755.1 Verrucomicrobiota bacterium
GCTCATCGGGTGTTCCCAGTCACCCTATAGGCCGGGTCCCCCAACCTAGTGTTACCGCCGAGCGCCGCGTGAGGGCACGCGGCCTACAAGGCGGGCTCATCGGGTGTTCCCAGTCACCCTATAGGCCGGGTCCCCCAACCTGGTGTTACCGCCGAGCGCCGCGTGAGGGCACGCGGCCTACAGGGCGGGCTGTTGTTTCATGGGGACGATTGGCCTGTTTCAACTGGCAACGTGCAACCTATCTCCTTCATTCATATCCCGGTTTACAGCAACGGCGGGGTGCCGGGAACCCAACTTGGCCCACCCACATCACCGTGAAAAATCTCACCGCCATAAGACCATTCCTCGGGCCGTTTGACCAAACCGGCGCGCACAGGATTGAGTCGAACATATTCCCATTTTTGGGCCTCGCTTTCCGATGAGCGAATTCTGTGGTCATGGAAACTCTTCTGCCACCGCCAACCACGCTCGATGCGAGCCAATCCGTGTGGTACATCGGCGGACGATCTGCTGAAGGCCGGGTCCCCCGACCCGGCGTCGGACGTCGCGCGAATTTCCAACCCGCCGACCACCGCCTTCAGGGCCTTCATCCATTGGCCGATGGGAATGGCCTCGTGACCCATGTGCGCAATCAAATGAATGTGGTCGGGCATGATGACAAACCGGCGACCAAACCAACGGTAACGCGCCGGACTTTCGAGAAGAAATGCCACTAAGCGCGCTAAGATGATTCCATTGTTTAAGACAGGTGCGCGGCCATCCACACACACCGTCAAGAGGTAGGAGATGTTTCCATCGCAATCCGGCCAGACACGAAACAATCGACGCAATCGGCGGGGTGATGGCTCGTCGCACGCGCCGCGTGAGGGCACGCGGCCTACAGGGTTAGGCCGTGTTTCATGGGGACGGTGGTTTGGTCTCAGACGCCACGTGAAGGCAAGCGTTCTGCAGTGGGCTAGTGAAGCATTTTCTAACCCTCCCCTGCATAAACCCCGCACCTCGTACCCCGCACCTCGCATATCCCACCTGGCACATCAAACCTCGGGCAACCGGAAGAACGACTCTACCGGCCCGCTTCCAACCGGATGTAATGGAAGAGGTATTGCTGGGCGTAGCCCGAATACGGACCAAAATAACTCTCGCTGAAAGATTCCAAACGGGCCGCGCTCACCTGATGGACGCGGGGGAAATACAATTGGCTCAACGCCCGCCGGACCCACACATCAATGGGAAAAGCGTCCTGCCGACCATAGGCGAAGAGCAGCACGCAGTCGGCGATCTTGCGGCCCACCCCATGGATCTCCATCAACGCTTCGCGGGCGGCCGGAGTCTCCATACGCGCCAGTCCCTCCAAATCCAATCGCCCCTCCACCACACGACGGGCCGCATCCAAAACGTACGGGGCGCGAAACCCCAATTTGCAATCCCGGAGTGCTCCCTCACCGGCAGAAACGAGCGTCGCAGCCGTCGGAAACGCCCGATTCAGAACCGCTTCGGGTGGAACCGCAACCGGGTGACCCCAACGCTCACTCAAGAGCGCCACGATTTGCCGAATCTGGACGATTTGCTTGGTCGACGAGCAAATGAAGCTCGCTAGACATTCCCAGGGTTCCTGGCGCAGCAACCGAAGCCCACGACATCGGGCCACAGCCGCCCGAAGGGGGGCATCATCGGGAAAGGAGGCCAATATGGGTTTCAGGACCTCATCGGCCGCCAGATGTTGCTGAAGCCAGAGAGCCTCCGACACCCCTTCCATCCAAGACACCGTCAGACCGCCGGGTGCAGCCTCAACCCGAGCCCATCGGTCGCAAATCACCGACTCCCACCCCGCCCCAGAACGGATCCACACCCCGCCCCAGAACGGATCCAGCGGAACGCCTGACCGCATTCTAGAGTCGCCTGCAAATCATAGTCGGCCACAGGCCAGAATTGGACCATGAGACGTGATGGATCCGGCGATGGGTTCACCGTTGATTCCGGCAAGCGTACAGGTGGAGACGATGAAAAACACGCCCTCGAACTTCAACGTCACGAACACCGAGATCCGTGACGCTTTCAAACCGCGCCACCCACGACGCATTCATCCTAGTCCGATCTACGGGATGGACGAATAAGACCGTGAGCCCGGGCCGCCCGAAATACCGGTATTCCGGCCAGAACCAGATTTGATTAATAGGCTGTTCGGATTCCAGAACGGTCACCGTCGGAGTCTTGGCCACCACGGGTGCAGGACCGTCCATGTAGAAACTCAGTTCGCCCGCCCATCCATAATGATCGGCCACCACCATCACAGGGTGGCCTTCTTTCAGGAGTTGGTCCCGCTCGGTGCGGACCACCGCGGCCGCCTCTCGATAGCCCCGCACGCGCACCAGGGGCTCGATGGCCATCGGCAAGGAATGTCCCGTCAGCTTCAGGATCAGATTCGTTTCGTGCAGCAATACCACCAGCGGCAACCCGATGCCCACACCCCAACGCAGGAAGTGCAGTCCCATCCGACTCCCGGCCCGATGCCGCCCCTCCCACCAGAGGACAGCGAACACGGCCAGCGGCGCAAAGGTGGTGGCTACCCAGTTGGGTTGGACTCGGGACCGAAGTGTGTAGGCCAGATAAAAGAGAAAGACCGGCAGGCCGAAGCACAGCACATACCGCAAGGCCAACGAACGTGTTTCATCCATCAGCGCGTTCGATGCCACCGGGCTGCGTCGCAGTCGCCAGAAACCCACAAGCGCCAGGACCACCCCCACCAAGAACACCGGATTCATCAGTCCCAATGTGGCCGCGATGAATTCGAGCAGAAGCTGCGGCCGGAAATTCCACGGTTGATCCAAGCTGCCCCGCTGCTGGAGGTGGGTCACGGTGATCCAACCGTTGCGACTGTTCCAAAAAAATACCGGCAAGATCGCAACCGCATTCATGGCTAGCGCCAACCAAGGACCCGGACGCCGTAGATGCCGCCTCGCCGGCGGGTGGATCCAGAAAAACGCAGCGAAACCCGCGATGAGGAAGGGCGAGAAGTACTTGCTCAGGAATGTCCCCATCAACCCTAAGCCGGTCACGGCCCACCAACCCGTACAATCCTTCTCGAGGGCCTTCCAACCGGCGACCATGGCCAAGGTCCAGAATGCCACGGTCAGGGCATCCACGGTCAGGATGATGGATCCGACGGACAACAACGGCATGGATGTTAGAACGGCCACCAGGAAGAAACCGGTTCGCCATCCCGCCAATCGCGCCACAAATCCGGACAATCCCCACGCGGTCGCTGCCGACAGCACCGGAGCCAAGAATCGCACTCCCAATTCGCGGTCGCCCCACAAGTGAGTCCCAATCCACTGCGCATAGGCGATGAATGGAGGTTTGCTGTAATAGGATAGATCCGGGTGCTTCGACCAGAGCCACTGGTAGGCCTCGTCTTCCGACAATTCGATGACGGCCGAAGCCAGGTATCCCAAGCGAGCAGCCAAAAGCCCGCCGATGGCCAGCCAGGTCAAGCGTCGCCAATGGCCGTCGAGCTCGACAGCGCTGCCCGCGGCGCCCAGCGAAATGGGTATCTGCTCCACGCGAAGCAACGATGGAACGCGTTGATGCCAGAGAGGAAACCATCGAATCCCCACGGTTTGCCATGCCGCCTCGAAGAACCGCGGCAAACACCACCCATAGACGGCGCCCCAAGCCCAACCCGCCAAAACGTCGCTCGGGTAGTGAACACCGACATACATCCGAGAAATTCCGACGCTCGCAGCCAGCGGGAACATCACCTTCCGTGAGCGCGGGTAATAGGCCGCAGCCACTAGGGCCGCCCCGGCCCAAATCGCGGAATGACCGCTGGGCATGGATCCGTTCAATCCTTTCCCGGCCAGCATGCGGGTCTCCGGATGCGTCTCGTAAGGTCGTGGCCGACCCACGGTCCGCTTGAGGATACCAGTTCCCGTCTCGCCCACGGCCAACGTGGCGGCGAGCATCAAGGCACAACAAATCCCGCGACGCCCCCCCTTCCAAAACAGGGCAAAGGCGAGGAAAGCCAAACCTGGTTTGAACAGCGGGTTGCCGCTGAGGATTGGCATCAGCACATCGAACACGGGGTTGACAATCCCGCGGTTGAACCACTGGAACAGGGTGTATTCCCCGCTGGCGAACAGTTCCATCACTGGCCAAACCATGCCCATTCAACTTGGGGATGGCCAGAGACTTGACCGTCATCGGGAGCGGCCGCAGCGTCGATCGACCTCATGCGCCCGAAGGCTCCCACGGTGAAGATCCCCCTGCCCCCTGCCGACCCGGCAGAACGGGCTCGTCGGCGTCGAGCGGCCTCAGCGGCCCGGTCCAGAACCATTGATCAGTGGCGCGGGCGCGGTTTCACCAGTGCCGAGACGGCCTGGAGTTCACCGGCCAAATCCATCGAAACCATCCTCCCTGGGGTCTTGAGCTACCTCCGACTGGAGCAACGGCTCGATGAATCCAAGATACAAACCATCTGGTCCCAAATCATAGACCCCACACTGGTGGCCCATGCGCAGCCGGCGGGCTTCGCCAAAGGTACCTTATTCGTGAACGTGGATAGCAGCGTCTGGCTCAACGAAATCGTCCGTTATCGACGGCACGAAATTCTCGAGCGACTTCAGACGGCCCTCGGCAAAACCGTCGTCCAGAAGATCTCCTTCCGAGTGGGTTGAGCCCCACGGCGGGAATCGGTGGCCGAGCCAACCTCCGTCTGCGGCACTCATCACCGGTCACCGATCAAACCGCCTTCGCGTCGCTTGCTCCGGCGAGAATTCGCGCAAAGAAACGCAGACTGCGTTCCACATTTTGCTCCCAGTACTCCCAAGTGTGGCCACCCGGGAACTCTTCGTACTCATGGGTGACTTGGGCTTGATCCAAAGCCGCGTGCAAATCCCGGTTGTGGCCAATCAGGAAATCATCCACCCCACAGTCGAATCGAACCGGCGGCAGCGACGCACGGTTGCGGACCAAGGCTTCCACGGCGGTCGAGTCTTCCACCGTGGATTCACCCACCGGCAAGGGCTCCGCGAGGAACGGGGACAAGGTCTTCAGCGAGGTCGCTGCCGAGTGGGCTGAAATGCCTCGGAAAATCTTGGGATGGCGTGCCCCCAACCGGAGCGCCCCGAAGCCGCCCATCGACAAGCCGGAAATGAATCGCGGCGACGCCTCGGTCACTTCAGGCACCGCCTCGCACGCCACCAGCGGCACTTCATCGACGATCCAACGCTCGTAGTTCCCGGAGGCCAGGGGCACGTAGGCCGTGCCATCGCCCCGCAATCCATCCGAGGGCATAGCCAAAGCCATGGGCGGGATCTCGCCCGCTTCAATCAGGCGCCGCGCCGTGTGATGCACCTGCCCCTTCAGAGCCCAGGCCCAATGGCTTCCATAGACCCCGTGCAACAAGATCACCAACGGCAAGGCTGCCGGCTTAGGTGTCGATGGGGCCCACAGCGTCACATCCGCCCGACCGCCCAACAGGGTGCTATGAACGGTGGCAAATCGCAGGCCGCCAAATTCGACCAAAGAGGGGGAGAGTTCGACAGTCCGGAACGGGCGCATCCCGAAGACTAGGGACAGGCTAGGCTCCGTGACAACCCATGCTCTCGGACGGAAGCCCCCCTGCTTGCACCTCTCATCTGCGGAAGCCACACTGAAGGACCTTCGATGGATCTGCTCCTGAACCATCCCCCCTTTCCGGCGCATCCACCGATTCCAAAACCCGTGGGGCACGATCGCCAGAAACTACCCCGGTCATTCCATGATCTGACTCCGGGAGACCATTTTAATCCGCGGACCTTCTTCCACGAAATGGTCTGGCATGCTTTTAAAACAGCGCCCACCGGGTCGGTGAAGATCCCCAATTTCCCCCACCTGAAGGACGATCAACTGGCCCTCACCTGGATCGTTCACGCCTCGTTTCTGGTGCAGTTCGAGAGGCTCAACGCCATCATCGATCCCAATTTCGCCAACTAGCTCTTCCGGGTGAAGCACCTCAAGCGACCCGGGCTCCGGGTGAAGGATCTGCCGCCCATCGACCTCGTCTTGCTCACCCACGCCCATTTCGACCACTTCCACAAACCGACCCTGCGCAAGATCCCTTCGCCCAAGATCGCCGTCATGCCCTGAGGGTGCGTTCCCTTGGCCCAGCGCCTGGGCTTTGGCCGACAAGCACCGCCTCGAGCACCGCGTTTGCGCACGATGGAAGAGGGCGTCCCGAAGCGTTTCTAGCCCGACTTCTGCAACTAAGCCGGATCGGCGTCGCGAGTCGCGGACATGGACCGCTCGGAGATCGGTCCCTACCTAGGAAGCTCATCGGGCGGCCTCCGGGGTTTGTACCACAGCCTTAGCCTCACCCGGGCACCTCCGAGGTGGGGGTAGGGATGGATCACTGCCCCGGAAAACCCGGGAACGGTGCAGGAGGAGGGGGCGGGATGTTGCGACCTAGGCGAGAAGGGTTGGCCGGCACTGTCCCACCCAATTGATCAGGAGATGGCGACACCGCCGGCACGTCGATGCCACCATGGACCGCCGTCCCACCCGCCTGAATGGCGTTGCCGGAGAACGGATTGGATTGCAGCGTGCCGAATCCTCCACCACCACTCAGGACAGCCCCACCCCGTCCAATAACCGTGGGCATCTGGCCTCCCGGAACCGCCCCTGGAAAGAAGGCACCGTTCATCGCCCCAGAGTTGTTGCCCGGCTGGTTCATAATCGGCGGAGGAGGTTGGTTACCTCGCAATGCACTCGGAGGAAGACCCGGAACCCCGGGAGCGGCCCCACCGGGTGCGCCACCAGAACCTGGCACCTTCACGGCATTGTCTTTAAAATTCAGGGGGATGTCTTCGCCATTGAAGGCAATGAGCACCGTCTTTTCGACTGCATTGATGGACACCAACTTCAGCACACCATCGGCAACATCCACTTGATCATCCAAGATCAGGGCTCTGGGGTACTGGATTGGTTTGCCTTTGGGCTGATAGGCCACAAAGGCCCGCTTTTCGCCTCGAATGCTAGTAAAACCCGTCAGGAAGAACTCCGGCCGATCCTTCGGTGGTTCCTTTTCGGGCTCAGGCGGCGGCGCCGGGGCAGCCGGCGGTTTGATGCCGAAGGCGTTGCGCTTGGGAATCCGGGCGTACCGATGAGCCAATGCCGCCGGTTCTGCTGCTGTCTCAGGCTCGACCGATGCCCCGGCGCCGGTGGAAACCCCTTCGACTGTCGGCTCTGCCGACGGCGATGCCGTTAAATCAACGGAGGTTTTCGAATCCTCAGCCCGGACATCACACACCATCACCGCAAGAAATCCAGCAGCCACCACGGCGGCTCTTCGGTATATCCAAGGATGCTGCCTGTGAGCTGCTCCCTGCTGGGACATCGACATGTTCTCAAAAACACCGGATGTGGCAAATGGTTGCAGCATGGAGGAAGTCTGTTCCCAGCCCAACTGGGAGTAATAGCATTTGCCGATTCCAAGGCCCGTGCCCAGAGAAGATTTTTCTGAACAAAATCAAACTTGGACACACAAAAGAGGATTCTCGCGACATCCATGCGCACACCGAGTCGTCCATCGGAGTCAATTTCGCGTCGACAAACCCAAGCTCCCGCCGCTCCAATTACAGACTATCGGGTCAGTCCGCAGGGGGATCGCTCCTCAGGCGGGACGGCGACCGATTCGATCCTTCGAATGGAAACCACACATTCTTCCAGACAGCCCACCTCGGCCCAGCTCGCCCCCAACGCGCCGACGGCCGAACCCAACGGTCGACTATTTCGCCCCATGGACTGGCTGACCTTCGTCTTGGTGACGCTGTTTGTCATGGCCGGTTACCTGTACACCGTGGCACCCGACCTCACCTTGGAAGACTCTGGTGAATTGGCCGTGGGCTCGATGTATGCGGGTGTCCCCCACCCTCCCGGTTATCCGGTGTGGACGATCTACTCTTGGCTCTTCACCAAGATCCTCCCGTTCTCGAGCATCGCTTGGCGGGTGGCGGTTTCCTCGGCCGTGGCCGCTGCGCTTTCGGCCGGTCTGACCGCGTTGCTTATCTCCCGCGGATCGAGCCTCATTCTGGAAGGCATCGACCTATTCAAAGACCTGCCGCGACGCACGGAAAACGCCATCACCTTCGTGGCGGCCTGGGTCGGCGGATCGCTGCTAGGCTTCAATGGGTTCATTTGGAGCCAGGGCGTGATCGTCGAAGTGTACACCTTAGCCGTGCTCAACCTCGTGGGCATGTTCTGTCTGTTGCTCATGTGGATGTACCAACCGGACCGCCGCCGGTACCTGCACTGGGTCTTCTTCCTCTTCGGACTGTGCCTCTGCAACCACCAGACCCTAATCGTGGCAGCCATGGGCATCGAGGTGGCTATCGCGGCGGCTGACAAGCGCCTGGGTCGGGACTTTTTCCTCGGCAACACCATCATTTGGCTTCTGGGCTTGCTGGCCCACTTCGCCGGCAAAATCCATACGTTCGAGGGCAATTTGCCGGTCTTCATGATCTACAACCTGGTCGGCCTTGGATCGTTGGCCGCCATGCTTTGGCTCGCATCGGAGACCGGTAAACTCGGCGACCAACTCCATGTCGTGCTGTTGGCCGGAGGAGCCTTCGCTGTGGGTGCGGCCTTCTACTTGTACATGCCCATTGCCTCGGCCTCGAACCCTCCCATGAACTGGGGTTACCCGCGCACTTGGGAGGGCTTCGTCCATGCGTTCACTCGGGGGCAGTATGAAAAAACCAACCCCAGCACCGATCCGGTGGTGATCTTCCGCCAATTGTGGATGTACGCCCAAGGGGCCCGCGAAGAATTCAACTGGGCTAATCTCCTCGTGGGTCTCGTACCCTTTGCCTTCCTCAAGAAGATGCGCCTCCGCGAACGGGCTTGGCTCATCGGCCTCTCGGCGATCTACCTGTGTCTGGCGGTCCTCCTGCTAATCCTCCTCAACCCCGGCATCGACAAGTCGGCCAAAGAGTTGGTGAAGGTCTTCTTCACCACTTCCCACACCGTCATTGCGCTAGCCGTCGGCTACGGCCTGGCGCTCGTGGCCGCATTGCTGGTAACGCAATACAACAAGGGCAACACCCGTTTCTTCATGTGGGTGGGCGGTGCGGTGGCCTGTGCCTTCAACCTGTACGAATTTGTCGATATTTATCTAAGTACCAATTTCACCATTCTGCGGGTGGCAGGAGCCTTGAGTTTGACTCTGTCCGTAGCGTTCACCGGATGGGTCGTTCTTAACCGTGAGAAGCTTCGCATCGCACCGGTTTTAGTTATCTTCGCACTCATTCCCTTCGACTCGATTCTCTCGCACTGGGGTGACAACGAGCAACGCGGCCACCTCTTCGGCTACTGGTTCGGTCATGACATGTTCGAGCCCGGCCGCGATGCCGGCCACGGTAAAACGCCCAAGGGCACCAATGGCGTGCCCCTCTATCCGGCGATGGCCCCCCATGCCGTCCTCTACGGCGGCACCGATCCAGGGCGCTTCTGCCCGACGTACATGATCTTTGCCGAGTCGTTCACCCCGGCTCAGCACCGCTTGGATCCCGGATTCGACCGCCGTGACGTGTACATCATCACGCAGAATGCCCTAGCCGATAACACCTACCTCGACTACATCCGCGCCCACTACAACCGCTCCGATCAGTACCAGTACGACAAGCCGTTCTTCCTCGGCATGCTCAACGACGCCAAGTCGGAGGCCCGGGGCAAGACCAATACCCTTGCCTCGCTGTTTGCCCCGATGGATCGGGTCGTCCAGGGTCTCGGAGCCTCGATCGAGGAAGATCGCCGGGCCGGTGAATCCCTCTTCAAGACGGACCACTTCAAGGACTTCGCCGCATTCACCGCCAAGGTCAACGCGGCTGCCGACCCGATCTCGTCGTATCTGAAGACTCAACTCAACAGAGCATCGACACCTCAGGCCGTGGCCGACGGACTCAACCGACTCCTGCGCGGCCCTTCGCTGGCCGAAGACTCCGCCCGATTCGCCACGGTGAAGCTCACCCCCCATGTGCAGGCCTTCGCCGTCCAGAACCCGCCGACGCCCAATCGCATCCGCCTGAACCGGCTGCTGCTGGAAAGCGCCTACCCGGGCCTCTTCACCGCTAGCCCCGGCGGGCTCTACCCCGACCGCGAAATCCTCTCGGCCACCCCCGAAGACGCGAGCAAGGCCTTCTCCGAGTACACCATGGATGCGGCCAAACGGTACCCCAACAATCTGAAGCCCGGTGAACAGGTTTTCTCACTGCCCGACGGGCGCATCTCGGTTTCAGGACAGGTGGCGGTCATGCAAATCAACGGCCTGCTCACCAAGGTCATCTTTGACAAGAACCCCACGCACGAGTTCTACATTGAAGAATCGAAGAATCCTTCCCCCTCGACTGGATGTACCCGCATCTGACGCCCTATGGCATCATCATGAAGATCGAGCGGAATCCGGTGCCCGAGATCACCGAAGAAATGGTCCGCCGCGACCACGAGTACTGGAGCCAGTACTCCGAGCGCTTCATCGGCAACTGGATCACCTATGAAACCCCGGCCCGGGAGGTGTGCGACTGGGCGCTCAGAACTTATTTGCAACGCGACCTGACTGGCTTCAAGGGCGACCCGGCCTTCGTCCGCGACGACAACGCGCAGAAGGCTTTCTCCAAACTGCGTAATGCCATCGGAAAATCGATTTACTCGACCCGAATCAACACGCCCGCCGCGAGCCCGCAAGTCCAGCAGCGGATGATCAAGGAAGCCGAGTTCGCTCTGAAACAAGCCTTCGCCTTCTGCCCGTACAGCCCGGAGACCGTCTTCAACTACTCCCAATTGCTCGCCACGATCGGCCGCTATGACGAGGCGCTCATGGTCGCCAAAACTTGTGAGATTTTCGATGCCGACAACCTCGGGATCCGCAACCTCGTCGAGCAACTCGAAGGCATCCAAAAGGGAGCCGCGCCAACCGCCAACGCCCAGACCAAAGCCAGGGCTTCCGGACCCAATGCCGAAGCCAAGGCCGTGTTTGATTTAGCCTCGGCGTATTTCTCAGCAGGACAAAGCAACCAAGCTGTGGACGCTCTGGAAGTCTTGCTAACCAACAGCAGCACCAAGCCCGAGGTCTTCCTGTCGCTGGTGGACGGCTACCGTCAACTCGGTCGGGTGGACAAGGTGGAAAGTGCACTGGCCCGGTATACCTCGGCCGAACCCACCCGCCCCGAAGGTTGGTACGACTTGGCAGCCGTCCGGATCGCTTCCGGCCTCAAGGACAGCGGAGTCGAATCTCTGCAGAAAGCCTTGGCTCTGAGCGACGCCCGCCTCGCCCAGGACCCTAAGGCCATTGACTTACGGAAGCAGGCCGCCCGAGATCCACGCCTCAAGGGCATCCTCTTGCCGAAGTAGTCCACGCCAAAAAACACCTCACCCAAAAATCTGCCTTGCGCGGGCGTTGGCTCACCCCAACCTCGCGCCCGATTTTTCAAATGAACTATTCGATCGCGCGCCGCGCCGCCTCGCTGTCTCCATCCCTCACCCTCGTCATCGATTCGAAGGCCAAGGAAATGAAGGCCAAAGGCGAGGATGTTGTCGGTTTCGGAGCCGGTGAACCCGACTTCGACACGCCCCAGCACATCAAGGACGCCGCGGCCGCCGCTCTGGCTGCGGGCTTCACCAAGTACACCCCCAGCAGCGGTATCCCGGAACTGCGCCAAGCCATCGCCGACAAGTTCCAGCGCGAGAACGGCCTGACTTACAAGCCTTCGCAAATCATCGTCAGCAACGGCGGCAAGCACTCCTGCTACAACGTCATTCTGGCCACCTGCCAAGAGGGCGATGAAGTCATCATCCCGGCGCCGTATTGGCTTAGCTACCCGGAGATGGTGAAGCTGGCGGGCGCATTGCCGGTCATTCTGGAGACCACCGACCAGACCGAGTTCAAGGTAACCCCGGCGCAATTGCGTGCGGCCATCTCCTCGAAGACGCGGCTCTTCATTCTCAACTCCCCGAGCAACCCAACCGGTTCGGTGTACACGCCGGACGAGATCAAGGCCCTCGGCGACATTTGCGTCGAAAAGGGCGTGCTCATCATGAGCGACGAGATCTACGAGCACCTGACTTATGACGGTGCCCAGGTGAAGAGCGTGGCCAGCTTCAGCCAGGCCCACTACGACCACACCATCATCGTCCACGGATTCGCCAAGGCCTGGAGCATGACCGGCTGGCGGCTGGGTTTCCTGGCGGCACCGGAACCCATCGCCAAGGCCATCGACGCCATCCAGAGCCACAGCACGAGCAACCCCTGCGCCTTCGCCCAAAAAGGCGGCGTGGCCGCGTTGACCGGCTCGCAAGCCCACCTGCCCGACTGGCTGGCCGAGTACGCCAAGCGCCGCACCCGCGCCTGGGAAATGCTCAACGCCATGCCCGGCGTTTCGTGCGTGAACAGCAAGGGAGCCTTCTACCTCTTCCCCAACATCTCCAAGACCGGCCTTAAGTCGGCCGACTTCTGTGCCCGTCTGCTCGAGCAGGAAAAAGTCGCCGCCGTCCCCGGCATCGCCTTCGGCGCCGACGACTACATCCGCATTAGCTACGCCACGAGCCTGGCCAATATCGAAAAGGGCCTCGGCCGCATGGACCAGTTCGTGCGCTCGCTCTGAACCCGGAGTCTCGTCTCCGTCTCGGCCGGCGAAGCCGCCCTTCGCACCCGACCCATTTCAATGCGTCTCGACAGGCCGGATCCCCCAAGGATCCGGCCTGTTTTAATTTTGATCCCCGTTTCCCTCCCGCGGCTCAAAGGCGGAACGAAGGCCTTCTCCCACTCCATTCAATGCAGCCAGCAGCAAGGCCATCAGACCAGCAGGAAACACCAGCAACCACCAGCGCACCCGAACCGGGTTAAGTTGCGAAGCTCCATCGGCAATTAACGTGCCGAGACTGGCTTGGGGTGGCCGCACTCCGAGCCCGAGAAAACTCAGAAAGGACTCGTAGAGCACCACGGCCGGTACCGTGAGGGTAAGATAAACGATGACCACCCCGGCGAGGTTGGGCAGAAGGTGCCAAAGCATCAGTCGGACCGGGGAAACCCCGATGGATTGGGCGGCTAAGATGAATGGCCGTTCCCGAAGACTGAGCACCTGAGCTCGGACGATGCGCGCCATGGTGAGCCAGGACACCGAACCCAAAGACACCATCATCGCTGCCAATCGAAAGGCTGGAATCGACGCAGGCCACCGCTCCGAGAGCCATCCGACACAGCGGGTCTCGAAAATCGTCAGGGTCAGCATCACCCAGACCACCGTGGGCAAGGCGTAGAGCACATCGACAAAGCGCATCATCCAGGCATCGGTGCGCCCGCCCCGCCATCCGGAAACCAGCCCCCACGTCACTCCAATCAACAAGCTAACCCCGGCTCCAACCGCACCGACGAGGAGCGAAATGCGAGTTCCCACGAGCACTCGGGAAAACAGGTCCCGACCATGAATGTCGGTGCCCATCCAATGCGAAACGCCGGGCGGCACGAAGGGCGAATCGCTTCCCTGATTCGGATCGGTTGCCAGGACCCCAGGGCCGAGCACCGACACCGCGGCGATCAACAGCAGAAAGACAACGCCGCTCACCGCCATTGGGTTACGGAGGAAGCGTCGCAAGGCCAGACGCCCCGGACTGGAAGGATCCGTGTTCATGACCGGATGCGGGGATCCACCCACCGCAACAACAAATCCGACATCAAGTTCAAGACCTGAAGCAGCACGGAGTAGAACAGCACCATGCCCATCATCATGGTGTAGTCGCGGCTGAAAAAGCTGTTGATGAAGAAGGCACCCGTTCCTGGGATCTGAAAAACATTCTCCACGACAAAGGAACCCGTCAGCAAGTCGGCCAGCATCGGCCCGGTGTAGGAAATCACCGGCACCAGAGCGACGGGCACCACATGCCGCAGAATCACCGCCGTCTCACTCAACCCTTTGGCGCGAGCGGTTTGCACATGAGGACTCCGAAGAACTTCTAACATCCCCTCCCGCATCCATCGCGCCACGCGGGCGGCGAAGTAGAGCCCCAAGGTGAGCGTGGGCAGCACCGCGTTTTGCCAAGGCCCCCACAGCGCCACGGGAAACCACCCGAGCCACAGACCGAAAACCAATACCAAAAGAGGCCCTAGAACAAACACGGGCACGCAAACCCCCACCAAAGTTAGCCCCGCTGCGGCGTGATCCGCCCAACCACCCCGCTTCAACGCCCCCAGAGCCCCCAATGGAATCCCCAAACCGATCGCCACGCCAAAGGCCATCGCTCCCAGCGACAAGGATACCGGCACCGTCTGACCCAGCAGGTCGTTGACGGAATGGTCGCGGTACTTGAGCGAGGGCCCGAGGTCTCCCCGGATCACATTCCCGAGGTACCGCTCGTACTGCCGCCAGAGAGGTTCGTCCCAGTGATAGCGTGCCTTGAGGGCCGCCTCGGCCTCTCGGGAAGCCGGCGCGCGCTCCCGATCGAAGGGACCGCCCGGGACCGCTCGCAGGAGAAAAAAACTCAGCGTAGCCACCATCCAAAGCAGGACGGGAATTAAGGCCAATCGCGCCATCCAAGGTCTCATGGGCGGATCCTCCTCATGGAAAAGAACGGATGCTCATCCATTCGGTTGGGCCAAATTCCGCCAACTTTCCGGGGATCGGCCGCATAAAGTCCCACATGACTGTAGAGGCCGGTCACCGGCACGGCCTCTACCACGAGAAGGGTCTCAGCCTCCCGAAGGATCCCGAGTCGACGCTGGGGATCGGCCTCCGCCGCTGCGGCTTGGAGTAATCGATCATACCGAATATCTTTCCATCCCGTCCGATTGTTGCCGCTGTCGGAAAGGAAGCAGTCGAGGAATGTCATCGGGTCATCGTAATCGCCGACCCAAGATCCGCGGATGAAGTCGTAGTTCAGTGCCGACATCTCGGTGAGGTAAGTCTTCCACTCCAGCGGGCGCAATTCGACCCGGATCCCCAAGTGTTCCCGGAGCATGGACTGGATTTCCACCCCGGTCTGTTCATAGATCCTCGACCCGACATTGAAGGTGTATTCAATGGCTGGAAACCCCCGCCCTTCAGGATATCCGGCCTCGGCTAGGAGGCGTCGTGCAGTCGCCGGGTCGTAGGAAAGCCCCGCCGGGGGTTGGTATCCTCCGGTTCCCGCCGGCGTCACCGCGGCGCTGGGTCGCTCACCCATCCGAGTGATGTGCGCCGTGATTCGGGATCGATCCAAGGCCATAGCCACGGCGCGGCGAACTCGGGCATCCTGAAAGGGTTTGCGCGTGGTGTTGAAGCGGATGAAGTCCTGACCCAAGTAATCGAAGCGGTGGAAGTCAGGGCGAGCGGCCAACTCCGGCCCCAGCTCGCCGGGGATGATCTTCCGGTCAGAAATGAGGTCTACTTCGCCGTTCAGAAACAAATTGAGCGCGGTCGAGGGATTGTCGCCGCTGAGGATGTCGATGCGCTCCGCCGTCACCTGGGCGGCATCCCAGTACTGGGGATTCCGGCGCAAACGGAACCGATCGTTCACTCGCCAACTCAGGAGCTGATAGGGACCGCTGCAGGGCAAGGGTTCAGCGCGAATCCAATGATCGCCCCACCGTTCTACGGCCCGCTGAGGCACCGGAAAAAACACCCGGGAGGCCATCAATTCCAAGAAGTAAGGTGTCGGATTCTCGAGATGAACACGGACCGTGTGAGCATCGAGTGCCTCAGCTCCCAACTGGGAGGCATCGCGAAGTTCACCATTCACGATGGCTCGGCCCTTCCGAATGCAGAAGAACTGACTCGCGTAATCGGCCGCCGTCGCAGGAGTGACAGCCCGTCGCCAGGACCAGACCACCTCATTGGCCTCGATGGGTTCTCCGGTGGACCAGCGCGCCTCCGGCCGCAGAAAGAACAAATAGGTCAACCCATCGCTGGAGATCTCCCAATGCGAGGCCAACCCCGGCATCGCTGTGCCATTGGTTGGATTAAACCGGGTGAGACCCTCGAAAAGCGCCGAGGCGATACGCCCATCGGCCTGACCCGTGAGGATTTGCGGATCGATGGTCTCTGGCTCCGGACCATTGTGCAGGACTAGATCGGCCCGTTCCAACGGCGAGCAACCCGCGAGAACCCACACACCCACAATCAAAACCCCGCCGAGCGCGCGAACTGAGAGCCCAAGCCTCAAGGATTCAAACAGCCCGGCCCACCAATGCAGGCAACAAAAAACCCCCGTCTTGCGGACGAGGGCGTTTTGTTGAACCAGACTGTGGATCACTTTGCGGCAGGGGCGGCAGGGGCAGCAGCAGGGGCTGAAACGGGTGCCTTCGTGGCCGCATTCGTCGGGGTGATGAGAGTGTTGACCGCGGACGCAGCCGAAGAGGCAGGAGCTGCGGCTTCGGAGCGGGTCACCGCCTCACGCACCGCTTTAGCCGCGGAACCAGAGCTGTTCTTCATGTTACCCAACCAAGCCAGAAGGATGCAGAGGCCGAGAAAAACACCGCCGGTCCACTTGGTGATGCTAGTCAGCGCGCTACCAGCACCGGCACCCAATAGGGTATCCACTGCGCCGGAACCGAAAGCCATGCCCATGCCTGCCTCTTTCTTGGGGAGCTGGATTAGAACCAGCAGACCCAGAAGGAGGCACACTAGTACGAGGAGAAAACTCAAAAGACCAATCAGGATACCCATGATATTAAAAAGTTGGGGAAGAAGTTGAAGTCGGAAAAAAGACTCAGATCGAGTTTTTGATGATTTCCACGAAACCCTTGGATTCGAGAGAAGCACCACCGACCAGCGCGCCGTCGATATCGGGTTGCTGGAGGAGTTCGCGGGCATTGGAGCCCTTCACGCTGCCGCCGTACTGGATGCGGACGCGGCGGGCAATGGCCTCACCGTGCATCGAGACGAGCACCTTGCGAATGAATGCGTGAACTTCTTGAGCCTGAGCGCTGCTGGCCGTCTTGCCAGTGCCAATGGCCCAAACGGGCTCGTAGGCCAGCACCGTCGATTCCACCTGCTCGGCCGTAAGACCTGCCAGGCTGCCGCGGAGCTGAGTCTCGACCACCTTCTCAGTAATGTTCGCCTCGCGCTCGGCGAGGGTCTCACCGACGCAAACGATCGGAATCAGGTTGTTTGCGTGGGCATTGGCGGCCTTCTTGGCGACCAGCGCGTCGGACTCTTTTTGGAACTGACGGCGTTCGCTGTGACCCAAAATCACGTAGCGCACCGACAACTCACGGAGCATGCCCGGGGCGATCTCTCCGGTGAAGGCGCCGTATCCAGAGTCGCTAAGGTTTTGAGCACCTAGACGGATATTCGAACCCAACACGAGCTTGGAGACGTCGGAAAGGGCCGTGAATGCAGGGCAAACCACCACATCCACTTCCTTTACCACGGCCAGCTCGCGAATCAGGTCCATGACCAAGGCCACGGCCTCGGAGTTGGTTTTGTTGCTTTTCCAGTTACCAGCAACGATCAATTTGCGCTCTTTATCCATGCGAAGCAGAACGTGAACATTAGCCACCGCCCCGTTGGCGTAAAGGGGGAAAAGGCAACCCCACCCGTCAATCCGCGACCGACTTAAGCCGACATCTCCGGAAAGGGGCGGATCTCCGAGCTGTCCCTGCCCACCCCGGCGCTTTCGGAGCCCAGACCGCCCCGTGAGGGCACCGGGCCAACAACACGTCCAGACCGCCCGGTGAGGGCACCGGGCCTACAACATGTCCGTTGCCAACCAATAGCCCACCGTGTAGGCC
>JAPLUF010000128.1 GCA_026397755.1 Verrucomicrobiota bacterium
CGATTCGCCCGGTCCAGCGTCGGTGCCAGTCGAGGAATTTCGGATCCGATGTGGTGGATTTCGAGGCGGTCAGGATCTGTTGATCCGCATTCAGATTGGGCGCCGTCGATCCGCTCTGGCCGAGGTCGATGGGCCGTAGCCCCTGGAAGGTCTGGGTGAAATCCGCTTGCGTCGAATGCATCCAGCCGAGGAGCTCTTCGATCAGGCCCGCGTCGGCGTCCTCCTCGGTCAGGAGTCCGAGCTTGCCGCGATAGGCCGCGAGCCAGTTTCGTTGAAACTGGGCCGGGAATGATTCCAGGCACTCCTGGGCCAGAGCGATGGCGGTGGCCTCGTGGTCGTCTAGGGTTGGCAGGAGCGCCTCGGCGAAGCGGGCGAGGTTCCATGAGGTGATCTTCGGTTGGTTGCCGAAGGCGTAGCGGCCTTGACGGTCTATGGAGCTGAAGACGGTGGCCGGATCGTAGGCATCGATGAAGGCGCAGGGGCCGTAATCGATGGTCTCGCCGCTCAGAGCCACATTGTCGGTGTTGAGAACGCCATGGACAAAGCCAACTCGCATCCACTGGGCTACGAGGGCCGATTGCCGTTCGATGACCGCTTCGAGTAGGGCTTTTCCGGGTTTTGGGTCGTCGGCGCGCTCCGGGAAATGGCGCTGGAGCGTGTAGTTGGCGAGGGTCTTCAGGGCTTGGACATCACCCATGGCCGAGAACAACTCGAAGGTACCGACGCGAATGTGGCTGGCAGCAATCCGCGTGAGGACTGCGCCGGGAAGGGTTGTCTCGCGGAAGACCGGTTCGCCGGTCAGGGCGACCGCTAGGCTGCGGGTCGTAGGAATGCCCAGCGCGTGCATGGCCTCGCTGATGAGGTATTCCCGAAGCATGGGGCCCACCGCCGCTCGGCCGTCACCCCCGCGCGAATAGGGGGTTAGGCCCGGACCCTTGAGTTGCACATCCCACCGCCGCCCTTGGGAATCTAAATGCTCTCCAAGCAATATTGCACGCCCGTCACCCAGTCGAGCGAGGTTGCCGAATTGGTGCCCGGCATAGGCCTGGGCGATGGGTTCAGAACCCTCAAAGATCTGGTTGCCGACGAAGAAGCTCACCTGCTCGGGTTGCCCCAATGCGTTCCCGTCGAGGCCCAGAGTGTTTGCTAAGTCCTGGTTGAAGATTCCCCAGCGAGGCTGGGAAACAGGTGTAGGACGCACGGGGCTGTGCAAACCCTCTGGCAGTCGGGCGTATGAATTGTCCCAACGCCACCCCGCACCGAATGAGGCCGGGCTGCTGGTCTGGCTTTCGGCCTCCGGGGTCCAACTGGGCCGCTCAGAGGGCATGGGCTTGGAGGGCTTCAAGGGAAATGAGTTCGAGCACCCGCTGGTGGCAGGCTTCGAGGATCACTGGAGGAGCGCATCCGGCCTCGAAGCCTTCTTGCCAACGCAGGGCGCACAAACACCAGCGATCCCCAGCGCGCAGGCCAGGGAAGCCGAATTCGGGCCGGGGCGTGGAAAGGTCGTTTCCAGCGGCCCGGCTGAACTCCAGAAACTCACCGGTCAATTCAGCACAGACGATATGGCGGCCGGTATCTTGAGGTCCGGTGCGGCAGTAGCCATCGCGGTAGAAGCCTGTCTGTGGCGCGAAGCAGCAGGGCTCCAAAGGCAGCCCCAGCACATTGAGGTCCAGTATTTTTGTGGGACGTTGTGATTCCATCGATGTGCCGACGATAACCCTTAAAGTTCCGTGGCAAAGGGTGCATTCGTCTCGGGCTTTCATGAGCAACCCAGCACGGGGTGGGTCTCGAACGGCTCTTCTGGAGTTTCGATGCCTCCGCTTCGGAGGTGTTTGCAGGCGGATTGAACGACTGGACTCAGTGATCCAGGGGGAGGTTAGCCTTAGCATGGAGTAGAATTACATGGGGCTCCACAGCCCCCCGTTTTGCTGCCAAGGCTTTAGATCGAGTGTTCATGGAGGTGAGTGAAGTTTCATCTGCCGCCGTTTGCGTTTGGCCTTGTTGGGCACACTTTGGTATTCGTTAGCTCCGTTGATTCCATGCACGAAAATCGAATGAATTCCCGCTCACTGCGGATGGCAGCCACGCTCGCGCTGTCCATCGTCTCTCTGTCCGCCGCCGAGAAGATCAATGAGGCCTTGCTCCAGAAGGATTTTCCCTTCCAGGGCGCCTGCATTAGTGCTTCGTTCCCGGCCAAGAACACCGCCATGAAAGGTTTGGCCCTCCGCCTTCCGGGCGTGGCTGATGCTAACATGCTCTTCGACACCGACCTGTGCCGCATGGCGGCCGGTTGGACCGGAGGTTACATCAACACCCGCGGCGTGACCTTCGATGGTTCCCATGGCGGGCACCCTTCGATCGTCGGCAAGCAGTCCTTCGGGACGGCCGTGGTCCCCGGCGTTTCCCTCACCGGCGTGTTCACCGACGCCCGCAAGGAGCCGTTCGGACCTACCGATGCCTCGGCGGTCCGCTGGGATGGTTTGCACGTGGCCGGCGATCGCGTTCAGTTGAACTACACTGTGGCCGGCAGCATCGCCATTCATGAGCAACCCTCGGCCCGTCAGGCCGGCGGTCAGACTGTGTACATCCGCACCTTCCAAATCGGTGGTGGCAAGAAGAGTGGTCTCTTCGCTCGCAAGACCAAGACTGACACGACCTTCTCCCTCCTACTGGCCGATGTAGAAAGTGGTCACGGCAAGCTGGAGAGCGGGGCCGCTGTGGTCAGCGCCAACGGGGTCACCACCCGGGTTCAGGCGAATGGGTTGCCCAAGGGGGCGTCCCTGAAGATCGAGGGGGGTCGGGTCCAGTTGGAGATCCCGATCGGAACCACGACCGGCGGTGTGTTCGAGGTGGCCGTGGTCAGCGGATCTGATTCTGAAGTGGCCCAGGCCACCGGCGCTCTCGCGGGCCAGCCGACCTTTGCCGACATCCAGCACGGCGGAGCGGCCCATTGGCCCCAAGTTGTGGAAACTCAGGGCGTGATCGGCAAGGGCGACGGAGCGTATGTCGTCGACCAAATTACTCCGCCCATCGAAAATCCCTGGAAGCGCCGCCTGCGCATTGGTGGTATGGACTTCTTCTCCGATGGTACCCGGGCTGCCGTCAGCACTTGGGATGGAGACATTTGGATTGTCTCAGGCATCGACGAGAGCCTGAAGAACCTGAAGTGGACGCGCTTCGCTTCGGGCATGTACGAGACGCTGGGACTGCGCATCGTCAACGACCAGATCTACACCTCCGGTCGCGACCAGCTCACCCGCTACTACGATTACAACCACGACGGTGAGGCGGACTATTACGAGAACTTCAACAACTCGGTGACCTCCACCGAAGGGTTTCACGAATTTCTCTTCGACCTCCAGACCGACAAGGAAGGCAACTTCTACTTCGCCAAGGCTGGACCGGTGAAGGGCGGCGGACGTGGTTTCGAGACCATCTCTCGCGATGCCGGCACGTTGATGAAGGTTAGTGCCGATGGCAAAAAGTTCGAGACGGTGGCCACAGGCTTCCGCGCACCGAACGGCATCGGCGTGAACCCCTGGAACGGCCAGATCACGACCGGTGACAACGAAGGCACCTGGGTTCCGACCTGCCCGGTGAACTGGGTCAAGCCCGGTGGCTTCTACGGGGTCGAAGACCTCGCCCATGGCGCCGACGTCAAGAGCTTCAAGCAGCCCCTAACCTGGATGTCGCACGACGAGTATGACAACAGCGGTGGCGGCCAGGTGTGGGTCAACAGCGACAAGTGGGGCCACTTCTCCAAGCACTTGCTGCACATGAGCTACGGCCAGTGTGCCTTGTACCTCGTAATGCACGAGGAAGCCGGAAACGGTCAAATGCAGGGCGGTGTGGTTCGATTCCCGGTGAAGTTCGCCAGCTCGGCGATGCGCGCCCGCTTCAACTCCAAGGATGGTCAGCTCTACGTGGCGGGCTTGCAGGGATGGCAGACGAAAGCCGTGAAGATCTCGGGCTTTGACCGGGTTCGCTACACGGGCAAGCCGGTCCATTCCATCGAGGCGATCAAGTACACCCCGAAGGGGCTCCGCCTGACCTTCACCCATGCGCTCGACGCCAAGGAAGCCGCCGACGCTGAGAACTTTTCGGCTCGTCGTTGGAACTACTTGCGTTCGTCTAACTACGGATCGGGCACCTACGAGGTGAAGAATCCGGAGAAGAAGGGTCGTGAGAAGGTGGCCGTTCAAAGCGCCCGTCTGCTGCCCGACGGCCGCACGGTCGAAATCGACATCGAAGACTTCCGCCCGGTGAATCAGCTCGAAATAAAGTTCAAGCTGAAGGCTAAGGACGGCACTGAGATCAATCAGGAGTTCCAATGCTCCGTGAACGTGGTGCCCGGTGGCGTGGCCGCTCGGTGAGCGGTTAGACGACGATCTTGTTTTAAAAAATTGCAAACCCGCCCCGGAATTTCCGAGGGCGGGTTTTTTGATGTCCCAGACCCCGGTTCAGTGCGGCGACTTCAGCGTCCCTGCGCTGAGCGTCTCGAGCTCAGGGACCTCTAGGATGAGGAGCGCCTCCTGCGGCGGTATTTTGGACCTGGGATCAGTGGCTAGTGAAGGCACTCGTATGTCGGGCAAGCAGCGTTTGGAGGGATCCGCAAACCAGTTCGCAAAGTTGGAAGATCCCCGGGTCGGTGATGTGGTAGATCACGCTGGTTCCGTCACGACGGCGGCCCAAGATGCCCGCCTGGGTCAGGGTCTGGAGGTGTCGAGATGCATTGGCCTGGGTTAACCCGGTCTTTTCTATGAGATCGGAGACCGACAATTCGCCGCCTTCCAAGGCTCGAATGAGCTTCAAACGGCTGGGCTCCCCAAGGACCCGGAATCGAGCCGCGATGAGTTCCAGGGCTTCATCGCTGAGATCACTGGCGGAGACCCCTTTCACATGCTCGCGCTTGGCCATGTTGCGAGCTTGTCCAAAAACGGGTTCATTTCCAACAGTATGAGCAAATACTCATAAGAACAGGCGGTGTGGCCTAAGCGACGGATACTGGCACCTCTCAAGGGGTGTTGAAGTCGCTCCGGTAACAGGCGGTATCGCTCGCTTTTTGATCATCGTCGGCTTTCCCCGAGGACCCATCGGTCAGGCCAAAGTCACGAGCCCGAAGCTGTTTGGCCTTACGGTATTGGGCGTGCCCATCAACGAACACAAGGTTGCCGCCGCGGTTGTGGATATCGCTGTACCAATCGATCCCGGGCTTGAGGTTGACATGCCAGAAAGTGTAGCCGCCTGGACAAAGTCCGAAATCCGTTGCGATCCCAGGACGTAGGGCGGTGAAGCTGACGAGTCGAATGGTTTCCTGCATGATGACGACATCGCTTGGGCGGGGAATGGAGGCGAGGCTTAGTTCCATGGGTACCGCATTGGGAAGGTAGCTGGTGGAGCTGATGGCGGTGGCATCGCTCCCATCGCCGGGTTTTTTTGCGTTGGGACAACTGTAGATCTTGGAGCTTCGGTTGGTTTGCGTCCCCTGCAGGTAGGGTGCGATGGCGTAGAGACAGTTGTTTTGCCACCCGGCGCCCTTGGTGTTCATGAAGTCCGGTACCTGAGAAGCTTTCGGCGGCAGTTTGCGGTGATCGGCCTCGTAGAGGGTCAATGCGAGACCGATCTGCCGCATGTTGTTCAGACAGGCCGTCTGGTTGGCCATTTGCTTGGCCCGTGCTAAGGCGGGCAGCAGCATCGAGGCGAGGATCGCGATGATGGCAATGACCACCAACAGTTCGATGAGGGTGAATCCGCGGGGCCTGGTGTGCGACGAAGGGCGAAAGTTGTTCAGAATCATAGGAGTAGCCTCGGCTTCAGAAGTCTCTTGGGGAGGGTTCGTTATGCCGGTGATGGTGGGTGGCATTGTCAAGGCGTTTGATCCACAGGCGGATCGACAGGAGCTGTTCCCATACTGCGTCGTGCTGTAGGTCACGAGTCCCGGAGCAGTGATCCATGTGTCGCGAGTCTGTGGTTAGTTCGTGGGATTTCTGGCTGGGATCCGAGGGATCAGTCCTTGGGGACAGCACTCTTACGGTCAGTCTGATCCGGCGGTGATGGTCTGACGGGAGGAAAGTCTCCCGGATTAGATTGGACGAGCTGGGCAAAATGCGAAGGGTTTCCGCCGACACCTATGACTCATATTGGAATCGAAATCGGGGGCACCAAGATCCAGATCGTGGCGGGTGGTGCCGACGGGACCTTCTTGGAGCGCCATCGCTTAGCAGCCGATCGAGCTCGGGGTGGGGCTGGGATTCGGGAACAGATCGCTGCCGTGGTTCCCGGGTTAATGGCCCGGCATCCCATCGCCTCGGTGGGCGTGGGTTTTGGTGGACCTGTCGACCCGAAGACCGGGCAGATTTGTTGCTCTCATCAGGTGCCTGGGTGGCATGATTTTCCGCTGGGAGACTGGGTTCGCGAACTCACAGGAGTGCCTGTTGCCGTGGAAAACGATGCCAATGTGGCCGCCCTCGGAGAGGCGCTGCGGGGAGCAGGGCGGGGGTTTGGGTGCGTCTTCTGGATTAACATGGGCAGCGGTGTGGGCGGCGGCATGGTCGTGAATGGTCGTCTTTATCACGGTGCCTGCCCCGGCGAAGCCGAGATGGGGCATCTGCGCTTGGATCGCTCGGGCCGCATCGTCGAGGATGCGTGCTCGGGTTGGGCCGTGGATCGCCGGATTCGTGCGGCCGTGATCGGCAAGGAAGGGTTACTGGCGCGTGCCGTCGGGGCCCAGACGACGGAGGGCAGCGAAGCACGTCACCTGCGTGCAGCCATCGATGACGGTGATCCGCTGGCTCAGCGCATTGTGGAGGAAGTCGCCGATGACTTGGCCTTTGCCTTGTCCCATGCCGTTCATCTCTTTCATCCCGAGATCATCGTGGTGGGTGGTGGGCTTTCGTTGGTAGGAGAACCCCTTCGGGCAGCGATAGCCGCCGCCTTGCCGGACTACTTGATGGAGGCGTTCCACCCAGGTCCGCGGGTCGCTTTAGCGGGCTTGGGTGAAGACTCAGTGCCGGTGGGAGCTTTGGCGTTAGCCGCGGCGATCGTTGCGGCTTGACCCGCTGACGACCGTCCTCCGGATTCTATGGAACCGGCTTAGAGTTTGACCGGTTTGCCCGAGGCTGCTGAGGCATCCGCGGCGAAGATTAATCGGTGCGAGCGGTATGCGTCGGCAAAGGAAGTCAGCGGCATGTCTTCGCCGCGGTCGAGGGCGTCGAAGAACGCCTGGAACTGGGTTTGGTAGGGGTGGTCTTTCACGTCGCCCGAGTCCACCGGCGAGTAGGACAACTGGCTCCACTTGTTTTTGTCGAGCATCCCCAGTTTCTGGCTGTGGAACTTGTTGTCCAAGATCGATCCCTCACTGCCCACGATGTGCGTGTGGAAGTAGTAGGGCTGAAGGCTGTCCACGCAGGAGGTGGTCTTGCCAATTCGGCCATCGCGGAACTTCACAATGCTGATTTGCGTGGTCGGGAAATCGTAGGGCGCGAAGTGGGGACTCTTGGAGGAGGTGGCGTAGGCGGTGACCTCTTCGGGTTCGCCACCCATAACCATCAACAGTGCATCGAGCGCATGGCACCCGGCGCTCAGGAGTGAACTGCCCGCCTCAGCCTTCTGATGGCTCCAACGGAACTGTCCGTACCAGGGACCAATACCGTGGTAATAATCGACCTCGGCAAAGTGAACTTCCCCGAGTAGTCCGGATTGAAGCATCGAGTGAATGGATTGGAATTGGGCCGAGAAACGCACCTCAAAGCAGACACACGTCTTGATTGAGGACCCACGCAAGGCCGCTGCCATGGCTTCGAGATCTGAGGCGGTGAGTGCCAAGGGTTTCTCGACAATGACATGCTTACCAGCTCGCACCGCCTGGATGAATTGAGCCGCATGGTCCTTTGGAAAACTACAGAGGGACACGGCATGGATGTCCGGGTCGGCCAGCATGGCATCCAAGTCCTTGAACACGCGGATGGGTGAACCGTACTGCGCGCTGGCCACGGCAGGATCAAGATCTCGCTTCGAGTAGATCGCGGTGACGCGCCCTTGGCGGGTCGCGTTAATGGCAGGGATATGGGCCGAGGCCACCCAACCGTGACCGATGACTCCGACGTTGTAGTGCTTCATCGTGGATTGTTTTGATAGAAGATAGACTGCAAGGAGTGCCTTGGGGATAGGATTTGTTCGCAGGCCGTCTGCGAGGGCTCCCGGGCTGAAGACGCTGTCGTGGGCATCCTGGGCACCTTGGCCCATCCTCCTATTGGTAGGTAGACAACAAGTAAACAACGAGGGTAAGGGCGGTCAGTTCTCGGTCAGAACAGGATCGATGGATGTGAGTTACTGGATTCTCACAAATAAGGGCTTGTTTCCTCAGGTGAGCTCCCCCACCTTGAATCTTCTTTGCTGCTATGAAAGTTGATGTGCACCCGAAAAACTACCGCACGATGATCTTCCGCGACTCGGCCTCTGGCCAGTCGTTCTTGTCCAAGTCCTGCGCCAACACCAACCTCACCGCCAAGTGGGAAGACGTCCAGGAGTACCCGCTTTACCTGCTCGTCATCAGCGCGTTCACCCATCCGTTCTACACGGGTCAGCAGAAGTTTGTGGATACGGCCGGCCGCGTGGACAAGTTCCAGCAGCGCTTGGCCAAGACCCAGCTAGCCCAAGCTGCTTTGGCGGACGCCGCTGGCAAGAAGAAGAAGAAGTAGCCGCAGAACTAACAACCGCCCGCCGGTCGCCCAAAACGACCTGCGGGCGGTTTGCTTTTGTCTGGTCCGCATCGGGCCTCGCTGTTCAGAACCTGACCCAGTATGGATCTCCTGCCGTTCATCGAGAAGTTTCGCCGCCGCTTGGACGAGGTGGAAGCACTCCTCGGTGCCCCGGACGCCTTTAGCAATGCGGCCCGAGGGCAGGAATTGACCCGGGAGCACTCGCGCTTGCGGCAATTTTTGGCCGATGGGGATGCTTGGTTGAAGATCCGCCGAGATCTTGCTGAAAACCGTGAGCTTTTGGCGACGGAATTAGCCGGTTCCGAGATGGCGATCTTGGCGGCCGAGGAGGTTCAGCGCCTGGAGGCCGAGGTATCACATCTCACGGCGGCGGTTCAGCGGGGTATTATCCCTCCGGACCCCACAGATTCTCGCAACACCATTCTGGAAATTCGGGCCGGCGCGGGCGGAGCCGAGAGCGCGCTCTTTGCTGCAGACCTGTTGCGCATGTACAGTCGCTATGCCGAGGATCGTAGTTGGAAGATCGAGCCGATGGATTCCAGCCCCTCCGATCTAGGGGGCATGAAGGAAGTGATTTTCATGATCACCGGCGAGGATGTGTTCAAGCGCATCAAGCATGAGTCCGGTGTTCATCGGGTGCAGCGGGTGCCGGCCACCGAGGCCCAGGGACGGATCCACACCAGCACGGTGACAGTGGCCGTCATGCCGGAGGCCCAAGAGGTAGATGTGGTCATCAAGCCTGAAGACCTAGTGATCAACGTCTGTCGTGCCGGTGGCAATGGCGGTCAGGGTGTCAACACCACTGATTCGGCAGTTCGCATCTTCCACAAACCCTCCGGCCTCGATGTCCGCTGTCAGGACCAGCGTTCACAGCAGAAGAACAAGGCTCAGGCCATGATGGTGCTCCGATCCCGACTGTTGGATCGGAAGATGGCCGAGGAGCACGCCAAGTACGCCCAGCAGCGCAAGGATCAGGTAGGCACCGGCGAGCGCTCCGAGAAGATTCGTACCTACAATTTCCCCCAGAATCGGGTGACGGATCACCGGCTGGAACTGACGCTCTACAATCTGGCTGTTTTTATGGATGGCGACCTAGATCCCATGATTGATCCGCTGATGAACGACGAAGTGAAACGCCGCCTTGCGGCCATTGAAGCCTGACACGATGCCCACTCTGCAATCTCCCCGAGCCCTGATCTTCGACTGCGACGGAACCATCGCCCACACCATGCCCCTCCATTGGCGGGCCTGGCAGTCGGTGACTCGTCGCTACGGCATCGACTTTCCGGAGACCCGCTTCTATGCCTTGGGCGGGGTTCCGGGGCGCAATATTCTGAAGATGCTCTTTGTGGAGCAAGGGATCGATGGACTCGATCCGTTGGCGATTGCTAAGGAAAAGGAAGCCGCCTACCTGGAATTTCTGCACGAAGTCGGACCGGTCGAACCTGTGGTGGAGATTGCTCGGCGTCACCGCGGCGTTCTACCCATGGCCATCGCGACCGGCGGGTCGCGACCGGGCATCCCGGCGGTGCTGCGACATTTGGGTATTTACGATTGGTTTGGTGCCATCGTCACCAGCGAGGACGTGGTGCTACAGAAACCTGCCCCCGATATTTTTCTGGAGGCCGCTCGGCAATTGGGCGTCGACCCGGCCCAGTGCCGCGCCTTCGAAGACACCGACCTCGGAATGGAATCCATTCGAGCTGCCGGCATGGAGGCCATCGACGTTCGGCTCTTGCCAGATTATCCGAAGCCGATGGTCTGATTCTGGGCGATTGGCTAGCTCTGGGTGGCTGCGGTCTCCCTGGCGGCGATGGCTACCTGGATGCGCCGGATGCCCACGCCTTGGAAAGTATAACCCCAGGCGATCGTTCGATCCACCGTGGCACCCTGAGGGGGTTCGGAGCCGTCGGCAATTTCATGCCGCTCGCTATCGAAAGGCTCACCCGCTTGGGCTTCATACGGCAAGATGCCGACTCGGCGCGTCGCATCGATGCAGGCGTTCCGGTAGTTGCCGATTTGTTGGATCAACTGGGGTTGGCCCGACGCCGTGGCTGCTTGGAACAGCGCGAAACAATGGTCCATGAGGTGAATGACCACCTGCAGTGAATCCTTCTCACCGCGGCGCAGTTTTTCGATTTCCAGTCGGAGGGTGGCCTTCTCACCGTCGTTGGCACGGGTCAGGAACTCCGAGAACCCCTTGGCTTCCGCAGCGATCTGGCTGGCGATATTGCCGGCCGCATTCACGGTCTTGGTGGAAATGGACTGAATGTCCTGCCATTGGGCGGTGGCGGCGGCAATTTGCTGCGCGGTCTTGTCGAGTGAGCTGAGTTTCTCGGCGGCGGAGGCCAGGTTGACTTGTTCGAAGAGCTTTACAGCAGCCTCGTGGTCCTTCTGGAAGGGTTGGATGAAAATCCAAGCCCCGAGCCCCGTCAGGCCACCTACGAGGGCCATTTCCCTCCAGGTCCACATGGGGGCTGCCTTCCAGGCCACGGCGGCGGCGGTGGCCACGAGGACCACATCAGCCAAGAGGTAGGGCCACTTGGGAGTGCGAGGGACTTCGCTCAACGACATGGCCGGACCTTAGAATGCAGTCCCCACGCGGAGGAAGGCACTTTTCAGTGTGGAGTGAACATCCCTCACAGGAGTGAGCGTTGGACATCCGACGGATATGTCGGAGAATCCGGGGAGTTAACTGTGTCGTCCCCATGTCCCCTCGTCCTTCTCTCGCCATCATTGGTACTGGAATTGCCGGACTCGGCTGCGCTCATTTCTTGCATCGCCAGTTCGATCTGACGCTCTTCGATCCCAACAACCACGTCGGCGGGCATACCAACACCATCGAAGTGGTGGAGCCGGGCGGTCCTGTGCCTTTCGACACGGGGTTCATGGTATTCAACCGGGTGACTTACCCCTATTTGGTGACCTTGTTCGAGGAACTCCATGTGCCGGTTCAACGCACCGATATGTCGTTCTCGGTTCAGCATGTCCCCAGTGGATTGGAGTTCTCGGGCTCCAGCTTGAATCATCTGTTCGCTCAGCGGCGTAATTTGTTTCGGCCCCGGTATTGGCGAATGCTCCTGCAGGTCAATCGCTTCAATGCCGAGGCGGTGCCCGCGTTGTCGGATCCGCAATGGGCCTCTGTGACCGTCGGCGATTATGTCGCACGTCGCGGTTACGGGCGGGATTTTCTCGAGCATTATCTCATTCCGATGAGTGGTGCGGTTTGGAGCACGCCTCCGGACCGGATGCTGGAGTTCCCGGCGCGCACCCTCATTCAGTTCTTCCACAACCATGGGTTCCTGGGCCTGCACACTCAGCATCCCTGGTGGACCGTGACCGGAGGGGCCCGCGAATATGTCCGCCGGCTGATCCCGCCCTTTGCCGACCGTATCCGGACCGGTTTGGGCGTGGTGGCGGTGCGTCGCGAGAGGGGCTCCGTTTGGGTGACCACTGACGACGGGCAGACCCATCGCTTCGACAACGTGATCCTCGCGGCCCACGCCGATGAGTCACTGCGCCTGCTCACCGATGCCGATGCGGATGAGCGGCGGTTGCTCGGCGCCTTCCAGTATCAACCGAACCTGGCGACGGTGCACAGCGATCAGAACGTCATGCCCAAGGCTCGGCTTGCCTGGTCGGCCTGGAATTATCGCATGTCGCGGCATCCCTCCGGAGCCGTTCTCCCGCAGACCGTGTATTGGATGAACAGCCTTCAGGGCCTCAAAACGGACACCGACTATTTCGTGTCCATCAATGGCGAGCACGAGATCGATCCGGCCCGCGTTCACCGCAAGATTCCTTACACCCATCCGCTCTTCAGTCTGGAGGCCATTGCCGCCCAGAAGGAGTTGCCCGGCCTCAACCGTCGCGGAAACGGCCAGAATGTTTTCTTCGCCGGCAGCTACTTTCGCTACGGATTCCACGAAGACGCCTTCGGCAGTGCTGTGCAACTGTCCCGAGTCCTCAGTCACGAGCCCGTCTACCCGGGTATTGGTGAGTGACTGGAGGATCGTATGGAGGACCGTGGACAGGGTTCATTCTGTATCTCTCGGCGCTTTTCTAGGTCCATCATTCGGGGTTACCTTCGGATCCATGCACCGGGAACTGGGAGAAGAGGGAACCAGCCGTCGGAGGTTCTTGAAGGCCGGCTTGGCTGGGCTGGCTGCTTCAGCCTGGGCTGAAGATAGGGTGCAACTGCCCTTCGACATTGGCGAACGGCCGCTAGTCAAGTATCCCCAGAAACGCCCCCTGATCCGTCACACGGCCCGTCCGCCGCAGTTGGAGACTCCATTTTCGGTTTATCAGGAAAGCCTGCTCACACCGAACGATGCCTTTTTCGTTCGCTATCACTTGGCCGGTTCGCCGCCTCCTCAGTCGGTGCTGAGCCCGGAGACCTTCCGCTTGCAAGTGCGCGGAACCATCCAGACGCCGCAGACCTGGAGCTTGGAGACGCTGAAGGAGAAGTTTGAGTCGGTCGAAGTGGTCGCCGTGAACCAATGCTCCGGAAATAGTCGAGGCTTCTTCCAACCGCGTGTTCCAGGAGGACAATCGGGCCATGGCAACATGGGGTGTGCGCGCTGGCGCGGGGTCCGCTTGGCCGATGTGCTCAAGGCTTCCAACTTGCTGCCTCAGTCTAAGCAGGTGCTCTTCGACGGGCTCGATCGGCCGTTGGTAGCCAGTATTCCCGACTTTGTGAAGGCGTTGGATGTTGAGCAGGCGCTCGACCCGGATGTGCTGCTTGCCTGGGAGATGAACGGCGAAGCGTTGCCTTGGCTCAATGGCTATCCGCTGCGTCTGGTGGTGCCGGGGCGCTACGGAACCTATTGGGTTAAGCACTTGCACTCGATTCAGGTGGTGGACGCAACGTTCATTGGGTTCTGGATGAATCCGGCCTACCGCATTCCCGACGATCCTTGTGCGCATGTGGCTCCCGGAACCACGCCCAAGCGCACCGTGCCGATTGACCGGTTCAATGTGCGGTCTTTCCTCACCAGTCACCGGTCGGGAGATCGAATCGGGCCTGCAGGGCAGGGCGTGACGTTGCGCGGCATTGCCTTTGACGGCGGGTCGGGGATCTCGGATGTGACCGTGTCCACCGATGGTGGAAAGCGTTGGACGACCGCCCAACTGGGCAAGGATCTCGGCCGCTATGCTTTTCGAGAGTGGACCCTCGACTGGCGGCCTCCGACGGAGGGTTCGCCGGAGATTTTGGCCCGGGCCACCAATCGCCTCGGGCAAAGCCAACCAATGGATGCGCTGTGGAATCCAGCGGGCTACATGCGCAATGTCGTGGAACGAACCGTATTGAGCTTATGATCCTGCGCTATTTTCAATACTCCACCTCGGGTCGTGGAATCCTCAGAGCTGTGGTGGCGTTGATGGGTGCTTTGGCACTGGCCGCGGCCACGGCGACCGTTCCGGAGTCTCCCAAAGCCAACCCGCATCACGCCGATGCTTGGGTGCTCCCTGTGGGTGAGCCAGCGCTGCCCGAGGGAGATCTGGCTGCACCGATTCGCCGCCATTGTGCCCTTTGCCATTCCTTCGACTACATTGCCACCCAGCCCCGATTGAGCCGAACCGGGTGGACGGCCAGTGTCGAAAAGATGCGGGCCAAATACGGAGCACCGATCCCCACCAATGACGTGCCCGCCTTGGTGAATTTCTTGGTCAAGCACCACGGCAAGGAATAAAAGCTCGCTCAGGCGCGCTTGGGGAATGCACATCCGATCTAGCTATGAACTGCATTGAGGTTTCATCGTCCGTGGACACGATGATTCGAGGGAGTTTGATGAGGAGAGGTCGGCCCCGTGCGTTGGGCGCGTTCGGCGTGCTGGGTGCCCTGCTAGCTGTGCTGTTGGCATCTTTAGCCTTGGTGGCTGCCGATGCCCCAGCACCCGCTTCGAGCAAAGCATCCAAGCCAGCCAAGGCAGATGTTCGCACCAACGTCCACCGCCGCTCGCCGCTGCCCAACGTGGTGATTCTCGCAGCCGACGGCTGGGCAGATTCAGACCTAGGAACCAACGGGGCTTTCCCGAATCTGGAAAAGCTGGCCGTCTCGGGCCTGCGCTGGTCCCAGGCTTACGCGGGCGCTGCATCGACTCCCGCGAGTCGTGCGGCGCTGCTGACCGGACGGCATTCCGGGCATGGTCGGATCCGCGGGCCGGTTCCTGGTCCGCTGGCCAACGAAGATGTCACTCTCGGAGAAATATTTCGGGCGGCGGGATACCGGACGGCGGTGATTGGTGTGTGGGACTTGGGCGGCAACAACACTCCGGGCCATCCGATGAAGCAGGGCTTTTCGGATTGGTTTGGTTTTCTGGATTCCCGCGAGGCCAAGGACCTGTACCCCAAGGCCCTGTGGCGGAATACCGATGTCTTCGACAACCTCATCGACCAACGCGGGCGTTTGGCTAATTACGCCCCCGACTGGTTCGCGCGGTTCGCCACCAACTACATCCAGGTTCATGAGGATCACCCATTCTTTCTGTATGTGGCTCATCCGCTACCCGGTGGCGTTGCTTCCGAAGATGTGCGCGGACGCCATCGATTGCAGTGGGATACCTTTGTCGGTGCGGTGGTTCGGGAACTCGAGCAAAGCCGCATTCGGCGCGAGACGCTCCTCGTGGTGACCAGTACTAGCGCAACCGCTCCCGGGGAGGATCGACTGGCCGAGGCCCGGCTCCGGGTGCCGCTGCTCTTCAGTTGGCCGGGCAAGATTCCGGCCGGCCAGACCAACGAACGCCCGGTGGCCTTGTGGGATGTATTGCCCACGGTCGCGGCCCTGGCTCGGATTCCGGTCCCTCAGGGCCTCGATGGTATTTCGCTCCTGCCGGAAGTGTTGGGGGGGCTCAAAGAGCCCTCCAATCGTGCCGGCGGCCTGTACTGGGAAACGGCCGAGGCCTCACCGAGTCGGGCGATCCGCTGGGACGATTGGAAGGCCGTCGAGCACCCCTCGACAGGAACGGTCAAACTGTATGACCTGAAGGCCGATCCTGCTGCTGTGCAGAATGTCGCGGCTCATCAACCTGAACGGCTTGCCGAGGCCCGTCGCCGGTTGCGCGAAGCGGCCGACCCGTTGTCCCCTCATCGTCCCTAATACACTTCGATTCCATGAGTCCCACGGATGCCCTCACGCTGTTAGAACGTTTTCGCAATGGTCAGGTGCCTGTCGAGCAAGTCCTTCAAGCCTTCCAGGCGGCCCCGGTGGTGGATCTAGGATTTGCCGTCGTCGATCAGCATCGAGCCCTGCGCAAGGGGTTCCCGGAGGTCATCTTTGGTGCGAGCAAAACCCCGGAACAGGTGGTGGCGATTGCCGGGGAAATTCTGGCGGCCGACGGACGAGTTCTCACCACGCGGGTGACCCCGGAACATGCCCGAGCCATGAAGGAGAAGTTTCCGCACACGATCCATCATGAGGCGGCCCGCTGTCTGACTCTTGAAACATCGCCGCTTCCCAAGCGGCCAGGAATCATTGCTGTCGTGGCCGCCGGCACGACCGATCTTCCGGTCGCCGAAGAGGCCGCGGTGACCGCTGACTTTATGGGCAACACCGTCCAGCGGATTTACGACGTCGGCGTGGCGGGGTTGCACCGCCTGCTGCGCCGGCTTCCCGACATTCAGTCTGCCAATGTGGTGATCGTGGTGGCGGGAATGGAAGCTGCATTGCCGAGTGTGGTTGGTGGCCTTATCAGCCGGCCTATCATTGGGGTCCCCACCAGTGTGGGGTATGGCTCCCACTTCGGCGGCCTGACGGCGCTGTTAGGAATGCTCAATTCCTGCGCCAGCGGTCTCACGGTGGTGAACATCGACAACGGCTTCGGAGCCGGTTACGCCGCCAGCGGCATTAATGCACTGGCCGCATCCTCATCGTCTGCGTCGGCTGCCTCGCTCTCGTCGACTCAGCCGTAACGATTGAGTGAGGAGGAATGGGGTTGCGTGGCCAGCACGACTCATCTGAGGGAACCGTTACGACTCAGAAGGGTTCTGGTAAAGCCCCTCAGAGGCGATGACGTCGGCCGAGCCGGCGGGCACTAGGTGCGCGAAGGGAAGCCCCCGACGGATCCGGTCTCGGACCTCCGACGAGGAAATGCCAAGCGGCCACCCACGCAGGTGACGAAGTCGCCAGGGCGAAGGCAGGGAAGCCTGAGGTTGGCCGGGTCTTGGAATGACCACGAAGGTCACTGCCTTGGCCAACGCCTCGGCCTCACGCCATTGGGTTAAGGTGGGCACATGATCAGCCCCGATCAGCCAGAAGAGTTCAGCTCCCGGATGCCGGGCATTGAACGTGTTGACCGTATCGATCGAGTAGCTCACGCCGCCTCGGCTCAGCTCATTATCATGGACCTCGGTGCGGGATTGGCCGGCCAGTGATCGACGGAGCATTCGCAATCGGGCTGCATCTGGGGCAGGTCGGGAACCCGGCTTGAAGGGTGACTGTGCGGCAGGAATAAAGAATAACCGGTCCAGCGCCAGTTCCTCCAGAGCCGCTTGGGCAACCAGCAGATGGCCACAGTGCAGCGGATCGAACGATCCTCCGTACAATCCCCATCGCGGTGGGCGATCGGGATTTGGAGTCGGGGAGGATGCCCTTGGGATCACTAGATTCATGCTTGCTGCGCTAGAGTCCGCGCACTTCGCCGGCCCGAGTCAATCTTCCAGCCGGAGCCATGCCTGCAGTTTCGAACAAAGTCTCTAGGGACAGGCTCACTTTACTCGGACAACCGGGCCGCTTGGGCCAGGGACAGGCTGTTGGTCGCAGTTCGGAGCATGGCTTCGTCGTGGCTGGGCGATTCGGGCTTGGCTCGGACAATGCGACCCAACCCTTGGCACCGAGGGGTCTCGGGCTTAGCGTCTGTCCATGGTTCACGCGTCCGATCCGCTGATCGCCTCTGTCCGCAAGCCGATGCCGCCGGCGCAGTTCGATGCCCTTTCCCGGGAGATCTTGGAACTGAAGCGTCGGCATAACGCCGTGATTCTGGCCCACAACTATCAGGTGCCGGAGATCCAGGACGTGGCCGACTTCGTAGGTGATTCCCTGGGCTTGTCCCAGCAGGCAGCCAAGACTTCAGCCGATGTGAAGCGGGTCATTCTCCCGGATCGCGATGCCGGTTGCTCCCTCGAAGAGAGTTGCCCGGCTGCAAAATTACGGGAACTCCAGGCGACCAATCCCGATTTCTACACCATCGCTTATATTAACTGCTCGGCCGAGGTGAAGGCCTTGAGCGACTGCATCGTGACCAGCGGCAATGCGGTCAAAATTGTCGAGCACGCGCCGAAGGATCGGCCGTTGTTGTTCGTTCCGGATGAAAACCTGGGGGCTTGGGTCATCGAACAAACGGGTCGGCCAATGACCCTTTGGAAGGGCAATTGCTACGTCCACGTTGAGTGGACCCACCAGGCCATCACCCGGATCCGCCAGCAGTTCCCCGGGGCTCCGGTTGTGGCCCACCCCGAGTGTACCCGATCGGTGCGGATGCTGGCTGACGAAGTTTGCTCCACCGAGAAGATGATCACCTGGTGCCGGAAGACCCCGGCCAAGGACATCATCATCGCCACCGAGGCAGGCATGTTGCACCGCCTGCAAAAGGAGTGCCCCGACAAGCATTTTATCCCGGCCCCGACGGAGCGTTGTGCCTGCAACGAGTGTCATTTCATGAAGATGAACACCCTCGAGAAGCTCCGGGATTGCATGACTACCTTGGAGCCCCAAGTCCTCTTGCCGCCTGAGATCATTGAGCGCGCCCGCAAGCCCATCGAGCGAATGCTGGAGATCAGCGCCTTACCCCTAGAAAACGCGGGCTGAGAGCCAGGTGTGCGGCCCCGGGGTTAGAGCGGTTGGCCTACGTGCAGGCCGTGGCGGAGGCAGTAGGCGCCATTGGTCACGTACTTGTCGGCCCAGTGCTTCAGGCCGGCGCGTTCCTCCGAAGTGAGCGGGCGGACGACCTTGGCGGGAGCTCCCAGCACCATCGAGCCGGCTGGGATTCGGCTGCCGGGAGTGACTAGCGCGTTGGCCCCGATAAGGCACTCTTCTCCGATGACCGATCCGTCCAAGACCGTGGCTCCCATGCCAATGAGGCAGCGGTCCCCAATGGTGCAGGCATGGACATTGGCGGAGTGGCCGACGGTGACATGGTCGCCGAGGATGCACGGATGGTCGTCAGAGAGGTGCAAGACGGCATTGTCCTGAACGTTGGTGCCGCGTCCGATTTCAATGCGGTTGATGTCCCCGCGGAGTACGGCCCCGTACCAGACGCTGGATTCGTCGCCAAGAGTGACATCGCCCACCACCACGGCGGTCTTGGCGATGTAAACGTCGCGGCCGAGCACGGGGCTTTTGCGGAGGTGGCGGTCGAGTTGGGCGATCAGGGTTTCCATGGGTGTTTTGGGTATAAGCCGATGATCAGAGAATGGCGGCAGAAGCCTCCTGGGCCCGGTGCAAGCGGGTGTAGAGGCCGTCGACAGCCAGAAGCTCCGCGTGCGTGCCACGTTCCACGATGCGGCCGTCTTTCAGCACCACGATGAGATCCGCATCGCGGATCGTGCCCAACCGGTGGGCGATCACAAAGCTGGTTCGGTTGCTCATCAACCGCTTGAGTGCCTCCTGGATCAGACGCTCGGTGGCGGTATCGACGCTCGCTGTAGCCTCGTCGAGGATTAGAATAGGGGCATCCTTAAGGAGAGCCCGTGCGATGCTAATGCGCTGCTTCTCGCCCACGCTCAGGCGGATGCCCCGCTCACCCACCCGAGTGTCGAACCCGTCGGGCAAGCGTCGGATGAACTCCGCGGCGTTGGCTGTTTCGGCCGCCGCGATGAGTTCCGATTCGGTGGCGTCCAGGCGACCATAGAGAATGTTTTCGCGGATCGTGCCGTTGAAGAGGAAGGGCTCTTGGCTGACGACGGCGATCTGGGAGCGTAGGTGGACCAGCGGGATGGATTCCAGTGGTTGACCGTCGACCGTGATCCGGCCCCTGGCGATTGGATAGAAGCGCGGCAGCAGGTTTACCAAAGTGGATTTGCCCGCACCGGTGGGCCCGACCAGCGCAATCGTCTGGCCGGCGTGCACTTGCAGATCAATGTCGTTCAGCGCATCCGGGCGTCCTTCGTAGGCAGCCGAAACACCTTCAAAAGAGACCTCTCCCCGGAGGCGGGTCGGGGACGTGCTGGTTGGATTAGAGGGGTTGGGGTTGGGGTTGGAAGCGGCCGTGGCGGCCTCCGCTGGGGCATCCAGAATATCAAAGACGCGTTCACCGGCGGCCCGGGCTGATTGGGACATTTGGTTCAATTGGTGCAGGACATTCAGCGGGGCGTAGAACATTCCTAGAAAGAGCAGGAATTCCACGAGTGCGCCGGGGGTCATGGCACCCGCAATGACTTTGCGTCCGCCCAGCCACAAGACCAGCACTGTGCCCAGAGCGGAGGCGAACTGCATGGCCGGGTTGTAGCCCGCCCAGGCCTTCATCACGGTCAAGGTGCCCTTTCGCAAGGCGTCGGCTCGCTGGGCGAAGCGAGAGTCTTCGTGAGCCTCGCGGCCGAAAGGCGGCGGTCCGGGTGTACCAGACACCGCCGGCCACCAGCAGCGGCACGGGAATGAGGGCGACGGCGGCCAGAGCAGGATCGTTGAGGAAGAGCAGTGTCGCCACGCCCAGTACACCCAACACCGCCACAACGCCCTGTTCGGTGCCATCGATGAGCAAGCGTTCCATGGCTCCGACGTCTTCGATGACTCGGGTCATCAGGTCGCCGGTGGCTCGGTGGTCGAACCAGCTGGGGGCTAGTTGCTGAAGGCGGCCATAGACCTGGCAGCGAATGTCGAAGATGACGTTCTGCTCGAAGCGGTTGTTGAGCCGGATTCGCAGGGAGTTGAAGGCATCTCTGAGGGCGAAGGCCGCGAGGAGTCCGAGGATGGCGCCCCCCAATTGTTCTTTCCGCCCGGATCCGATCACGTCGTCCATCACGAAGCGAGTCAGCTTAGGATAGGCGAAGGTCGCCAGTTGGCCCAACAGGGCGCAGACGATGGTGCCTGAGGCCAGCAGCGGGTAAGGCCGCAGGTAGCCTGCGACGCGACGGATGATTTCCCCCGTGGTGCGGGGACGGACGGCAAAGGCTCCCTTTGCGTCGCCATGGACATGGGCGAGGTATTGCACAATGACTGGATGAGAACGGACTGGCGTGACGGCTCTGGAACTCTGTCGGTTCAGGGACAAGCCCAATGGGCTTCCCAGGAATCGGTGTCCCAGCGGAACCGGGCGCGCTCATGATACTCGGGCTTCAACTGCAACCAGTCCAGTTCATGAACGGTGGTCACCAACACCGCGAATTGCTCAACCGGGTGATCTCCGAAAGGAATTTCCCACGGTGCTAGAATTTGTTCCCCGGGATGAGGAACCGTTCCGTACAGGCGACGACTGCTGTGAGGCAGTTTCTCCCAGTGGTGGCGTGTGATCTCATTCTGAATGTGGACCCGGGTTTCTCCGCGGGCCCGCAACTGAATGCGCGACACTGGGTCGTAGAAGCACCATGTGGCCACGGGTTGGATCCGCACACCGGCGATCTTGTGGGCTCGGCTGTCCGAGAAACAAACCAGCGTTCGCTCATGGAGATCGACCTCGCGCAGAACCACGATGCGCGCATCCGGATGGTCAGGGCCGGCGGTCGCCAAAGTTGGGGTTCGCCACGGATGGGACAGGTCCGAAGTGGCCTGGCTCAGGCGGTTCCAAATGTCGCCGTATAGGGATTCCAGAGACGGGGGATGCGCTTCAGAGGGACTCATGGACGGAGACATTATTTCAGGAGTGCGTGGGCCTCCAGTCCAGGAATGGCTGAGGGTGAATGAAGATTGCTGTGTTCTGGTAGTCTCGAACAGCCGCATTGCCCCGGTTCATTCGTCGGCCTTTCCCCGCAAAATCCCTTTTTCGCTCCCGCGCCTTTGGCTCAAGCTTTGCAGCGTGTCTGCGACGATTTCTAAGACCATGCGGGCGGTGGTGTATCGTGGTGTGAATGATCTGAGGGTCGAGGAGGTTCCGGTGCCCCGGATTGGCTCCAGCGAAATCCTTGTGCGGGTGGGGGTTTGCGGGGTGTGTCCCACCGACATTAAGAAAGTCCAATACGGAACCCAGGCCCCGCCGCGGATTTATGGCCATGAAACGGCCGGCACCGTTGTTCGGGTGGGTGTTCGGGTTCAAGGGTGGTCGGTGGGTGACCGCGTCGGGCTTCACCATCATGTGCCGTGTCTGGACTGCCATTTCTGCCGGCATCGGGCTTTTGCCCAATGCGAAACCTACAAGCGCACGGGCATCACGGCGGGCTTCGAGCCGGCCGGTGGCGGTTATGCTGAATACGTCCGGGTTATGAATTTCTGCCTGCCCGGAGTGGTGAAGATTCCGGCCAAGAACAGTTTGGAAGAAGGAGCCATGCTTGAGCCCGTAAATACGGTGCTCAAAGGCATCCGCAGCCTGCCCCTCCTGAAGGGCGACACGGTCTGGGTGGCTGGTGCCGGACCCATTGGGTTGCTCTTCATCGGAATGCTGTCCGCATTGGGGATGCGTGTGGTGGCGACCGACCTCATGGAATCCCGCCGTCACTTGGCCCGACGCTGGGGGGCCTGGAAGGCCTTGGACGGGGCGGATACGAACCTGGTGGAAGCGCTGCGCGCACTGACCCGTGGTCGCGGGTTGGATGCCGCCGTCGTTTGTGTGCCGGTCGATGCCGTGGTGGCCCAGGCTCAGGCGGCTTTGCGGGGCGGGGGGGCGACCCTGCTTTTTGCCCACACCTTGCGAGGCAAAATGGCACCCGTAGACCTCGGGGTTCTTTGCGTGGATGAAAAAGGATTGATGGGCAGCTATTCTTCGGACTTCACGCTGCAGAAAGAAGTCGCCCGATGGGTGTTTTCGCGGCGCTTGGATGTCCGGAAGCTCATCACCCATCGCTTTCCGCTCGAGGAAACCGCGGCCGCCGTGGCGTTGGCAGCCCGTCCCAGCGAGGATTCCCTCAAGATCCTGGTCGAGAGTGGTTCGGCTCGAAGGCCCGGCGGATCGCCCCCCTGAAAACGACAACGCCGGCGCACAGTGCATGCACGCCGGCGTGATCGGATGGAAACCCGGACGGCCCGTGAAGACCGGAGGGTACGGTGTTCAGGCAGTGAGCTTTTCGAACCGGGCCTCGATGAACTCCCAGTTGAGCACCTTCGAGAGGGCCTGCACGTAGTCGGCGCGGCGATTCTGGTGCTTCAGGTAGTAGGCATGCTCCCACAGGTCGATGCCGAAGAGCGGGGCCTCGCCGTTGGACAACGGGCTGTCCTGATTGGCAGTGGTAACCAGCTTCAGGCTCTTGTCCTTGGTGACCACAACCCAAAGCCATCCGCTTCCGAAAACGCCCATGGCGCGCTTGAGGAATTCTTCCTTGGCCTCGGCTTCACTGCTGAAGAGTTCTCCGAAGGCCTTCATGAGCGGTCCACCTTCGGTTAGCGGGGCCGAATCCTTCTTGAGGCTCTGCCAGAAGAGCGAGTGGTTGTAGTGGCCGCCCCCGTGATTGCGGACGGCGGAACGGATCTTCTCAGGAACGGTGTTCAGGTTCTTGAGCAAGTCTTCCACCGAGAGTTTCTGCAGGTCGGGGTAATCGACCAAGGCTTCGTTGAGCTTGGTGACGTAGGTCTGGTGATGCTTGCCATGGTGGATTTCCATGGTTTTGGCATCGATATACGGCTCCAGTGCGTCGAAGGCGTATCCCAGCGCAGGCAACTTGTGGGGGCCGGAGGCGGATTGTGCGAAGGTTCGGAACGGAGCCGCAGCCATGGCTAAAGCCAAGGCACCGGCCGATTTGAGTGCGTGACGTCGAGTGATCATGCGGCGAGCAAATAGATTAAACTTAGAGTCAAAAAGTGGTCTCGGTTGGATCTGGGCGCAAGCTTGTGAATGTTTCCATTGGGTCACAGATGCACGAGAAACCGTCGCCAGCCTTGCGCCCGATTCGGTGCCGCTCTTAGGATAGCGGGGTATGAGGTTGCTCCGAGTTGGTTCCCTGTCGATGGCCGTGATTCTGGGCGGGATCCTGTCCCTGCGGGCAGAGATCACACCAGAGGACATTCGCCAGTTGCAGACCCGCTTCCAACAGGCCGAAGAGTCCGAGGAACGGTTGCGGGCCCGGATCCAGAAACTGGAAGCCACCATCGCCGAACTGCGTTCGCAACTCGGAGAGGTTCGATCTGTCGCGGCTTCTGCGGGCAAGGATGCTGTCACTCAGGAGCAACTCAAAAAGGTGGTCGACCAGTTGCGGGATTTGGATCGCCGCCGTCAGGAGGACAACGAGAAGGTGGTGCACCAGATCAAGCGGCTTGCAGACCTGCCCACGGCACCGCCTCCGAGCTTCGACGATCCCAAACCAAAGGGTCGCAAGCCATCCGGAGAGCCGAGCGTCGGTGCCGGTGGGACCGCCAAGTCAGATCCAAAGTCTGATTCCAAGTCTGATCTCAAATCCGAGCCCAAGGCAGACGTGCCCAAGCCGACGTTGCCGACCGATTATGAATTCTATGAGCACGTTGTCCGTGACAATCAATCGGTGAGCCAGATCATCAATGAGTACAACAAGGGCTACGGACTGAAGGTGCGATTGAAGCACGTGATCGAGGCCAACCCTAAGTTGCGCCCGGAGCGGTTGGTCACGGGGCAAAAGATCCGCATCCCGGTGGTCAAGTAAGCCCAGACAGGCTTCGTAAGTCCCAGCAGCACGAATCCGCCTATGAAACTCATCCGCCGACTGCACTTGTTTCTCGGGGTTTTCTTCACCCCCCTGCTGGTTTTCTTCGTGGCGACTGGTTGGTATCAGACGATTAACCCAGAACGCCTTAAGACCGCGGGTGATGCCGAGACGCTGTTGCAAAAATTTCGGGTGGTCCACACCGATCAGGTTTATCCGGGTGACCGGGAATTTAGTCGCCCTTCGTCGCCGAAGCTCTTTCAGGGACTCATCGTCGCCATGTCCGCGGCCGTTTTGATCTCGACGGCGCTTGGAGTCTTTCTGGCATTCAAGACGGTCCGCGGCACAGGGTGGGTGCTCTTCTGGTTGTTGGCGGGTCTGGCGGTTCCGGTAGTTCTGCTTTGGGCCGGACGAAGGGGATAATCATGTTATTGACTCCACTTCAATGGGTTTTGGTGGGTATCGCGGCGGCGGCTCTTTGGGTTGGCGTCTGGTATTGGTTTCGCACTCGCTTGCGCTATGTCATCGGCCAGAGCTCCCGACGGGTGGTTTTTGGTAAAACCACAGTTCGGCGGGTGCCTTTCGAACAAATCCGGCGGATCCAAAAACCTCGGGGGGGGCTCCCATGGTATTGGACCGAAAATTGGCGCAATGGGTTCTTTGACAGTCACCGGGTTTTGGTCTTGGAGCGAAACACGGGTTGGTTCCCGTGGTTTGTGATCACTCCCTCCCGTCGATATGAGTTCCGATTCCAATTGAGGGACGCTATGGCTCGTCACGGAGTTCAGACCGAGGACGAAGGCGCAGTTGAAGATCTAGAATGATTCTCGAGCAAGTGGGCCCCGGCATCGTTGCCGAACGGCCAGGGGTTGATTAGCGTCTGGCCCGAAATGCGATCATTGCTGATTTCAGGCGGGCGGGTGGTGGATCCGGCCAATGGACTCGACGGTGCAGCCGATGTCTTGGTGACCGATGGTCGAATCGCCCGGGTTGGTCTGTCCCTTCAGGCCCCGGCGGAGGCCGAACGGATTGACGCCACCGGGTTGGTGGTGTGTCCCGGACTGATCGACCTTCATGTCCATTTTCGTGAACCGGGACAGACCGCCAAGGAGACGATCGCCACCGGCGCTCAGGCGGCCGCCCGCGGTGGCTTCACCACGGTGGTTTGCATGCCGAACACGCAGCCGTCGATCGATTCAGCCAGCACTGTGGCCCTCATCCAGGAAAAGGCCCGCACGGCGGTGATTCGGATCGAGGTCTCCGGTGCGATGAGTAAGGGCATTCAGGGCGAAGAATTGGCGTCGATCGGTTCATTGGCTAAGGCCGGCGTGGTGGCGTTGACCGATGACGGTCATTGCATCCAGAACAACGATTTGATGCGCCGTGCCCTGGAATACGCCCGTCAGTTCGGACTGCCCGTGATGGACCACTGCCAAGACTACGGGATGGTCATGAATGGCGTGATGCACGAGGGGCTTCAAAGCCTTCGTCTGGGGCTCCGCGGATGGCCTGCTGCCGGTGAAGAGTTGATCGTCGCCCGCAACATCCTCTTGGCCGAACAAACTGGAACGCCAGTGCATTGTCAGCACATGAGTGCGGCTGGCAGCGTTCGGCTGATTCGCGAAGCCAAAAAGCGTGGGGTGCCGATTTCTGGAGAGGCCTGCCCGCATCATTTCACACTCACCGATTCGACCATCGCTGGCAGTGCAGAGTTTTGGGCTGGAGATGGCGCGGAATTGGCTCGGCGCGTCTTTCAGGGCCACCCGCTGCCTACTTGGCCCATTTACCACACCCACTTTAAGATGAATCCGCCGTTGCGAACTGCGGCGGATCGGGAGGCGATTCTCGAGGGGTTGGTTGATGGAACCTTGGAGATTATTGCCAGCGACCACGCTCCTCACACCGAGTCGGAGAAGGAAGTCGAATTTGACGACGCGCCCTTCGGGATCGTGGGTTTGGAACTCGAGCTGCCTCTATCTCTGATGCAGCTTTACCATACGGGGCGGCTTTCGCTTTCCGGGGTACTCGAGAAACTCACGATCAATCCGGCCCGTTTCCTCAAACTGTCCGAGGGTCGAGGGACGCTTTCGGTGGGGGCATGGGGCGATATTACTCTGTTTGATCCAGAGGCTTCCTGGGTTTGTGACCGTCGCGACACGGACAGTCTTAGCCAGAACAATCCCTTCCACGGATGGCCCATAAAAGGGCGAGTGACGGGGACTTTCGTCGGTGGGCAGCGCGTATTTTCTTTAAGTAGGTGAACTGGTGACTCCGCAAGACAAGGCCTTCGCTCGCTGAGGAGTTTCTGGGGAAGTAAAACGTGTGGGTTGTGCGCGAGGAGGGGCTTCCGAGGCTTGGTTTGGGTAGTCCCGCTACTGCCTGATGGAGTCGAACCGGGTGTTTTTTGGTAATTGGGGTTTGGGCTGGATCGGGGTATTATTGATGCAATACTGTTAAATTATGATGCTCGGACGGATTTGGATGTTCCTAATGGCGTTGACGGGGATCCTATCCCTCCGGGTCGGGGCGGTTGATCCGCAGCCGGCGCCTCCAGCGATTCGGTTCTCACCCGGTTTGGCGGAGGCTCCGTTGGCTAAACGCCTCGAGACCGTGGGTGCGGGTGTGGTCGCTCCATGGCGTGAGTATTCCATCGGGGATCCGACTTCCGAGGAGCAAATGTATCTCGAATACATTAATCGGGCCCGAGCTTCGCCTTGGGAAGAAGGGTACTTGCTGGCGACGAGCTCCGATGCAGAGATTCAGTTCACCTATGGTTTTTTTGGCGTCGATCTCCAGCGGGTCGTCGATGAGATCGCAGCGTACCCGCCTCAGCCGCCGCTGGCCTTCGAGCCGCGACTCATCAAAATCGCCCGCAGCCACAGTGAGTACATGCTGCAAAATGCCGTCCAAGAGCATGAGGAACGAGACCCGGCGACCGGTGCTGTCATTAACACGACCTCCTCCCGTTTGCTGGGAACTGGTTACCCGCTGAGCGCCGGGGGTGAGAGTGTTTATGCTTACGCCAAGTTCCCACTGGAGGGGCACGCCAGTTTCGAAGTCGATTGGGGCTTTGAAGAGGGTGGTGTTCAGCGTCCGCCCGGACATCGTAACAGCAACCACGAAGGAGCGTTTCGGGAGTTGGGAGTCGGGGTGGTGCATGGAACCCGTTCCCGCGTGACCCCTCCGTTCACCAATATTGTGGGAACCAACGTGGTCATCACTCCGGCGGTGACCAACACTGTGGGTCCCAGCTTGGTGACACTGGATTTCGGGGCCCGTACCGGCCCACAACCGCTGGTAACCGGTGTGGTGTATTACGACTTCAATACCAACGGTTTCTACGATGTGGATGAGGGGGTGCCGGGAGTTCGAGTGGAGGGAGAAACTTCTGGTTGGTTCGCCCTGACCCGTAGTTCCGGGGGGTATGCCATTCCCGCAGCGGAGGGAACCCAGAGGGTTCGTTTTTTGAGCGGTGACTACGAACTCGGAACCCGCACGGTGACTGTCATCGCCGGAAAGAATGTGAAGCAGGACTGGGTGCTGCCCTACGGCGGGACCCGAGTGCTAGGCCCCACTTCCGCATCGTCCGTCGGTCTGAACGTGTTCCGGGTTGAGCCCGTATTGGGAGCCTCTGGTTACGAGTGGGCCTCCATGCGTTGGGATGCTTTCACCGGGGTCGAGGGTGCCGAGGATGGAGGCGTGCGCTTTCAGTTCAGTGGTCTGGAAGGTTGGGATCCGGTGAAGCTGGGAACTCCAGCCTCTGGGACTCGCTCCTTCCAATTGGTTCACACCAATGGGCTGGACCAGATTCTTCAGTTCCAGCCGAGGATCCGCCCAAGCACTGGAGCCGAGATTCGCTTCAAGTCCTTCCTGGGCTACACGACCACGAACCAGATCGCCTCAGTGGAAGTTTCTACTAATGGTATTGAGTGGACAGTGCTCCTGCGGGAGCGGGGACGCGGTATTTCAGTGACTCCCAACGGCAGCTATGTGACCAAGTTTGTCTCGCTGGCCGCCTGGGTTGGGGTGGAACTGCGGGTTCGATTTCGTTTCTTTGTGGAACCCGTTGAGGGTGCCCGGTTTTACAGTCAGACCCAGCCGTCCTTTGGATGGTCTCTCGACGATCTTCAATTCACTAACTCGCAGGTAGGTACCGAGCCAGCCACCCACTCATTGGCAGTGGGCGAGCCCTTTGTCTTCAAGGGCGGTCCTGGGGAAAATTATGAGCTAAAGGCCCGTCCCCGCTTCGGAGGCCAGGTGTTGCCGTACTCGCTTCCGTTGGTTGTGCGGTTTTCACCAACGGCCGTTGCCTCCGGAACGGTGGTGGTCGAGGGAATCCGCCGGAACGAGTCCGGCCAAGTGGTCATTGATTTTGCACTCACCTCGGGTGTTGCGCGCGAGTGGGTGCTCCAAGGGCGCACTTCACTCGAGGAAGCGTGGCAAACGGTCCCCGGAGCTAGTTTGGTGGACCCCGGCGCCGGGAGGCTCAGTTGGGTTCATACGCCACCGGTCGGAAATTTCTTCTATCGGGTGATGGCGCGCTGAGGGGGGTAAAATTGTGGGCTTTAGACCCCCACAAATCCCCTGTCAGACCCTTAAGATGGCTGCAAGCCAACCTTATACTGTCGCAGAACGTTTGACGGTTTGGTTGTAAGGGAAGTATCTGGCGATGTGGAATTATTGAAACCCCGAGTTTCTGCGGTGATTTTGATCCAATGAACCTGCTGCAACGCGTTTGGCGATCCTCCCTAGGGAAGAAGTACCTGATGGCCTTGACCGGCCTGGCGCTCTTCGGTTTCGTCGTCGGCCATCTGGTGGGCAATCTCCAGGTATTCGGTAACCCGGAGTTGATTAACTCCTACGCTTACTTCCTGAAGTCCAAGCCAGGACTCCTGTGGGGAGCCCGATTGGGGTTGTTGGCCACGGTGACGGTCCATGTGGCTGCCGCGCTCACCCTCAGCGCGGCCAATAAGGCGGCGCGTCCGGTCGGCTATGTGGGCGGGTCAGCCTATGGCTCCAGTTGGCGTTCACGCTACATGCTGGTCAGCGGCCTCGTGATCATGGCCTTCGTCCTCTACCATCTGCTGCACTACACCGTGCAGTTGTCCCCGGTGAACGGTGTGAAGGGTGGTTTGGATTTCCGTTCTCTGACCGCCCGTCTGGCCGATGGCACCCAGGTCCAGGATGTGTACGCGATGATGGTTCACGGATTCCAAGTGGGTTGGGTTTCGCTTTTCTACCTGATTGCCCAGGCCTTGCTGTTCATCCATCTCGGCCATGGGTTGTCCTCGATGTTCCAGTCGCTGGGCTTGCGCAACCACGTTTGGGGATCTCGGATCGCCGCCTTTGCCCAAGTGGCCAGCTTCGCGGTGTTTTTGGGATATGCTTCGATCCCGGTGGCGGTGCTGACCGGCATGGGGAGCGACTACGTTAAGAACCTCACGAAAGCGCCGACGACCAACACGGAGACTCTTCGCTGATATGGCCACGCTCAATTCTCAGATTCCCTCCGGCCCTCTGGCTGACAAGTGGGAGAAACACAAGTTCGGCTCCAAGCTGATCAATCCGGCCAACAAGCGGAAATACAAGGTCATCGTGGTCGGTGCCGGATTGGCCGGTTCCAGCGCCTCAGCGACCTTGGCCGAGTTGGGCTACGAGGTGCACAACTTCGTGTTCCACGGTTCCCCCCGTCGGGCCCATTCGGTGGCTGCTCAAGGTGGCATTAACGCGGCCAAGAATTACCAGAACGACGGTGATTCAGTGCATCGCCTGTTTTACGACACCATTAAGGGAGGCGATTACCGTGCCCGGGAGGCCAATGTCCACCGTCTGGCTGAGGTCTCGGTGAGCATCATCGATCAATGTGCTGCGCAGGGTGTCCCGTTTGCTCGTGAGTACGGTGGGTTGCTAGACAACCGGTCCTTCGGCGGTGCACAAGTTTCCCGCACTTTTTACGCCCGCGGCCAAACGGGTCAGCAGCTTCTGCTGGGCGCTTATTCGGCGCTGAACAAGATGATTGCTGCGGGTGGGATTCACTCCCATACCCACACCGAAATGCTCGATCTGGTGGTGGTCGATGGCAACGCCAAGGGCATCATCGTCCGCAACTTGCAGACAGGCGAAATCACCCGGCACAGCGCCGATGCGGTCGTTCTCGCCACCGGCGGCTATGGCAACGTCTACAACCTGTCCACCTACGCCCGCGGTTCCAACGTCACGGCCAGTTGGCGCGCCTACAAGCGCGGCGCCTGCTTCGCCAATCCCTGCTACACGCAAATTCACCCGACGTGCATCCCGGTGTCGGGCGACTATCAGTCCAAGCTGACCCTGATGTCAGAGTCGCTTCGCAATGACGGACGCATTTGGGTTCCGAAGCGCAAGGAAGACTGCAAGAAGAACCCCGCCGACATCGCCGAGGGTGATCGCGACTACTATCTGGAGCGCATGTACTCGGCCTTCGGCAATCTCGCCCCGCGCGACGTTGCCAGCCGAGCTGCCAAGTCCGTCTGCGACGAAGGGCGAGGTATTGGCGACACCGGGCTGGGTGTCTATCTGGATTTCGGTGACTCCATCCAGCGTTTAGGCGAAGGCAAGGTGCGCGAGCGCTACGGCAATCTGTTCTCGATGTACCACGAGATCACCAACGAGGATGCCTACAAGACGCCGATGCGCATTTACCCGGCGGTTCACTACACCATGGGTGGTCTTTGGGTGGACTACAACCTGATGAGCAACATCCCCGGCTTGTTCGTGCTGGGTGAGGCCAATTTCTCGGATCACGGGGCCAATCGACTCGGAGCCAGCGCCCTGATGCAGGGACTCTCCGACGGTTACTTCGTACTCCCGAGCACCATCACTACCTACTTGGCCAATGTGAAGGCTGGGGGCCGTCCGGCGACCGATCGCGGGGAGTTTAAACAGGCTGAGGAAGAAGTTCAAAAATTCACCCGCCAAGTCACTTCGAGCAACGGCAAGCGCACGCCCGACAGTTTCCACAAGCAGTTGGGCAAGATCATGTGGGACTACTGCGGCATGGCTCGGAGCGCGACGGGTCTTCAGAAGGGCATTCAGCTCATCGGTGATCTCCGCGAAGAATACCGCACCAATGTCAAAGCGTTGGGCGAGCCGGACGGTTGGAATCAACCTCTCGAGAAGGCCGGTCGTGTGGCTGACTTCATCGAGTTGGGTGAGCTCATGTGTCGCGACGCGCTCATGCGCGAGGAGAGTTGCGGTGGACACTTCCGCGAGGAGTACCAGTACACGCCCAATGACGCTGAAGTCCAGCAGGGCATCGTCAATGCGGGCGACGTGAAGCGCCGTGACGACCAGTTCGCTTTCGTGGCGGCCTGGGAATACGCCGGAGCCCCTGACAAGGCCCCGATCCTGAACAAAGAGCCGCTCATCTACGAAGAAGTGAAGATGAGCACCCGGAGCTACAAGTAACCCGCAGCCGCACAATCCTTTCCCTACTGCCAATGAAAGTTAGCCTGAAAGTCTGGCGCCAGAAGAACGCGAATGCCGCGGGCGAGTTCAAGACCTACGCGTCTCCCGAGCTGAATCCTAAAATGTCGTTCCTGGAGATGCTTGACGTGGTGAACGAAGAGCTCTCTAACCGGGGCGAAGATCCCATTGCCTTCGACCACGATTGCCGCGAGGGCATTTGTGGCACCTGCTCGTTGGTTATCGATGGCAAGCCCCACGGTCCTCACAAGGGCGTGGCCACGTGCCAGACCTACATGCGCAGCTTCAGCAATGGCGACGAGATCGTCATCGAGCCCTGGCGCGCCAAGGCCTTTCCAATCATTAAGGATTTGGTGTGTGACCGGAAGTCCTTCGACCGCATCCAGCAGGCCGGAGGATTCATCACTGTCCGCACCGGAAGCGCGCCCGATGCCAACAGCATCCCGGTGCCGAAGGAGAACGCCGATTTGGCGATGGATGCCGCTCAGTGCATTGGCTGCGGGGCCTGCGTGGCCGCCTGCAAGAACGCCAGCGCCATGCTCTTCGTGGCCGCCAAGGTGTCCCATTTGGGTTTGATGCCGCAGGGACAACCCGAGCGTTACAAGCGCGTCAAATCCATGGTGGAACAAATGGATACCGAGGGTTTCGGAGCCTGCACCGTGACGGGAAGCTGCGAGGCGGTTTGCCCGAAAGAAATCTCCCTCGACTTCATCGCCCGGATGAATCGCGACTACGCCGTGGCCCTCATCAAGGGAGAACCCAAGCAGGTGGCTGGCGGTGGCGCAGGTTGACTGTCTAGGGCTTTTTTAGCCCATGGTCGAAGCATCGTGAGGGCCCTCGTGAGGGCCATCTCGATGGCTAAAAATGCTCCTCTAAACTTGCAAATCGGAAGTTCCGGCTCGAAGATGTTCTCACCCTAGTTAGAAAATACATGAAGATCTCTCATAAGGTTTCGGTGGATACCCAGCGCCAAGGTTTTACGCTCATTGAGCTGTTGGTGGTCATTGCCATTATTGCCATTCTCGCCGGCATGCTCTTGCCCGCACTCGGCAAGGCCAAGTCTAAAGCACAAGGCATCATGTGCATGAACAACGGCAAGCAGCTCATGTTGGGCTGGACCCTGTACTCCGGTGACAATTCTGATGCGGTGTGCCGCACGGCGGGTCTGGATTCTTTGGTTTCCGCGACGAGCGCGACGCGCAATTATCCACTGAACCAGTGGTGCATGGGCACCATGGATGTGGGCAATGTGGCGACCAATAGCACATTGATCATGCATTCGGCGATGTACGGGTTTGTGAACGCGCTCGGGCCCTACAAGTGCCCGTCGGATCGTCACTCGTGGCAGGGCGGCACTCGCCGTCCTCTTGGCGGTGGTGGTATCCTGACGGTTCGTTCCATGTCGATGAATGCTTGGATGAACCCAATTAATGCTTGGGCCGCCGATAGCAGCAGCGGCGGTTATCAAGGTGCCGGTATCACTAGCTTCCGTCGTCAGTCTCAGATCCAACGTCCGACCGACACTTGGGTGACCATTGATGAGAACCCGGCTTCCATTAACGACGGATGGTTCGTAGTCGATCCGAATTCCGGAAATTGGGTGGATATTCCGGCGACCTACCACAACGGTGCGGGTGGCCTGTCCTTCGCAGATGGTCACTCCGAGATCAAGCGGTGGCGCGACGGTAACGTCACTAAGAAGGGTGCTAGCATCGGAGCATCTCCAGCGGACCGTGGCATTGACCTCAATTGGATGAAGGAGCGCAGCACATACGCTCGCTGAGCCTTCCGGTTCAAACGATATTTTCAAAGCCCGCCAATTGGCGGGCTTTTTTATGGTGCGCCCGGCAGGGCGCACTCCGGTTTGCCGCGTGGTTTGTGTCACACCGCGATCGGTTGCTGTCCTCCTAGCTGTGCTGGATCCATCAAGGCAGGCTTTGACGTCCGACGCCCGTGACGGTGTGATGAGCCCATGCCGCGACGCCCCGCTGTAGACCGTTTTCTGCATGAGCGAGCCCGATTCGCATCTGGGATCGAACGTGTGGCCGGAGTAGATGAGGCGGGTCGGGGTCCGCTGGCCGGACCGGTGGTTGCGGCCGCGGTCATTTTGCCTCGCGCTTGGGTCCTAGAAGGGATTCCGGATGCGTTTGCCGATTTGAACGACTCCAAGCAATTGACCGAAGCTCAGCGGAATCGGTTCTTCGCCGGGCTGACGGGTGATCCAGCCGTTCGCTACGCCATCGCTGCGGTGGAACCTTCGGTGATTGACGAGATCAACATCTTGCAAGCCACCCATCGTGCGATGAATCAGGCACTGGCCGATTTGGGGGACGACGTGGATCACGCGTTGGTGGACGGGCGTCCGGTTCGGAGTTTGCGACTGCCCCAGACAGCCTTGGTGAAAGGAGATTCTCTGAGCTACTCCATCGCCGCGGCTTCTGTCCTCGCCAAGGTGACCCGCGATCGGGTGATGCGCGAAGCGGATGTGAAATGGCCGGGTTATGGGTTTGCCAGTCACAAAGGCTATCCCACACCTGAACACCTAGAGGCCGTCCATCTCCTGGGACCTTGTCCCATCCATCGCCTGAGTTTTGCACCACTCCGACGGCCTGAGCCGGAGCTGTTCCCAACATGAGTCTCTGGACCCGACTTCGGAAACCCGTCAAGCCTGTCGAAGCCGGGGCCCACCTCCGCCTCGGAAGACGCGGCGAAGACGCCGCCCGGAGCGAATTGGAGAGGCTGGGGATGAAGATTTTGTGCGCCAACTACCGGCACGGGCGCGGGGAGATCGACCTGATTGCTCGGGACGGGGAAGTGCTGGCCTTTGTGGAGGTGAAGTCGCGGTCGTCGGAAAGTTGGGTGCGTCCGGCCCAAGCAGTCGGGCGCCCGAAGCAGCGCAAGCTGTCCGACACGGCGTTGGCTTACCTCAACGAACTCGGCCGGCCTCAAGTCGCCTTCCGCTTCGACATCGTCGAGGTGCTCTTTGCCGGCGCCGAGGTCCGGGAAGTGCGGGTCCGCGAAGTGCGGCACATCCCCAATGCCTTCCCGTTGGCCGAAGGGCGGATGTACCGCTAAAGTCCCGTCGGTTCAGTGGACCAGGGCGGTGGATCCCGAGTCGAGACGCAGGGCAGCCTCCCGCTCCACCAAGGTCGGGTGCGAGTAGTAGAACCCGCTGAACCATGGATGGGGCGTCAGGTTGGAAAGGTTCTTCTCGTGCAGCTTGCGCAAGGATCCGATGAGCGAAGCACTTTCACCCATGGCGTTCCGGGCGTAGGCGTCTGCCTCAAATTCGTGCCGTCGTGACCGGCGGGTCCCTAAAGGGGTGAGCCAGAAGGTGACCGCACCGCCCAGCAATCCGGCCAAGAGCAGCACCGGGGCGGTGCCGGCCGATCCTTTGAAACCAAAGGCTTCGAGGAACACCGACTGGCGGGCCAACCAGCCCAGCAATGCGAAGCTCACGAGCGATGAAACGCCGGCCCAAATGAGCATCTTGGGAATATGACCGCGCCGGTAATGGCCGATTTCGTGGGCCAGCACCGCTTCGAGTTCCACCTCTGTCAACTGGGCGATCAACGTGTCGTAGAGCACGATTTTCCGGAATCGCCCAAAGCCTGTGAAGTACGCGTTGGAATGGGCAGAGCGCCGACTGCCATCGGCCACCTGGATTGTCTTGGCAGAGAATCCGGTGCGCTCGCCCAGTTTAAGGAGGCGATTCCGCAGCGAGCCTTCTGGCAGCGGGGTGAATTTATTGAACAATGGCAGGATGAGGATGGGGGCCAGAATCATCATTACCGCCTGGAACGCCATGAGGAGAACCCAGGCCCAGAGCCACCATTGGTCCCCGATCCAGTCGGTGAGTTTGAGAATGCCAGCGATCAGAGGTAGTCCCAAAGCCGTGCTGAGGGCCAGCATCTTGAGGTGGTCGGTGACCCAGACCTTTAGGGTGCTCTTGTTGAATCCAAAGCGTTCCTCGAGCCGGAATTGCGACCACCATTCCAGCGGAAGGTCCGGCAAGCCCATCACCAGTGAAACCACCAAGAGCCAGCCGGCGGTGGCCAGCACGCTCGAGCCGACCCAACCGGCCCAGAAACTCAGGCTCCAGGGGAGGAATCCGCTACAGAGAAAGAGGATCTTCATGGCCAAGCCCCACAGTTCCTCCATCTGGCCGAACCGGGATTTGGCGAGCGTATAGTCCACGGAGCGGCGGTAGGTGGCCTTATCCATGATGTCCCGGACCGCCTCGGGCGGTTGGTGGGCATGGGTCTGGACATGGTTGCGATTCAACCGGTCCAGAAACCATTGGCCCAGCCAGCGCAACACCAGCAACGACAGGGACAAAAGGAGGATGAATGTAGGAGTCATCGAAAGCGTCTGGTTCGAGCCAAGCACCGGAAGGTCTTCCCGACAACGCGGGAAAACTTCGTTGGTGGATTGTACGTGTTCGTACGATCGTGGTAAGAAGACTCAATCGTCGATGAAGATTCTGATTGTTATCCTGTTGGTCGGAGCCCTGGGAGCCGGGGGATGGTTTTACACCCAGCGGCAGCGGGCTGGGGCAGTTCCGCAGGTCAGTACCAAGGTGGACACCGCGGTCATTGAGACCCGCAATATCAAGTTTGCCATTAACGCCGCGGGCGACATCACACCGGCCGAGCAGGTGAGTGTTCGGCCGGAGGTCAACGGCAAGATCGAAGTCTTGCCGGTGGATGTGGGTGACCGGGTCAAATCGGGCCAATTGCTCTTCAAACTGGATGATCGGGAGTTGCAGACCCAGCGTCAGCAGGAGGAAAAGAACGTCGAGCGTTCCCGGTTGCAATTGGGACAGGCCGAACGGGACTACAAACGGGCTCTGCAACTCTTTGAAGGCAAGCTGATCTCTCAGGAGCTCTTCGAAGACAGTCGCACCAAGTTTGATCTGGCCAAGAACGAGCTGGCCTTGAGGGAGAAATCCTTTGAATTGATCATCGAGCGATTGCGCAAGACCGAGGTGATGGCCCCCTTTGATTCCACGATTCTCACTCGCCCCATCTCGGTAGGGCAGGCTGTTTCCGGATCGGGCGGCTTCAATGCCGGCACCGAGGTGCTCACCATTGCCAACCTCAACGACCTGATCGTCAATGCGCACATCAATCAGGCCGATGTGACCCGGTTGCACGTGGACCAGCAGGTGGAAGTCAGTGTCGAGGCGGTTTCGGGCCTCAAGGTGGTCGGCAAGGTCGAGCGCATCGCGCCCCAGTCGACTCTGAAGAACAATATCCGTGGCTTCGCTGCGCGCATCCTCCTGAAGGACGTGGACAGTCAAATTCGCCCGGGTATGAGTGCCAACATTTCCATCCCGGTGGCCAGTGCCGACAATGTCGTTGCGGCGCCTTTGGCAGCGGTTTTCACGGAGACTAACCCGGCGACCCGAGAAATTGAGCGCCACATCTGGGTTCGCAAGGATGAGACTTGGGAACGGCGCCCCATCAAGATCGGTGAGAGCGATTACTTCTTCGCCG
>JAPLUF010000065.1 GCA_026397755.1 Verrucomicrobiota bacterium
CGCTCGAATCCGGACTTATGGCCAGGTGACTAAGGCGCTGCGGGGTTTGCGCTTTGAGTCCACTGCCCCGATGCCCGTCCGAGGGGACAAGATCCTCCATAATGGCCGTGAGGTGGGTTCCCTCACCAGTGTCATCCAATCCCCCCGGCTTGGGTGTCCCATCGCTCTGGGGTATGTCCGCAAAGAATGCAACGGCCTGGGCACCGCACTCATGGTCCGTTCCGCCTCGGGCGCCGAGATCCCGGCGACGATCGTGCCACTGCCGTTTTCGGCCTAAATATTCTCCGCCCCTGGGTCGAGTAGTCGGGTTTGATGCGCCGACTTGGGATGGCGGGCCTCGTGAAAAACTTGAGGGCTAGCGTGCCGCTTCGCTTGACCGAACGGCTGATTCTGGCGGAAATCTTCTCCGATGCCTATTCGTTCCCTCCTCCGCGCCGGTGCTGTGGCCCTGGCGGTCGCCTCCTTGGCCTTCACCGGCTGCAAGGCCACCATTAAAGATCCCAAGACCGAAGGCTACGTGCCGATCTTCGATGGCAAGACCCTCGCTGGTTGGGCGGGTCGTTCCGACTTGTGGACCGTGAAGGAAGGACTCATCACGGGCACTACCCACCGGGATCATCCGATTGCTGGAAACACCTTCCTGGTTTGGACCAACGGTACGGTGTCCAATTTCGAGCTGCGCCTCCAGTACCGCATTTTCAACGGCAACTCCGGCATCCAGTACCGCAGCAAGCTGGTGGACGCCGACAAGTTCGTGGTGGGCGGATACCAGGCCGATTTCGAGGCTGGCAAGACTTACAGCGGCATCCTCTATGAAGAGCGTGGCCGTGGCATTCTGGCCGAGCGCGGTCAGCGCACCGTCATCACCGACGAGGGTGGCAAGACCAAGGTCACCGTGGTGGGCAAGTTGGCCGATTCCAAGGACTTGCAAGCCAGCATCCATGACGAGCAGTGGAACGACTACCTCATCGTCGCCGACGGCAATCACCTCATGCACTTCATCAACGGCCGCATGACTGTTGATGTCGTGGACCAGCAGTCCGCCAAGGCCGCCAAGGAGGGCATCCTGGCTCTTCAGATTCACGCCGGCCCGCCGATGGTCGTGCAGTTCCGCGACGTGAAGATTAAGAAGCTGCCGTAAGACGGGCACGAGCGCGGGGAGGTCTTCGTGCAGTCCGCATTCGATTCATCGGGGCGAGGAAAACCTCGTCCTGATTTTTTTTGAGCCGCGGGTTTGTTGAAGCAGAAAGAGTGGTGGGCCCAACAGGATTTGAACCTGTAACCAAGGGATTATGAGTCCCCTGCTCTAACCGTTGAGCTATAGGCCCGACCGTAAATTCCCTCAGAAGGCAGTCATACCGTCGAAACGTTCGCCGACCGCTGTTCGACCGAGGTCCGGTTCCAAACCAGCGTCGTTTCCGAGGGCTGAGAGCAAACGACACCGGATAAGTACCCGAAATCCCCAAGCCCCCGCAAGCGTCCCATCCGGTGATCCCTGACGATTCCAGTGTCTGCCAGGGCATACACTCAGAAGACCGGGCCCAAGGGCCAGGGGGCAAACTCCTCGTCGCCAATGCCAGCGTGCTCACTCTTGGTGCGCTCGCCATTGGCCGCAGCGAGGATGGCCTCGAAGATCCGTTGTCCCACTTGGGGAATAGTTTCCTCGCCATCCAGAATCGTGCCGGCATTGAGGTCGATGTC
>JAPLUF010000250.1 GCA_026397755.1 Verrucomicrobiota bacterium
GAAGGTCATCCTAGAGAATGATTATCTCGGTGGAGGCGGTGCGGGACTCGACGGTGATGAACTCAAGCGGACCCTTTGCCAACGGTGTGAGAACGCGGGTGCTGATTGGGTCAAGACCTCCACGGGGTTCGGCTTCGTGAAACAACCGGGCGGTGGCTACAACTATGAGGGAGCCACCGAGCACGACCTGGCTCTCATGCGTGCGGCCGTTTCCGAGAATGTCCAGGTCAAGGCCGCCGGCGGCGTTCGTGATCTCGATGGATTGCTGCGGGTCCGCGCCTTGGGGGCCTCGCGTTGCGGAGCCACGGCCACGGCCGCGATGCTCGACGAATACCAGCGCCGTGTGGCGGCCGGAACCCTGGTGGCGCCCGCCGTATCTAGCCTGGGTGGCGGCGGGTATTGACCCCGCCCGGCCCGTGGGTGGACTCACGGGTAGGGAATTGCTTTTGGTACCTTCCGGTCAAAGGCTGTCGGAAATCTTTGACTGATCCCCAATCCGTTAAACCGATGGCTGGCAGGAACGGCAAGGATGGCTTCACCCTGATCGAACAGCTGGTCGTGGTGGCCATCATTGCAGTGCTGGCCTCCCTCGTTTTACCGGCTCTGGCGGCGGCGCGGGCCAAGTCGGTGCGCGTGGCTTGTTTGTCTCAGTTGCACCAATTGGGCCTCGGTTTTGCTTTGTACTTGGGAGACCAGCAGGACCATTTGCCCGATCGCCGTGACTTGAAGTTGTCGCTGGGCTACCGGCCTTGGACCGACTGGCCTCCGTCGGATCCCCGCGCCGGTTGGACCTTCGAGGCCCTCGCCCCGTCGGGAGGCGGGGCAGGGATGTGCCCCGCCTTGGGCAATCGCCCGCTCGGTCAGGCGACTCAGGTGCTTCAGACGGTTTCGAGCAATGGCATCCGACAAAGCACCGGGTTCTGGCTTTGGCGCTTTGATCGGGCCGACGCGGTGGTGCCGCTGGACAATTTTTGGAACAAGACCCCGGATTCGGCGCTGGAGGATTTCAGGGCCTCGCTGCTCAACTCCACCACGCCACCGCCCGATGGACTCTCCGCCGTGGAGTTGGCCGTGGATCCGTATTTTCCTCGGACGATTCCCGCGGTGTCTGCGGCCTTGGCGGGGCAGTCCGCGCACCGGGGCGGTCGCAACCGGCTGATGCTCGATAGCAGCGCGGCGTGGTTCCGGGACAATCGACTGAACTAATTTTGCATGAAGCAACAACGACGAGGATGGATGACCGGGATGTGTGCGATGGTGATGGCCTTCCGCGTGGCGGGCGCCTCGCCGGGCACCGTGGATTGGCCCGTGTATTTGGGGGATGCGGCCAGCAGCCATTATTCGCGCAGTGAGCAAATCCAAGCCAAGAATGTCGCGCGGTTGCAAGTAGCATGGACTTATCGTAGCGGTGGTTCGGACGCGCAGAACCGTTCGCAAATCCAATGCAATCCGTTGGTGATTGATGGGGTGGTTTACGGCACGACGCCCGACCTCAAACTCTTCGCGCTGGATGCCACCACCGGTGTTCAGAAATGGCGGTTTGATCCGGCTGCGTGCAAGGGCATCACCAAGAGCGGGGTCAATCGGGGACTGGTCTATTGGGCCGAGGGCTCCGACCGACGCATCCTCTACGCCAATGATCACTTTCTTCATGCCATTGATGCGGTGACCGGACAGCGCATTCCCAGTTTTGGTCAGGAGGGGTCTATCGACTTGAAGCAGGAACTCGGACGCGATGCTTCTCGGACGCGATGCTTCAGGCCTGTCCCTTCAGGCCACGACTCCTGGGATCGTCTTCAAAGACCTCCTCATCATGGGCATGCGCCTGGGAGAAGGTCCTGCCCCGGCGGCTCCGGGTCCGGTCCGAGCCTTCAACATTCGCACCGGAAAACTGGCGTGGCGTTTCAACACCATTCCCCAACCGGGCGAGGCGGGCCATGAAACCTGGCCGCCCGAGGCCTACCGCTACATCGGAGGCGCCAATGTGTGGACCGGCTTTGCCCTCGATGAGGCTCGGGGGATCGTGTTCTGCCCGACGGGTTCGGCGGCGTTCGATTTCTGGGGAGGTAACCGGATGGGACAGAACCTCTACGCCAATTGCCTCATCGCCCTCGATGCCCAGACCGGCCAGCGGCTCTGGCATTTTCAGTTCGTCCACCACGATTTGTGGGACCGGGATCTGCCCGCGCCTCCCAATTTGGTGACGGTGACCCATCAAGGGAAGCGGATCGATGCGGTCGCGCAGGTCACCAAGTCGGGGCATGTGTTTGTGTTCGATCGCCAGACCGGCCAACCGCTGTTCCCGATTCAAGAGATTCCAGTACCCAGCTCCGACCTTTCCGGCGAATCGGCGTGGCCCACGCAGCCGGTGCCGTTGCGTCCGCCGCCCTTTTCCCGGCAGTTGTTCACCCACGATGAGATCACCGACCTATCAATCGGATCCCATCGGCAAGTCTTGGAGCGGTTTTCGCGGATCCGGCCGCATGCCCCCTTCCAACCGCCTAGCCGTGAGGGGTCCATTGTATTCCCAGGCTTCGACGGGGGCGCAGAATGGGGCGGTGCGGCGACCGATCCCGACGGGGTTCTCTATGTCAACGGCAACGAGATGCCGTGGATCCTGACCATGGTGGAAACTCGCCGGAAGGACGGGGAATCGGCGGCCTCCGGTGCGGCGTTGTTCCAGCAGATTTGTGCGGTGTGTCACGGTTCGGAACGGCAGGGCAATCCAGGCCAGAACGTCCCGTCATTGGTCGGGGTCGAGAAACGTCTCCAAGCCGCTGACCTGCTGAAGTTGCTTCAGACAGGCAAAGGGGTGATGCCTGCCTTTGATTTTCTGACCGAAGGGCAGCGGGCGCGTCTAGTGGCTTTCGTGCGGGGCGAAGCGGAGCCGGCTGGGGCCGAGGGGGCTTCGGCGGGTGGCGGGCGGTCCGGGGCCGGCGGGGCCGATGCCTTGGGGCTCATCCCGTATTCCATGACCGGCTACAACCGTTGGCTCGACAGCAATGGCTATCCCGCCGTCAAGCCGCCGTGGGGAACCCTCAACGCCATCGACCTCAATACCGGCTCCATCCGGTGGAAGGTGCCGCTGGGTGAGTTCAAGGAATTGACAGCGCAAGGAGTGCCGCCCACCGGCACCGAAAACTACGGCGGCCCTTTGGTGACGGCCGGCGGACTGGTGTTCATCGCGGCCAGCCGGGATGCGCACCTGCGGGCCTTTGACCGCAAGAGCGGCCGTGAACTCTGGAAGGCGCCCTTGCCGGCCGGCGGCTACGCCACACCGGCTACCTACTCGGTCGGCGGCCGACAATATGTGGTGATCGCCTGTGGCGGCGGCAAGATGGGCACGCCCAGCGGCGATGCCTATGTGGCCTTCGCCTTGCCGATGCGTCGCTGAGCAATCGATCTCGGTGGCACGATGCCGCGGCTCAATCGTTGGGCGGTTACGGACTGGGCTCCCAACGAGCGGCGTAAGGTTTCGCGCACCACGGCGTGGCGCAGCTTTCGGCTGCACGAGAAGATGTCCACGGCCGCATAGCCGTGTTCGGGCCAGGTGTGGATGGTCACATGGCTCTCGGCGATGACCACCACGCCGCTCACACCCCAGGGGCTGAACTCGTGGAAGACGGGTTTCACGATCGTCCCATTGGCGGCGGTGACGGCGGCCAGCATCCGCTCCCGAATGGTCCGCACCCGGCTCAATACCTCGACATCGCAACCGTGGAATTCCAGCAAGGTGTGCTGGCACAGGGCCTTCGGCGACGGACGGCTTTTCGGGTGGATCGGGGCAATGGGGTTCATGTCAGGCCGTGGTCTGAAGCTGCTGGTAGACCGCATCGGCGGCGCGGAGGCCCCGGATGTAGGCTTCTTCGAAAAGGGAGATACCGGACATGTCGGAGTGGGCAAAGTGCACCACGCCGTCGCGGTGGGTCATGGCGCTGAGGCGGTGGCCCCAAAGGAATCCCGGTGACGGCGCGATCATCCCGTGGCCCCAGACTTGGACATCCAAGCGTTCGATTCGGCGTCGGAGATCCGGGTGGGCCACCGAGAGGTCGGCGAGTGTGAGATCGCTCCAATGCGCCCAGTCGGCCTTCAGCGCCTCGCCTCGGGCCGTCGATGGGTCCGCATGGTCCAACGGTCGGTAATAAGTCAGCACGGTCCCGTTCGGACGCGGGTGCAAGCTTTGGTGGCCCGCATGCACGTAGCCGAGCCCAGGCGATCCATCGATGACGTTGTCCCAGCACAGCGGCATGCCGTGCGAATCAGGCCGGGAATGCAGGGTTAAATTGGCCACCATCCAAGGCGGGTATTGGGCTGCAGAATCAGGCGGAAGGCCGCGGAGCCTCCGGTACACAAACCGCGGCGTGGCCACGATGAGTGCCCGGCATTCGATGCGCAGGGAGCGCCCGAGGGTTGCATCGAAGACGTCGATCTCGGCTCCGTGATCATCGGGCCGAATGCCGAAGACGGCGTGCCGGGTGCGGATTTGGGCGGGCGCGACTTGCTCCCGCAGGCGCGCTGCCAGCCAACCGTTGCCTTCAGGCCAGGTGAGCACCGAGTGGCTGGGTGCGTTGGCCGCGACCCCGGATCGCGCGGCAAAGTAATGGATTCCCGCCCAGGCGCTGACTTGGGCGATGCCGGTCCCGAAATCGTCGCGGCAGCAATAGTTCACATACCGGCGGAGGGGCGCGGCGCGAAATCCTTCGCGGTCCATCCACTGGGCCATGGTGATGCGGTCCAATGCCAGCAGGCTGGGATCCTGGGAACTTCGGTCCACCGGGATGGCAAAGGCCGGAAGACCGTCGGAACCGAGGAGCCGACGATAGGTCTCCATGCGGGCCAGGAAGGCAC
>JAPLUF010000373.1 GCA_026397755.1 Verrucomicrobiota bacterium
AGCGGCGGGTGTTGTTGCTGTGGATGCCTCCGATGACCAAGACCACATCGCAGCGTGAGGCCAGATTCTCGGCGGCGGTCTGCCGGTCTTTGGTGGGTTGGCACACGGTGTCAATCCAGCGGACCTCCGAGCCGGGGAACCTCTGACTTAGCCGGGTAATCAATTCCCGGACCCGGGCCACAGGTTGCGTGGTTTGCGACACGACCCCATAGCGGGGACGTTCGGGAAGTTGGTCCACCTCACTCTCAGTTAAGACGACGTCGCACCCAGGGTGATCTTCGGTCAGGCCTCGAACTTCGACATGGCTGGCTTGGCCTATCACCAAAGGATGGAACCCCGCGGCCACGAGTTTCTTCAGCGCTTGATGAGCCCGGTGAACCAAGGGGCAGGTGGCCTCGGTCACTATCAGGCCTAATTGCCGAAGGCTTTCTATGCGGCGATCCGATGCTCCGTGGGCCGTGATGAGAACCTCCTGGGTGGGAATGTCGGAGGCGTCTTGTCGGATGAGTACGCCCCGCCCGCGGAGGTCAGCCAACACTGCCTCATTGTGAACCAAGTCTCCCAAGACGGTCACCGGGCCGGCCGCGGCCCGCCCGTGGGCTAATTCGATCGCGTCACGAACCCCAAAACACATCCCCATCGCTTCTGCTCTCAAGACTCTCATAAATTACTTTGCGTCACAAAGTGTCTGAGTAGAGACCATGGGTGTTGTTCAAAAACAATCAAGCGGACGGAGTTGTTTTTCGGAATTGGGCAACGATCTGTTCCAGATGCCCAAGATACTGGGTGAAGGCGTTGCGGCCGAGGTCGGTCAGGGTGTAAGTGGTCTGTGGTCGGGTTTCGCCGGTGGACCGGGAGAGGGCGACGAGGCCGGCCTCCTGAAGGATTCGGAGGTGAGAAGTCAGATTGCCGTCGGTCATGACCAGCAAGTTCCGCAGATCGGTGTAGGTCAGGGAAGGGGTGGCTGAAAGGGATGAAATGATGGCTAGACGGGCCTTTTCGTGGATGACCCGGTCCAGATGGGGAAAAGGTTCCGGGTTCACGCCGTGGGCTTCTTCTCCGTCCAGTGCAAGTAGAGACCGTAGGCGAGGTGTCCGCCGCCGAAGCTGGCCGTCATGACCGCATGGGCCATGCGAATGGAGGGTTCGATTTGGTGAGGATTGGCCGCGGCCAGTGAACTGAGCAATCCTGCGATGACAAACCCCCAACCAAACAAGCGCATCCCGCGGGGCATGAAGAAACCGGCCGAATGCACCGAGCATCCGTAGAGAACGAGCCATAGAGGCGGCAGAGCCACGGCGATCATGGCTCCCTCTTGATGGATGTTTACCAGCGGACCCACTACTGCGGTACCGGCAAACAGTGCGGGCATCAGGGCTGAAGCCACGCGGCGGGCCGGCGGCGTCCAGAATGGCTCACCGGCAGCGAAGGCCTGACGGCGCATGAGCAAGAACGCGGTGCACGCCCCGGCCAGTCCCACGGCCAACCAGTAAAAGGCGAAGGATCGGGCATTGTCCCGGATCACGAAGGGTGCCGCGAGTCCGGCGAGAGTACCGATCAGACCTACCGACGTCATGGCCGGAGCCAAGGCGCGGCGGTAGGTCGATGCCCGATCCATGAGGGTTCGGATGGTTTCGAGCTGTTCCCGGGCCGTGTTGTGGTCCACGTACCCCACAGTCGGGGTCGGAAACTCCGCGTCAATACTGGAGTCAGTGAGTCCTCCTTATTCGGCAGAGGCGCTCGGCACCGGGTCTGGGTGAACTGGCAGATTTCCCCTTGTATGGACCGAGCCTGTCCCTTGGGGATGGACCGAGCCTGTCCCTTGGGGAGCCTGTCCCTTGTATGGACCGAGCCTGTCCCTTGGGGGGACCGAGCCTGTCCCTTAGGGGGATGGACCGAGCCTGTCCCTTGGGGGGATGGACCGAGCCTGTCCCTTGGGTTTGTCATTCCGAAGGAGTTCCTGAATCCGATCTTGACGGGAATTGGGGAGGTGCCCTAGGGTTACCGACCGTAAGGAACTTTCCGTCGGCGTTGGTGCCGACATGCTTGAGTCGGTGAACAACCGGCTTTTTTGTTACCCCGGTTTCCGGGATTGGCTGACGACTATGAACGCGGAGATTTTGGCGGTTGTTGAGTTCTGGGAAAAGGAGAAGGGCATCCCCAAAGATGTTCTTCTCGGTGCTATCCAGGAATCCTTGATGCAGGCCGCCAAGAAGGCGGTCGGGCCGGCTCGTGACCTTAGGGTTTCCATTGATGGACGCTCCGGAGACATTAAGGCTTGGGCCAAGCTCGTGGTTGCAGAGAAGGTTCTATCCAAACACGATCAAATTACCATTTTCGAGGCCCGGCGTGCCGGTCATCCCGATGTTAAGGTCGGTGAGGAGATCGAAGTTGAGGTTACCCCAGCTGGTTTTGGTCGTATTGCCGCCCAATTTGCCAAACAGGCCATGATGGCCCAACTCCGCCGTGCGGAGAAGGCGATGGTCTACGATGAGTTCAAGGATCGGGTCGGCGAACTGGTCAACGGAACTGTCCGTCGTTTTGAACGCTCGGATGTGGTTCTAGATCTGGGCAAGTTCGAGGCCATAATGCCCAATAGGGAGCGTGTTCCGACCGAAGAATACCAGATCGGTGAGCGAATCCGCTGCTACGTTAAAGCAGTCGAACAGACTCCGAGGGGACCGGAGATTGTCCTTTCTCGCGCTGACCCGAATTTTGTTATTAAGCTTTTCAAGGTTGAGGTCACTGAAATTGGAGACGGAACCATTGAGATCAAAGGAATTGCCCGGGAACCGGGATTTCGAACCAAATTGGCTGTTTTCTCCCGGGATCCAAAGGTTGACCCTGTTGGTGCCTGCGTGGGTCTGCGTGGTCAGCGGGTGAAAAACATCGTCCGCGAGCTGAACAACGAGAAGGTCGACATTATCCCTTGGTCGCCCGACATTCGCAAATATGTCGAGAATGCCCTCGCGCCGGCCAAGTTGAAGTCTTTCGAGGTGGATGAGCAGCGTAAGCGAGTTTTGGCGCTCACCTCATCGGACCAGTTGTCTCTGGCGATCGGAAAGCGTGGTCAAAATGCGAGGCTGACATCCCGGTTAACCGGGTGGAGCATTGACATTGAAGCTGAAGCTTCTGTGTTGCCGGGTTTTGATCAAAAAGTAGCCAATGCCGTCAGTGAGTTTGCTTCTATTCCAGGTATTACCGAGGAGCAGGCGCGAATTCTGGTGACCATTGGGTTCCATAGCCTAGAGGATGTGATCCAGCAGATCGGTATCGAAGATTTGCAGGGAATGGAAGGAATCGGCTCGGACGCCGAGTCGATTCTGGAAGCGATTCGGGACGAATTGACCCGACGCGCTGCCGGTGGTGCTGACCCTGAAGCCCACTGATCCCATTTGAGGGTCGGTTTCAATGAGCTTGGACCGCCGACGGTCCAGGCAGCCGCGCAGGGCGCGGACCGGGGAACGTCGGTGGTGAAATAAAAAGCAGTATGCCCGTTCGCATTTACGAGATCGCCAAGAAGCTGAACCTTGAGAGCAAGTTTGTGCTCAACAAGGCCAAGGAGCTGGGCATAGCCGCAGCCAAGGTCCCGTCGAGTACTCTCGACAAGATCACCGCCGAGTTCCTCGAGGAGCAGTTGGCGCCATTGGCTAAGCCTTTTGAGCCGTCCAAGCCGATGGAGATCACACCCGTGACCATCATCCATGCACCCATTCCCCCGCCACCGGCGGCGGTCCCGGAACCCGAGCTGATTCCCGAGCCGATTCCCGAGCCGATGTTGGCTCGAGTGCCTGTGGCTAGAAAGCCTGCCGAATCGTTTAAGGCTGTCATACCAGAGACGCCTCCGGCACCTATCACTCCAGTCCTGACGCGCGCTCCAGAAATCGTTGAGCCCGTGGTCGTGGTGCCTTCAAACGCAGAAGAGTCACGCGCACCAGAGGTTCCGAAGCCTTCGGTGGTGACCCCGGTCGTTTTGGTGACCCCAGTCGCGGATGAAACTCGTCCGATCGTGGTCGCCGAGATTCATCCGGAATGTTCGGCCCCGGCAGGAGCCCCGCTTTCCGCTCCGGTCGCTGAGCCAACAGTTCCGTCCGAGAGATCCATTTCAGTTTCAACGCCGATTTCCGCTCCGGAGCCAACGCCGAGCTCAACGCCTGTCCCAACGCCTGTCCAGACAGGTCAGTTGGTCGGTCGTATCGACCTGAGTCAGTTCGGTTATGGCGGTCGCACAACCCGCGGTGTCAGCACGCCGCCGCCCGCCCGCCCGGCGCCCCCGGTCGCCCGTCCTGCGGCCCCGGTCGCCCGGGACGATCGTCGTGGTCCTCCTCCCCCTCCGCCAGGGCGTCCCGGTGCCTCGTTCCCAGGCTCGTCGTACCAAGGTTCTTCGTATCAAGGATCCCGCCCGGGTCAGTTCGGTCGTCATGGTCAGATGGGTGGGCGTCCCGGTGTCGCCGCAGGCCCTGGTCCCCGACCTGTCCCCGTTGCGGCCCGCCAACAGTTTGCTGCCGACGCTCCCTTAATTATCATGCGCCCGCCCATTGTGGTGCGTGAATTGGCTCAGCAGATGGGCAAGAAGCCCTTCCAGATCATTGGCGACCTCATGCAAATGGGGGTCTTTGCGACGGTGACCCAGACCATCGACGGTGAGGCGGCAGTCAAAATCTGTGCAAAGCACGGTATTCGGTTCGAGACCGAGAAACGCGACAAGGCGGCCCACTCCGTCAATGTTCCCAAGGAGGAAAAGCTCGAACTCGACAGCGAGGACAAGCCCGAGACGCTCAAATCGCGTCCCCCGGTGATTACCATCATGGGTCACGTGGACCACGGCAAGACCTCGCTCCTCGATGTCATCCGCAAGGCGAATGTCGCTTCAGGTGAGGCCGGTGGCATCACCCAGCACATTGGTGCCTACTCCATTCAGTATCCTCATCCCAACACGGGTAAACTGGAGAGCCTGACCTTCCTTGACACCCCGGGTCACGCCGCCTTCTCGGCCATGCGGGCTCGCGGAGCCAATGTAACCGACATCGTTGTCCTGGTCGTGGCGTCCAATGACGGTGTGATGCCTCAAACCTTGGAGGCCTTGGCGCACGCCAAGGCGGCCAAGGTCCCCATCATCGTCGCGGTGAACAAGTGCGACCATCCGAACTCTAACCCGATGAAGGTGCGCCAGCAGCTTCAGGATAAGGGATTGGTGCCGGACGATTGGGGGGGCGACACCCAGTTCGTGGAATGCTCAGCGATCACCAAGAAAGGGATCGACCTCCTCAT
>JAPLUF010000303.1 GCA_026397755.1 Verrucomicrobiota bacterium
CTCGCGCCAGATCGGGTCCTTCTCATTGCCGGGATGCCCCTGAATGTAGAGCTGGGTGGTGATCAGTTCCTGGCCGCCACGACGGATCTTGAAATGGATGTGCGGTGTCCGGGGCGAGTACGGAACGGGCTTGATGGTCCGGAACAAGTACTCCCCGGTGCTTCCAGTCGAGAACCGGCCGAACCCCTGAAATTGCTTGTCCTGACGCGACCGATTCGAGGTGTCGCCCGTGTGCAGATAAACCCCGTGGGCATCGCACTGCCAAATTTCTACCAACGCGTTGCGCACCGGTTTGCCGCCCGCATCGAGCACCCGTCCGCTCACATAACCCACCTCCCCCACCGCCGGGGTGAGGGCGTTGTTGATGACGATTAAATCATTGTCGGTGTCGAGAGGCAGGTGGTTCGGATAGTAGGGCCCCTCGGTACCAGAGGGGGTTCGCGTCAGAGCCTCGGCGAAGGCGCCGGCCGATGTGAAGCAAGCGGCGACAGCACCGGTTGTCCGAAGGAAATCCCGACGCGTTTTGAGGGGCAGCAGTAGATTCATGGGTGTGCCTCCAGCAAACCCAAGGCTTCGGGCCCTGCCGAGAAGAATCGCTGGGATTTGAGCGCCCCGAGCTACGAATCGAGAAGATACAACCCGAGGGCATCGGGAGAAAATCTCCACATTGGTCAGCCGCGGGATTCCCGGGGTCACCGGCCTGCGGCGGGAATCGCGGCGGGGATTCTCAGCCGTTCCACGGGGGAGAGTTCCCTCAGCGTCGACTTCCCATTCTTCCACAGCACGAACTCGCGGATGGCCAGCACGGCGTTGGGAGGTTGGTTGATGGTCGAACGAATCCGCAGGGCCACCACCCGTCGGTCATCCAGCGCGGCATCGGCCACTCCATTTTTGAAGTGGGCGACCTCCTGCCATCGGCCATAGCCAGTGGACACCTCCAGCACGCCTTGCCTGAGGCGGTGGTCGCCGTTGGACATTCCCGTGATGGCTTGGATGCGATCGAAGGATGCTGGGGACGACAGGACAATGGTGAAGGAGTCCACATCCCGGCGCGGGCCCCAGGTCATGTGGTAGGTATCGAGGTCGCCGTCGAACGCGTGCAGGGGGTAGAGCGCATCGTAACCCTGGCCGCGGTCGATGCCTGTCAGGGTCCACCGCCAGTCCTCATCGTTCCGGTTGAAGCATGAGGGATAAATAAGCGGGGGCATCGCGTCCTGAGCCCTAGCAGGAAGGGCGGGCTGGATGGGATGGCCGAATCCCGGGCCCGTAACAATGCCCATCGCGGCGAGGCGGTTGACATGGATTTTAACCCGGCCCAGGAACTCTTCGAAGTCCGGTTTTTCGACCCCCCATCCGCGCTCGGCAAGGGCCAGCACTCGGGGGAAGGCCTGACTCTCGATGTGATCCTCGGGGATCATCTCTCCCCACAGGCAGGCCTCCACACCGAGAACGTGCGACCGGGCCTCCGGCGTGAGCCCTGCCGATGGCGGCAGAGGATCAAAGTCATAGGCCGTCTTCAGCGTGGTGCGCTCGATGTTGTAGTTGAAATAGTGATGGTTGCCGGTCGACATCACGACGTCCCATCCAGATTTGGCCGCGGCCCACCCACTGCTGCCCTCATTGTCCCAGCACGTGTAAATGGCGCCCTTCGCAACACCGCCCCAGCCCATGATTCGTTTCCCGCGTTTCGCGGCCAGGTCTGTCACCCGTTGCATGAACCAGGCGTGAAGATTTCCGACCTGCTTCTGCTTGGCCTGGCACTTCGGGCACTCGCCCCAGTATCGCATCTCCGCTTCGTCCCCTCCGACGTGCAAAATGGGTGAGGGAAAAAGCTCCGCCACCTCGGCGAACACGCCATCGAGGAACTCAAATACCCTTTCATTGCCCGGACAGAATTCCGAACCGCACAGCGGATCGATGGGAAACGGGGCGATGCTCCGGCGGGTCCCGAAGCAGTTCAATTCGGGATAGGCAACCAACGCCGCCCCGGAATGGGACGGGGTCTCGATTTCCGGAATCACGGTGATGAAACGTTTGGCGGCGTGGGCGACAATCTCGCGGATGTCTTGCCGGGTATAAAAGCCCCCGATCCGCACCCCTTCCCCGAGGTCGGCCCAGGCACCGACGCGCGTCAGCTTGGGATACTTCCGGATCTCCACCCGCCAGCCATCCACATCGGTAAGATGAAGATGGAGGCGGTTGAGCTTGTGATACGCCATCCAATCGAGGCACCGGAGAATGCCCTGCTTGCTAATGAACTGCCGCGCAGGATCGAGCAGCACACCGCGCCAGGGAAAGCGGGGCTTGTCCTCGATCCTCACCACGGGCGCCGACCACTCCACGCCGGGCTGGAGGACTGAAGACTCCAGAGCGGCGGGGAACAACTGCCGCAAAGTCATGCATCCATAAAAGGCTCCCGCACTCGTTGCGGCACGGATGAGAATTCGATCGGACAGGACCTCCAACTGGTAGCCCTCCTCCCCCAATACGGCCGAGTCTCCCGACAACGTCACCTGGATGGAGTCCGCTATCCCGGCTTCGCCAGCGGCCGGCGACCGTCTCAATGGAAGCGGCAGGCCCGTCGAACGTCTCAGCAGGCTGGCGAGCTGTTGCCCGGTAGCCTCCGTTCCCGGGACCACGGTTAGGACCGTGTTGGGTCCCAGCACAAAACGACCCTGCCCCATTTCCAACCGTGACGGTTTCGGGATGACGGAAACCTCGGGCACTGTGTCCCCCACAACCCGGGAGATGTCTATCGCAAGACACAGGAAGAACTGAATAAACCCTAGGGAGGCAACCCTGCGCAGAGGACGGAAGTTGGCGGCGGCAGCAAGTTCAGGTTTCATTCAACGGAGATGCATGATCATGGAGAGTGGGCGGAGTTCGGGACCAGGATCGATGTGGTCCATACACCCAAATTGAGGGATTTTGAAGCCCAGGTAATCAACGCCTCCCTCAGCGTACGACCTCACGCCACCACCGTCGCAGGCAAATTTTGATCGCACCAGCGCCGGACCCGAGCATCCCGTTGATTCCAACGCCCCCCGAGAGCGGCCACCGCAAATTGCTCTAGGCGCGCCTCCTCTAAAAAATCCACACTCTTTCCAATGGCAGACCTGACGCACCTCTTCGCCCAAAATAAAGCTTGGGCGGCCAAGATCACCCAAAGCGACCCAGAGTTTTTTCAAAAACTCTCCCGCCAACAAAACCCCGAGCACCTGTGGATCGGCTGCTCCGACAGCCGCGTACCCGCCAATGAAATCATTGGCCTGTTGCCCGGCGAAGTCTTCGTCCACCGCAACATCGCCAACGTCGTCGTCCACACCGATCTGAATTGTCTCTCCGTGATTCAATTCGCCGTCGATGTGCTGAAAATCAAACACATCATGGTCGTGGGCCACTACGGCTGCAGCGGCGTACGCACCGTGCTGCGCTGCGAACGCGTGGGCCTCGCCGACAACTGGCTCCGCCACGTCCAAGACGTCCGCGAAAAACACCAGTGTCGTATTGATGCCCTGCCCGGTGAACCCGCCCAGCACGATCGTCTCTGCGAACTCAACGTCATCGAACAAGTCGCCAACGTCTGCCAAACCACGATCATCCAAGACGCTTGGGCGCGCGGCCAAAACGTCACGGTGCATGGCTGGATCTACGGCCTTAAAGACGGCCTTTTGCGCAACCTCAACACCAGCGTCGCCAGCCCCGCCGATCTACCCACCGCACAAGCCGCCGCCCTCGCGGCGCTCTGAGGGATTGGGGATCGGGGTCACGGGGATTGAAGGGGATGGGGTCAGGCAAAGATTTCCGACTATTTGAAGGCGACCAAATTCCTGGACGTTTCCAATGGGTTGACCTTCAGGATCGGTTGTCTCCGAAGGCCCGTGGCTCCCAGCAACCGGGAGTTCCCATTGCCTTGAATGCCTGCTAGTTCAGAAGTTTGGAAGGTAGGAACGACAACCTCGCCTACGAGGAGAATTCCCCGAACTTTCGATACGTAACCCCCGGAAATTCACGGTTTTATGCGGTTTCTCCTATCTTGAGACACACCTTAAAGCCTCTCACGACCACCGGAGCAATTGCTATCGGCGCGAGTGATGATTCCCTTCCGGGGCAAGAAGCCTCCAAGCCACCTCCCCATCTTGGGAGTGCGTGCTGCACACTGAAAGTGACGAGGAACACCTTCTAATCAGGAGCTCCAAGACTATTTAAGAATACAGGATGAACGACAGAGCGTTTCCACAAAACTTTGGCGGCGTCAGGTCCTAAAATCTCAATAAGCTTATTAGCATAACCTAAAGTAATCGTGGGGTTTTGAATAAGAGCTTTAGACTCCCAATCGCGATCGATGTCTCCGTGCAGTTTCAGTAGATCGAGTGTCTTTTCGGGGGACATTCCTTCCCGAATTGCGGTTTCAACGAAATTCCAGTGTTGCTCACTGAGCCCCAAACTTGCAATCCGAAACGTCTCATTTCCAATATCAGCCTTCACCCCCGTGTCAATAGCGTCAATTTGCGATTTACTAAGCTGTAAATGTCCATCTATTAACTGCTCTTCGATCGCCATAATTCGCCCAAGACTATCAATTTGACTCGGATCCAAGTTTAATACGGCCAAACGCAACCGAACTGTTTCACTTAACCGATCTAGTGCAGATGATTCGATGACGATTCCTGCTGCATCAATCGCTCTCTTGACTTGCTGTGTCGCAGCCCCCTGTATCGCTAAATTAGTACGTCCCACCGCCCTACCGGGATTTTGATCACCGCTGACCAGAGTCGCTGAAGCACTGTTAAAATCTTGCTCGGCTTGAGGATCTGGAACTCGTCTTGGCCTTAGCAACGCAATCCCAATAATTAATATCAAAATAACCGCTGCGGGTGCAGTAAATTTCATTTTTCCGTAAAATCAGTGATCTTGTATGAGTTGACAGTCCCATCTCCGGGTTGACTAAGTGTTCTCTCGTAAGTCTGGGGCGGGAGCACGCCAGCAGGCAACCCATAACTAACAATAAATTTAATCTTGCTTGTGATGTTTTTCGGAGCAGCGCCATTTAATGGCGCGATGTTCCAGGTAATATCCCAAGAGCCAGAGATTAAATTATCTGATAGTATGGTTGCAGTATAAACCGGGTTTCCAGTTTTGTCAATTACAACTCCAGGGCTTGTTGCGTCATCGTACTCGATCCTACGGAAACCCTTGAACGTTGTTTGTTTATGTTAATTTTATTTGTTTTTTATTTATTTATTCCGAGCCAGCGCAACCCACTTGATAGCGAGCAGGCTGACTGAGAAAATTACCATAGATACTAGGATAGTTGATAGCCAATTAAACCCCTGACTTGATTTCATTTTTTCGGAGACAAAGTTTGCCATTTCGCTGCTTTGTTCCCTCTCAGATGCGACGGACATGATTTTAAGATTATTGGTCGAGATCCAATGAAGTGGTGTCGTTTCAAATCGAAACTCATCCAGGATGCAAGCCGAAATCGGGGTATTCGAGGAAGTGTAATTGTGTATCTGACGAAATAGCCCCCTTCGATCAAACAAAATGA
>JAPLUF010000325.1 GCA_026397755.1 Verrucomicrobiota bacterium
GCCAAATAGGTCGTTGCCTGATGGCTTGCACCGTCGGCTGCATCCTGAAAGCCAATGTGGGAAAACATGGCGATGACAGGGGCTTGGGAAAGGGCCGCCATGGTCAAAGGCAGGTTTCCTTTGGTGACACCAAACTGCCCAAACGTGTCTACAATGGGAATGAAGCCCACCTTTGAAAGACCCGCTGCAACGCTAATCATGTTGGACTCGGCGATGCCGACCTCAATGAAACGTCCGGTTGCCTTCTGAAAGGTGCTGATACCAGTCGATCCTTGGACGTCGGAACTTACCGAGTAGACCGGGTAGCCTGCCTGAGCCGCCAGAATGGCTCCGGCCGCCAAACCCGCCTGAACTTTGTCTTTCTTGACGGCCGGGGCCGCTGTGGTCGGAGCAGGCGCCGCCGCGGCAGCTGCGGCTTTGGCTATCTTCTCAGATTCCTTCTTTTCCCAGTCGCTGCGGAGCATCTGCCCCCATGCCAGCAAGTCAGAAGGGGCTGTGTCGCCTTGATAAATCTCGGTAAGCCAGTCGAGAATTTTCTCGCCACTGACCAGAGGGAATCCGTGTCCACCGGCGGCATTCTGCTCGGTGGCTTTGATGCCGTATCCTTTGATGGTTTTAAGCCAGATGCACACGGGTTTCTCAGGGTGTGCGGCCGCGTCCGCGATCGCCTGCTCAATGGCGGTGTAGACCACCTGGAGATCATGCCCCTTCTCGATTTTTCGAACATCCCAACCCAGCGGAGCCATGGCTTCAAAGGAGGGTTGCATGGAAAACGAATCCGCCGTGATGCGTCCCGAAAGCTTGGTATCGTTGTCGGAAATGATCATCACGAAGGGATTAACTCGCCCCTTGCCAGCCAGACCCGGGATGGCCGCAAAGGCCTCTTTGGCTTCACCTTCCATGGAGGCTCCGTCCGACATCAGGAGCACAGTGACTCGATTGTTCCCGGCCAGCTTGTCTCCGATGGCCAAACCTTGGGCCTGACCAATGGAGGAACCCAGAGGTCCGTTGGACAACAGAACTCCCTCGGGGTTGAGATGCGATTCGCCGTGGCCGGTCAGCTTGGATTGGATGCTCCGGAAACCCTTCAGGGTGTCGGGAGTCATTCCGTCAAAACCATAATTGGCCCGGATGGCATAAATACCGTTCTCCGCATGCCCAGCGTCGTTGACGAAGTTGTAAGACTCGTGCCAGGGGCGATCCGAGGCCGCAAAGAGCATACCATGAACGGCTGAGCTGACTTCAGCGAACGCCGCCGGTCCACCCCAGTGGCAGGCTGCACCGCCGACGACTGCATGAACATCCATGAGCGCGACCAAGGCCCGTGTCGCCCGAGGATCGGCAAGGGTGACGGCGTTTCCGGATCGATCCTGGACCTGAGCGGTGTAGCGGGGGAGTCCCGGAGTTGGTGCCAAACGGGATTTCAGGATCTGAGGGCGGAGTGAAGGCAGCTCAAGTTGAGCGACGACGGACGTATCAGCAGCCATAAATTCGGTTAAAACTCGATATCAGTGGGCGGGTGGATTCCCGCAAAGATTTGAAAAGGCTACGGGGGGAAACTGAAATGGGAAGGCACTTTTTGGCCTTCCGATCGACCTTCACCCAATTGGCCGCGATGCAGAGATCCCACAAAGAGCTTTTTCCCCTGAACACTGTCCGTCATGATTTCGCTCATGTCAGGTCTCATCGCCATCGTGGGTCGTCCCAACGTCGGCAAGTCCGCGCTCTTCAATCGAATCGTCGGTCGCCGCATCGCTATTGTGCATGACCAACCCGGCGTCACTCGGGACCGCGTCATGGCTGAGGCCGAATGGCACGGTCGCCCCTACACGCTCGTGGACACTGGCGGTATCGGGTTGTTGCGCCGGGAAAAAGCCGCCGATGTGATCACCGCTGCGGCATTGCAGCAGGTAGATTTGGCCATCGAGGCGGCGGACGTGATTCTGTTGGTCGTCAACGTTCAAGAGGGCATCGTCCCATTGGACCAAGAGGTGGCCAAGAAGCTGCGTACGATCCAGAAGCCAGTCTTGGTGGTGGTGAACAAGGCCGACAACTATCAGGCAACCGCCGGCGCAACAGAGTTCTCAGCGCTGGGTTTCGAGAGAATCTACCCGGTCACAGCGATTCATGGGAATGGTATCGAGGATCTGATGGATGCGGCCGTCGCTGGTCTGCCCCAGTGGAGCGCCGTATCAAAACCGGCTGAAACCGATGAGGTCGATGCGGAAGGGGCTGGCGTGGCACTTGAAGAAGGAGAAGAGGGCGAAGCTTTACCGCGTCGCCGGCGAGACGGTCCGAAGCGCTTGGCCATCGTTGGCCGCCCGAATGTCGGCAAGTCGTCTATCATCAACCGGGTGACCGGATCGGATCGGGTCATCGTTAGCGAAATCCCTGGGACTACCCGCGATGCGGTCGACGTTCCCTTCGAGGTGGTGACCGAGGCCGGTCGTGAACAGTACGTACTGGTGGACACCGCCGGAGTTCGAAAGGCACGACGCATCGACAACAGTATCGAATATTTTTCTGTTGAACGAACCAAGGGCGCCATCGCTCGCTGCGATATCGCCGTCCTGGTGATTGACGCGATGAGCGGGATTACCGAGCAGGACAAAAAGATTGCCGACGTAATTGTCGAGCAGCGACGGGCCTGCATCGTGGTGGTGAACAAGTGGGATCTTGTGTCCGAGGACGTTCGGAAAGCTCGCGAGCAAGAGATCGAGATTCGAGAAGGTAAGAATCGGGACCGCGACGATCGGCAAAAGCGGTTGACCACTCTAGCGGAGTTCGGTCAGTGGGTTCAGGATCGACTATTCTTCCTCGATTACGCTCCGGTGATCTTCACTTCCGCCAAGGATGGGTTCCAATTAGACCGTCTGTTGGAGGCAGTACGCTACGTCTCCAGCCAGTTGAAGCAGAAGGTCCCCACGGCCATTCTGAACCGGACTCTCAATGACTCCATTGAACGCCGACAACCGGTCAGCGACATGGGGCATCGGCTGAAGTTCTACTACGCGACTCAGGTGCGGCAGGCACCTCCGACGTTCCTGCTCTTCGTGAACCGGAACGAATTGTTCAGTTCGCAGTACATGAAGTACCTCACGGGCGAAATGAGGAAGGCCTTTGGTTTTGAGGGCTGCCCCATCTTGTTAGTGCCCAAGCCGCGTCCCAAAACCATCGAGTCGGTCCGGAGATTCCGCAAACAGCCTTTTGCTCACAAACGCGAGGGCGGTGAGCGGCAGTTGTCGCCGCTCGCAGAACGCGCGGTGGCCCGAAAGGCGGCCCGGTCGGAGAACCCAGCCCCTGGCAGGGGTGGGCCACGGTCGTCTAGTCGGCCAGGATCCAAACCATCGCCTTCGAGTTTCAAGACAGCGAAACCTGGAAGGCCGGAGACAACGGCCGTGAACACAAGGGCCGCGAGTTCATCAAGCCGTTTCGACAAGGCATCCGGCGCTCGCCCGCTCAAGAGTGAGGGCTGGAAGACCGAGGGTCTTAAGCCTACCGGTCGTAAGCCAGCCGAGGGACGTCCATCCGCCGAGCGTCGTAAGTCAGCCGAGGGCCGTAAGCCTACCGGAGGTCGTAGGTCCACCGAAGATCGAGCGCCCACCGGGGGGCGTAGGTCTACCGAAGGTCGGGCTCCCACCGGGGGGCCTAAGCCTACCGGGCGTAAGTCAGCCGAAGGGCGTCCATCCGCCGAGCGTCGTAAGTCAGCCGAGGGCCGTAAGCCCGCCGAGCGTAAATCAGCCGAAGGTCGTAAGCCTACCGAACGGAAGACAGTTGTGCGGAAACCTACAGGACGAGACACCGCGGATCGAAAGCCCGCGGGTCGGGGGCGCTCATTTCGTAGTTAAAGGGAAACCCGCAACTCCTCAGCCAAAGGCCAAAAAAGAAGCCTTTGGCTGAGCGGGGTGGCGCCGAAGGCGGTACCGAAAGGTCTTGGTCCGGATATTTTAGAGCTGAAGTTTGGGCCAATGCACTAGTGCCATTCGGCTGGGCCAAACGGGGGCTTAGACCACGCTTGGGCTCCCCCTTTTTCTGATTGATCCTTGTCTGATCGCTAAGACGGGATCGCTGAGACCAGCCTCTCAGGCGGCCCGACGGCCCGACATCATGAAGTCTAGGTAGGTGCTCAGGCGGGACTTCATTTCGAGGCGTGAGACGATTGCGTCGATCATCCCGTGTTTCATTAGGAACTCCGCCGTTTGGAAGTCCGGAGGTAGTTCCGACTGGGTGGTGGCCTCGACTACGCGGCGGCCGGCAAAACCAATGGTGGCTCCCGGTTCTGCCACGATGAGGTCTCCCACACTGGCATAACTGGCCATGACGCCGGCGGTGGTGGGATCCGTCAAAACACTAATGTAAGGCAACCGCTGTTTGGCGAGGTAGGCGAGTGCTCCGCACGTTTTAGCCATCTGCATCAAGCTGAACATACCCTCATACATGCGAGCTCCACCGCTGGTGGATACGATGATCAGGGGAATGCCTCGATCAGTGGCTGTCTCGATCAATCGGGTGAGTTTTTCTCCCACCACCGAGCCCATGGACCCGCCGAGGAACTGAAAATCCATGACCCCAAGAGCCACCCGGTGCGTGCCGAGCATGCCGATACCGGTGACTCGTAACTGGCTGCTCCCGTGAACTTGAGGATGTCCACGCTTTCCATTGAAGCGTCCATTTCCTCGAAGGAACACGTTTCCACCATGGAATGGATGCGCTCCCGGGAACCGATCTTGAAGTGGTAGCTGCACTTCGGACAGACCTTGAGATTGCTGTCTAGGTCCTTGTCGTAGATCAAACCCTCACATTTAGGGCACTTGCTCCACAAACCCTCGGGAATATCCCGTTTCTTGGACTTGGAGGTCAGCTTGGGCTTGGTGAGGAATGCGGTGTCAGCAGCATCGTGGGTCGGCGGAGTGACTGCGGGCTCGACGGGCTCGACGCCGATCGCCTTTTTGCGGATGACTTTGGTGGCCATGAACGGGGAAACGCTCCTCAGGGAGGCGTTACTTAAGGGGATTTCCTACCACCGACTTGTGTGGAAAGCCAGCGCGAGTAACACCCGACGGATGGGTGGTCGGAACTTCAGCGCGACACGGTAAGACTCCCGGGGCCGCAGTACACGGGCTTCTCGAGCCCGAGGGGGCGGGTGGCTGCTGTATTTTTCTGAGGTCACGTATTTATTCAGAGCGACCATCGGCCTTATCGTTCCGGTAGCGGTCGTGGGGGAGTATTCGAAAAACCATGGTCCGCCATCCATTGATGAACCCTCTTTTTAAGGTCAACGGCCTGATAGTCTTGCTCGGAGCCGTCGCCGCATGGGCAACCACTCCAGAATGGCCCGAATGGCGTGGGCCAGGCGGGCAGGGGCATGCCGCCTCAAAGGCCCAACCGCCGACCCGATGGAGCGAGACCGAAGGCGTCGTTTGGAAGACCGCGATTCCAGGTCGCGGTTGGTCCTCCCCGGTGATTGATGGGAACCAAATTTGGCTCACGACGGCTCACGAGACGGCGGCCAAAGCCGAGGACGTAAAGCGGCGCCTGAGCGCCAACACCGCAGACCAACCGTTAGTCCTTCTGCAAAAAGTTGATTTGCATGCCCTTTGCGTGGACCGCAACACGGGTAAACTTTTGAGGGATGTCCGCCTGTTTTCCGTGCAGGAGCCTCAATGGGTTCACGAGCTCAACAGTTATGCTTCGCCCACTCCGGTCTTGGAATCGGGCCGCGCCTATTTCCACTTCGGCACCTTCGGTACGGCCTGTTTGGACACCCATTCCGGAAAGGTTCTCTGGACCAACACCAGCCTCCACATCATGCACGAGAACGGTCCCGGCAGTTCTCCAATTTTGTGGAAGAACCGGTTAATCTTTCACCTCGATGGCAGCGACAGCCAATCGGTCGTGGCGCTAGACACGGCAACCGGTCGATTGGCCTGGCAGACGCCTCGTTCCGGGGAATTGGCCGACAACCCGCAACTCAAGAAATCCTACGCTACACCGGCCATCGTGAAGCTGGGAGGACACGATCAATTCATCTCCCAGGGAGCCGATTGGCTGTACGGCTACGATCCGGCGAGCGGGCGTGAACTCTGGAAGATCCGCTATGGGCAATTGGGGTTCTCCCTCTCGTCACGCGCTGTCTTTGGCGGTGGCACGATGTACCTCAGCACGGGCTTCATGAAGCCGGAGATCCACGCCATCCAACTGGATGCCCAGCCTCAACCGGTTCACCGGTGGAAGTATTTGAAGGGAGCTCCGACCATGCCCTCGCTCTTGCTGGTGGGAGAGGAATTGTACTTCGTTTCGGACTCCGGAGGCTTCTTCACCTGCCTCGATGCCCGCACTGGGGCTGAACAGTTTCGGGAGCGCTTGGGCGGCAATCACAACGCCTCCCCGCTGTACGCTGGAGGTCAGATCTACCTACCCAGTCGCGAGGGAAGCGTGATGGTTATCGAGCCTGGGCGACAATTTCATCCCGTCGCTACGAACACAGTGGCAGGCAAGATCATGGCCACGCCCGCGGTGGTGGGGCGATCGATCTTCATCCGGACCGACCATTCTCTGTACCGGATCGAATCCGCCAACCGATGAATCCGATGGAACCTTCAGAACACTCGGATGACCCATCGGAAGGCCAATTCCCTAAGGTCTTGCCCCCAGTCGAGGCGCAGGTCATTGCCGACACTCGTCTCTGGTTGGAGCGGGCCGTGATCGGCTTGAACCTTTGTCCGTTCGCCCGGGCAGAATACGTTCGGAATCGGATCGCCTTCCGAGTCACAGAAGCCGCGACGCCGGAAGCACTCTTGGGCGAATTGGAGGCAGCCCTGCTGGAGTTGCTGGCCACCGAGCCTTCGAAGATAGAGACCACCTTGCTTATTCACCCACGCGTGTTTCAGGAGTTTCTCGACTACAACGAGTTTCTGGGTGAGGCCGATGCGCTGCTCTCCCGAATGAACCTGGAGGGAGTCTTTCAAATTGCCAGCTTCCACCCCCGATATCAGTTCGCCGGTGAAGATCCTGGCGACATGAGTCATTTCACCAACCGCTCACCCTTTCCGATGCTTCACCTTTTGCGGGAGGCCTCCATCGAACGGGCCGTGAGCAGTGGCGAGGACGCCGCAACCATTGTGGCCCGGAACTTGGAGACTGTCCGAGGCCTCGGTTCAGAGGGGTGGAAACGACTGGGATTGGCTAACACTTCGAACGGCCACTGAATACGGATGGGCCCCCCTCAGTCGGGGGCGGAGTAATCTTGGTCAGTGGGATCTAGTCGGTCTGGCCCAGTCCGTCTTGGGCCAATGTTGGGCTTTCCAATTAGAGCTTGCCCGGTATGTTGCCCGCTCCCGTAGCGGAGACGGATCGGACTCAAAAAGGTTCGACCGCTTCCCGTCGGTTCTGCACCACGATGGACGCCGCACACATTCGCAATTTCAGCATCATTGCCCACATCGACCACGGGAAGACCACCCTGTCGGACCGATTGCTCCAGACGACGGGGACTGTCGAAGATCGGACGCTCCAAGCCCAGCACTTGGATGCGATGGACTTGGAGAAGGAGCGGGGCATCACCATCAAGGCACATCCGGTCACGATGTACTACGTGGCCAAGAATGGAGAACGCTATGAGCTGAACCTGATCGACACGCCTGGACATGTCGACTTTGCCTACGAGGTCAGCCGTTCCCTGAGTGCCTGCGAAGGAGCTCTGGTCATCATCGATGCGGCCCAAGGCGTGGAAGCTCAGACCGTGGCCAATGTGCATCTGGCCATGAAGCAGGGCCTGACGATCATTCCGATCATTAACAAGATCGACCTGCCGCATGCCAATATTCCGATGGCCAAGCAGCAGTTGGAGGAGATTTTGGCCATTCCAGCTGAGGACGCCATCTTAGCCAGTGCCAAGGAAGGAATTGGTATTTCAGACATCCTGGAAGCCATCGTTCATCGTTTGCCTGCACCGAAGCCAACCGATGCGAAATCGTTCCAGGCGTTGATTTTCGACAGCTACTTCGACACTTACAAAGGTGTGGTGATTCTGGTCCGAGTGACCAACGGGACCCTGAAGCCGGGCATGATGGTCAAGTTGCTGCACTCGGGGCGGACAGTGGAGATCAAGGAGGTCGGATCCTTCAATCCCAAGCCGTACACCCGCGATGAATTGACGGTGGGCGAGACCGGCTACATCACGGCCAATATTAAGACCCCGCGCGAAGTGAAGGTGGGTGATACCATCACCGATCCGCGCAATCCCTCGACCGAGCTCCCCGGCTTTCAAGAGATTCATCCGATGGTGTTCTCGGGCATCTACCCGATTAACACGGCCGACTACGAGGGGCTTAAGGTCAGCATCGCCAAGCTGCAGTTGAACGACTCAGCCCTGACCTACCAGACTGAAAGCTCGGCGGCGCTGGGTTTCGGACTCCGGTGCGGTTTCCTCGGCCTTCTCCACATGGAGATCGTTCAGGAACGCCTCCGCCGCGAGTTCGACATGGACATCATCGCGACCTACCCGAGCGTGGTGTATCAGGTCCACATGACCGATGGGACGGTCAAGCAGGTGGACAATCCCGCCTTCATGCCCGACGTCACCTACATCGAGACCGTCATGGAGCCCATTGTGAAGGCCTTCGTCATTACGCCGGGTGAGAACCTGGGCGACATCATGGGGCTGATTTCCGAGAAGCGCGGGTTCATCAAGAACACCGAAACCCTCGACACGCGGCGGGTGATGCTGACCTGCCGGATCCCGATGAACGAAATCCTCATCGACTTCCACGACCGCATCAAATCCATCACCCGGCGCTACGGGTCGATGGATTATGAACCGGATGGAATGGAGGCCAGCGACATGGTGAAACTGGACATGATGGTCAATGGCGAGGTGATGGAAGCCTTCTCCAGTCTGGTTCATCGATCCAAGGCCGAGTCCCGGGGGCGCAATTTGGCGGCCAAGCTCAAGGATGTCATTCCGAGGCAGCAGTTCCAGATCGCCATTCAGGCCGCCATTGGCAGCAAAATCGTTTCTCGTGAGTCCATTAGCGCCATGCGCAAGGACGTAACGGCCAAGTGCTATGGCGGCGACATCAGCCGTAAGCGCAAGCTTCTGGAGAAGCAGCGCGAGGGCAAGAAGCGCATGAAGTCCGTCGGTTCGGTGGAGATCCCGCAGGAGGCCTTTATCGAGGTGCTCAAGACGAACTAAGCCGGTTCGGGTCCCATGAAGGTGCAACCCCGGATTTCTTGGAAGAGACGGGGTGGGTCTTGGCAATATCTAGGGCCGTCTTGGGGCGTAACGCTCATCGAACTGCTGTGCGTGATGGGCATCATCGGCGTTCTCATGACGATGATGGCCCCGGCGGCCCTCAAAGCCTTGAAGAAGGCCCGCCAATTGAGTGGCGAAGTCGAAGCGCCTGCGTTCCAGGAGGAGATCCAGCGCAAGTACACCCCTTACCGATTGGCCAATCCTCAGCACCCCACGCTAGATCGGAATGGGTTCATTGCGGCCTGCGGTCTCAGTTTCAAGGCGGCTGCTTGGTTGAAGAGCAGTGAGGTACAGTTCTTTGACTTCAGCGCCGCTTCGGCCCCGAGCACCGTGGTGATTAAGCAGAGGCTGAAAGTCATCCCCAACCGACCAATGGTTGCAGTCTATAGCGTGATGGATTTGCTGTTGCCTGAGCCTCAGTGAAGCACAGCTCGGTGGGAGCACCTATACCGCTGCCGGCGCCGGGTCATTTGCAGCGCAGTGGAGCCACAAAAAGGGGGCGGCAGCGTAAAACCCTCGCTGCGCCCCCTCTTTGGATTCCGTCTTTGGATCGTCAGACCGATTTAGGCGAAGTCGTACACCGTGACCTTCTGCCACAATGCACGGCAGTGTTCGACAAACTTCAGATGTTCCGGATGAATCTGGTACTCATCCTGGGCCTGCTTGCTGGGGAAGATCAGGTTCAAGGCCACCTGATAGGATTGATCCACCACAGGACGCGGGCTGCCGACCATCCGGCCCATGTGAAAGTGGATCACGCCCGGGATCGGCTTGAGGTACTTCTCGCCACCGGCAATGAGTTCATCGGCGGATGTGGGGTTGGCGGGGTCGGTCCAGAAAATGACGACGTGAGAGAACTGGCTTGAAGGTGTGCTCATGGAGTTGAAATGAAACGATCACATTCGGCTGAACCTCAGGGACCGAGATCCCCAAGGCGTACCGTTGGTGAATGCTGGTCGCAGCAGACCCTCGATGCCAAGAAAATGGTCGCAGGCCTATTTGCTCGTCGGCTGGGCGAAGGCGGCCGATTCACGGGCGGCGCGGGTCTCCATTCCGGGTTTCTGGAGAAAGCCGCAGTCGCGGAACCATTCGATGAAGCGGTCCTGCCATTTGCCGAAAGGGATGCCGTTGCGATCAGCAAGGCCTGCCGACATTCGGGAACCGTCCGGAAGGGCCTCGCCCGGATGACGTCCATGGCCATATAAGTGCATCTCTACATTGGGAACACCGGCTCTGAGCATGGCGTCGTAATATTCCATGGCCCAAATGGCGTGGCCGCGGT
>JAPLUF010000136.1 GCA_026397755.1 Verrucomicrobiota bacterium
GCGAGCATCGGCCGCGTTGAGTTCGAAATTACGACGGGCCGACTCGAGGGCGTGCGGGGAAATATCCAGATCGGTCACACTGCGTGCGCCTCCCCGAGCCGCATGCAGTGAGAACCCGCCGCTGAAACTAAAAGCATTGAGCACATCCATGCCGGCGGAGCACTGCCCGATGCGCCGACGATTGTCCCGCTGGTCGAGAAAGAAGCCGGTTTTCTGACCCTTGACCACGTCGGACCAGAACTGGATGCCATCCTCCAGGAAGACCACCGAACCCGAGGTGTCGTCGCCCCAGAGGTTTTGGCCATCTTGATAACCGGCCTGTTCGAAGCTCGTGGTGGCGTTGCGGCTCAACCGCAACACAATGCGTTCGGGCTTAAGAAATTCGCGCAGCCAGCGGGTCAGGTCGGCGATGCGCGGCAACCAAACGGGCGAATACAGCTTGAGGACCAAGGTGCGGGCGTACTGATCCACCACCATGGCGGGCCAACCATCCGATTCGCCATTAATCCAACGCACGCCGTTGGTCTGGTCGGTCACAACGCCTTCACGGCGAGCCAAAGACGCCGCCATGCGGGCACGCCACCAGTCGTCGTCGACCATCACCGGTTTGCCGGAGTAGAGAGCGCGGAAGCGGATCGGAGAATCCGGATCGTAGAGTCCGAGAGCCAGGAAGCGGTCTTTGCGGTCGTACACGACGGCGATTTCGCCTGAATCCCCTTCCCGATTTTTTTCGCGGATGCGTTCGGCATACACCCACGGGTGACCGGTTCGGATCGCATATTCGGCGGCCGGGGTGAGGCGCAACCGCAGGCGGGGCTTCGCTGGACTGGCTGAAGACGTGGGGGATGAACTCATGCTTGGAGCGAGGCAAGGACCTCGGGGTCACGGACATCGACCCAACGGCCGGCAATTTGGAGGCCCGCGAGCAGCCGGCCCTGGGCCACCATCGCCGACAGGGCGTCGGTCAACTCGTATTCGCCGCGCGGCGACTTCTCCAACCGGGCCGTGTAGTCGAAGAGCGAGGGCTTGAAGAGGTAAATACCCGCGTTGTACCAGACGGGTTTGCCCGGGCGGATCCAGCCTTCAGCGCGAAGGGTCTCCAACTGCGAAGCGCTGGGCTTCTCGACCAAACGAGTCAGGCAAAATTGCGCGTCATCAAAGAAGAACAGGCCTCCTTTAGTGACATCCTCGGCGGCGGTCACCGTGAGCACACCGTCGAATCGACCGGCTTGCCAGCGTTCGATCATGTGGCGGTAAGTCTCGGGCTTCACCAGGATGTCTCCGTAAGTCAGCACGAAGTCGTCGTGCCCGACGAACTCCTTGGCCAGTTCTGGGGCTTTACCGGTGCCATCTTGCACCACCTGCCGGGAATAGCTCATCTCGACCCCGAAGCGGGATCCATCGCCGAAGTGCGACTCGATTACCTCGGCGCGCCAACCGGTGATCAGATGGAACTGGCGAATCCCCACTTCCTTCAACCCTTCGACAATGTGCTCCAAGATGGGACGCCCCTGCACCTCCAACATGGGTTTGGGGATCTCCTGGGTGAGGTCGCCCATTCGGGTTCCCTTTCCAGCGGCGAGGATGACAGCCTTGGTCATGATATGGCTGGCAGTGTGACCGGACCGACCTCGGGAAGGAAGCTTCGGAGAAACAAAGCCTGCCAAAAAGCAACAAGGCCAGAGAGAGCTCGCAGCCCTCTCTGGCCCTCTCTAGCCTTGTCTCAACCGTCGGAAACCCGCGACCGATCAGGCCAGTTTAACGGCTTTTTTGAGCTGAGCGCTCTTGACGGCCGCATCGACGATTTCTTGGCCGATCCGGCTGATAGCAAGGCTCACCGGCCCCTCCAGCGGCACATTCTTATCGAGACAATGCAGCAAGTACTGCACGGGGTTCTGGTGGGGGGCCTTCGTTGCCGGAGCGGCCACCACATGCGGCACAGGTTGCTTGCGGGTTTGCACCGTGACGTAGTCGTCGTAGTCGTAACTGCTCACCGAGCCCTCGGTGCCCAGGATCACGAATCCACACTTGGGCTGCGGCTGGATGATCCACGGATCGGTGAAGGTGCCCCAACGGGTCTCGAACTTGGAGAGGCCATGGGCGTAGCGGGCTACCACGATGCTGTGCTCATCGACTTCGAGCCCGGGGGGTTCATCGACCACGGCCGTGACCTCGATCGGGCGACGCCCCCCTTGGTACCAGGTGCCCAGAGTGGTTCCGTAACCCAGGTAATCGAGCAGCGAACCACCGCCGTGAGCCTTCTTGTAAAACCAGGAGTTGGGCTTCTCTTTGGAGACTTGCGCGGGTGTCTTCTCATCCTTGTCGGCGCCATGGAACAAGGGCCCCCGATTGCCACCGATGTGCCACACGTTGAGCACCTCGCCGATTTTCCCGCTCGAGACCAGCTCGTAAGATTTGCGATGCGAGGCCACCCACTGGAGCGGCCAGTTGATCATGAGGCGCTGATCCTTGCCCATGCATTTGACCATGGCATCGGCTTCCTTCAGCGAGGCCGCGAAGGGTTTCTCGACCATGAGGTGAGCCCCGTACGGAGCCACCTTCTTGACCCATTCACCGTGCTTCGAGGCCGCAGGGCACAGCAGCACCACGTCAGGCTTGGTCTTTTCGAGACACTCGCGGTAGTCGGTGAACGCCTGATCTTGGGTGACCAGTCCCTTGCGGACCGCCTCTTCCATGCGGGCCGGCTGTTCATCGCTAATGCCGACGATCTCGGCATTCGGATGCTCGTGGGCGTACCGAAGCAAATCGCCCATGTGGAAGTGATCGAAGTTGATGCCAGCAATTTTCCAGGATCGTTTTTTCATTGGAGA
>JAPLUF010000040.1 GCA_026397755.1 Verrucomicrobiota bacterium
AACTCAAACCGGAGCAACTGCCCCCGGGCATCGCCCAATTCTAAATTTCGTCTCCTTTTCTCCATGAACATTCAATGGCCCTTCCGTCTGGCTCTCGCCCTCAGCGTGGGTCTTGGTCTGAGCGTCCCCAACCCGTTTGCTCACGCGCAAACGGCCAGCCCGAAATCCGGCACTGTGCCCGCCACTCCCAGTCCGGCCGCACCCGCTCCAACGCCGGTTTCAACGCCGACTGCGACGACGACGACCAACGCCCCTGCGGCCGCCGCGGCCAGCACAAAAAACATCCGCTTCCAGTTCGATGGAATTCCCTATGCGGATGTCATCGAACGCTTTGCCCAAATGTCGGGCAAACCCGTGGTGGGTGAACTCAACATCCCGGGAACCATCACCTTCAACGATTCCAACGCGTACAACTATGCGGAGGCCTTCGACACACTGAACGTCATCTTGTCGATGAAGGGACAAATGGTCGTCGAGGAGGGGAATTTCCTGCGCGTGCTTCCCTTCAAAGAACTACCGCAAACTCCCTTACGCATCCTGCGCGGCAGCGACAAAGCCGATGGCGTCCGCCCCGGAGAAGTCGTCACCGTGGTCTTGGAACTCAAGAACCTCGATGCGAAGGAAATTTCTGAATCGATCACCAACCTGCTTTCTACAGCCGGATCGGTGGCCACCCTGTCCCGCGGACGCGGCCTGATTCTCACGGACCGCTTGGTCAACATCCAGCGGGTCAAGTCACTCATTAGTTCGGTCGACAATGAGACGGCCGCTCAACGGCAGATGAAGACCTACACGCTGCTTCATGCCTCCGGGGCCGTTATTGCCGACCTCATCAACCGCACCTTCGGTGTCACCACGGCTCCGAAGCGCACCCAGTTCAATCCCACCTCGAAGCAACTCGATGTCCTGCCAGCCGATCCGAACGACTACGTCACGGCCGTGTACGATGACGCTTCCCGAACCTTAGTTCTCTTTGGTCCCCGCGAGCGGTTGAGCCTGGCTGATGAACTCATCTCCCGTTTTGAAGACAGCGGAACCGGTGCCGGCGATGTCCGAATTTACACCCCCGAGGTGATTAAGGCCGAAGATTTGGCCAACATGATCCGACAGGCGATCCCCGGAGTCGCGGCCGCCAACGAAACGGGATCTGCAGCAGCAACCAAGGCCCGGGTTATCGCAGAAAAAGACACCAACCGACTCATCGTCGCGGCGCCGTTGGCCGGCATGGCCGACCAAATCGAGGCCCTCGTCAACAAGCTCGACAAGCCCGTCCACGGTTCAGGCCGCACCGTGGCCACCGGCACTCCAAGCAAGGCACAAGTCGTCCAGGTTACCCGAGTGTTCCGGACCCGCACCTCGGAGGCAAAGAACGTAGGCAAGATCTTGAGCGAGGCCCTCACCAAGACGCTGCCCAATGGCCAAAAGGTGGCCACAGCCAACGTCTCGGTGGAACCGGGCAGCCAGAGTATTGTGGTCACCGGTTCTCCGGGTGATGTCCAAACCGCCATGGACATCATCTCCCAACTGGAGACCGGTTCCACCAGTCCCCGCCCTCAACAAACCCGCTTCATCGATCTGGGCAGCGTGGCCGAAGCCAAACGCATCGTTCCTCTTGTTGAGCAAATCTACCGCAGCGAGGTGGCCGACGGCAGCTCGGGCGGAGCCGCCCACGCCAAGATCATGGCCGAGCCGAACACCAGTCGACTCATCGTCACCGCCTCCGGAGAGCACCTGACTCGGATCGAGGAAATCGTCCGCAACCTCCGCGCCGAAAAATCCCGACCCTTGCAGCGGTCCTTGCATATTCTCGCGCTGCGCAATGCCCGACTGGAGAGCGCATTCACGAGCCTCAACAGCCTGATCAATGAGCGCATGTCGGATCGGCGTTTTGAAGACCAGCCCAAGCCGTCAGTGGTTGCCGACAACGCCAACAATCGCCTGCTGGTGACGGCGACCGAAGAACAGAAGAAGGAGATCGAGGCGATCTTGGCCGTCGTGGACGTCGCTCCGGAGCGCCAAAAACGCCAGATGGCAGTCATCCCGGTCAACGGCAAGACCCCGGCTGAACTCATCGCGTTGGCGAGCCAAATGATGAGCCAACTGGGGGAGCAGCCCAGCAATCCTCAGCTCGAGCCCAAGCTCATTCCCGACGCCTCAGGAAAGCAAATCATCGTGTTGGCCTCCGACGTCGACATTCAACGCGTCCGAACTCTGATCCAACAATTGGACGCCACCACCTCTTCGGCCGTTAGCCGACAGTTTCGCAATGTTGAACTGCACAACCGCAACGCGGCGGAACTCACTCCCCTGATCCAGCAACTCTATTTGGAACAGATCAAAGGAACCTCTGAACCTCCAGGTGGACCCGCCACCTTAATGACCGACGCCAAGAACAACCGTATCATGGTCAGCGGTGCCGAGCGGGAAATCGTCCGGGTTGAGGCCATTATCCGACAGTTGGATCCCGCCGGTCAGAAAAGCGCCAAGGAGGAGACCCGGATCATCCGCCTAAAGACAGCCATCGCCTCAGACATCGCGAGCCTCGTTGAAAAGAGCCTCGGCTCCCAGACCCAAGCGGTGAAGGTGCTCGTCGATACCCGCAGCAACAGCTTGGTAATCACCGGCGAACCGACCGCCGTTGAGGCCGCGGCCAAGATCGTCCGCGAACTGGACATCCCTTCGGATGTCCAACCGCGTGAAATGAAGGTCATCGAACTCAAGCAAGCCGATGCGGCGGCGCTGGCTACCTTGGCCACCACGCTCGCCACCGACTTGCTCAAAAGCCAGCGCGGAGCCGAATACACCCCCAAGGGCCGCATCATGTCCGACCCAGCGGCCAACCGTGTGATCATCTCTGCTCCCCGCGAGGAGATCGCCCTCATCACGCAAGTCGTGGAACGTCTCGATCAGGCTCCTGAGGCGGCCGGCGGTGCGCGGGTCTTCCGACTGACCAATGCCGATGCGTCCCAGGTCGTCAGCGTCGTGTCCAACGCCATGGTGAAGTTCGACGCGCGCAACCAACCCATTCGACGGGCCTCAGTCTCCCTCGACCGCGAATCAAACAGCATCGTCATCTCGGGTTCCCGTCAGGATCTGAAGGATGCCGAGGGTATCATCCAGCGCCTCGACAATGAAGGAGGCGAAGGCTCTGGTGGGGCTGGCGGCGGATCCAAGAACCGTAGCCTGAAGATGGTAGAGGTCATCGGCGAGCCCGACACCCTCGCCACGGTCGCCACCCGCGTCTTCATGGCCCAGAACGCAGGCCGATCGGTGACCAACCTAGTGAGCATCACCCCGGAGCCCAACGGCCACCGCCTGATTGTGCTGGCCCCGGACTCTCTCATGCAGCAAGTCGAGACGGTCATTTCGGCTCTCGATGCGCGCCCCGACCAATCCCAGCGTCAACTGCACACCATCGAGCCTCAGGGTAGCCGTGCGGCCGACCTCCTGCCCATGATCAACAAGATCTACGCTGAGCAGAACCAAGGGCGCAGCACCAAACCTGCCACCCTGTACACCGATCCCTCCGGAGAACGGTTGATGGTGTTTGGCACCGCAGACCAGGCCGCGGCCGTGCGCCAGATCGTTGCCACCGTCGCCACAGAGCTGCCCGAGGCCCGAACCAATCGGGTGTTTGAGATCGGTAAGCCCGCCGAGGTCCAACGCCTGTTCCCCATCATTCAGCAACTCTACAAAGACCAGGCCTCAAGCCGTCCTTCGGATGGCCCCGCTGACACACAACTCATTACCGAACCGCGCTCGGGACGGATCATCGCTTCGGGGCGGGCCTCCCACCTCGACCGCATCTCCGAGATTATTAACAACCTCAAGACCACGAGTGCCACCAATCTCGGGCGAGAGACGCGCACCTTTGAAGTCGGTTCCGCCAGCGATGTGCAACGCGTGCAACCGCTCCTGCAAAAGCTCTACACCGACCAGTGGAAGGAACGCTCAGACACCGATCCCGCCGATGCTCAAATTCTTGGAGATCCCCGCAGTGGACGCATCATCGTCACGGGTCGTCCCGACCACTTGCAAAAAATCGAGTCCATCCTCCAGCAACTGGGCACTAACCCGGCCAAGCCCGGAGCAGACTCCCGGGATGTCCGTATCATCGACCTCGTCACCGCGACCGCATCTGAACTGGCCACAACCGTCCGTAGCCTCTACCTCGACCAAGCCAAGGCTCGCTTCGGCAGCACCCCACCGGACACCACCGTCACCTCGGACACCGGCAGCAACCGCTTGATCGTCGTTGGCGAGACCAATGAACTCGCCGTCATCGAGGAACTGGTGCGCAAGCTCGACAAGGTCGGATCCCAGAGTGCGACCGCCCGGGTGTTCAAGATCCGATCCGCCGAACCGGAGAAGGTCGCAGAGGTTTTGTCCACGGCGCTGGTCCGCTACGACGCCTTTGGCCGCGCCCAGAAGCGAGCCACGGTCTCCGTCGACGCCAAGAGCCGCACCCTCATCGTCACGGGCGACCCCAAAGAACTTCAGGCGGTTTCCACCATTATTGAGCAACTCGATACGTCCCTTGGGGCCCGTCCGGACCGCCGCATGAAAGTGGTGACACTCCGTCAGGGGAAGGTGAGAGAGATGTCGGCTCGGGTCCGCCAACTCTACGACGATCAGTCCCGCAACCAGCCAGACCTAGCCCTATCGGATTTACTCGTTCTCGATGATGCCACCAGCAACCAACTGATCCTGGCTGGCAGTGACGCTCAACTGGCATTGGTCGACACCATCTTGGAACAACTCCAAAAAAACGCCGCCACGCTGGGACCTCGTGAGACTCGACCCATCAACGTAGGCCAGCCCGATGAAGTCATCCGGATCCTTCCCCTGCTCCGCCAGCTCTACACCGAACGCTGGAAAAATCAGGATGCGGCGGACCCTGCCGATGCTGTGTTCACCGGCGACGCGCCCAATGGCCGAATCCTGGTCACCGCACGCACCAATCATTTGGCCGAGATCGAAACTCTCCTGGGAGTAATACAAGCGCCCACCGCAACCCCTGCACCGCGTGAAACCCGGGTACTGAATTTGGCCGAGCGTCAGGCCACTGAACTGGCAGGCACGGTCCGTTCGCTGTACGAAGATTCCCTCAAGACCAAACCCATTCCCCTCTCGGAGCAGGCCGTCATCCGGGTCGATACCGAGGGCAACCGCCTCATCGTTACGGGCCGAACCAACGACCTCGAACACATTGCTGCTCTGGTCCTCAATCTCGACACGGCCAACCAGCGTTCCGGCAATTCCCGAATTTTCCGCCTGACCAATGCCGAGCCCGCCCAGGTCGCCGCAGCTCTCTCTAATACGCTCGCCAAGTTGGACCCCTCTGGTCGACTCACCCCCCGCGTGACCCTCGGCGTGGACGCCAAAGCCCGAACACTGATGATTTCCGGCGAGGCCAAAGATCTTCAGGCCGCTGAGCAAATCGTCACACAACTCGATGCCACAACCACCCGAGAGCCCCGAGACCTCCAGATCTTGAACATCCCGCAAGGCTCCGCGTCTGAAGCGGTCGCCCGCCTTCGCCCGCTGGTCATCGATCAGCTGAAAGCAGCCGGTAATGCCGCGGACCTGATACTCATTCCCGACGACAATCAATCGAGGGTCCTGGTGACCGCCAATGCGGCCCAATGGAAGGCTGTTCAAGACATCGCCTCTCGGTTGCTGACAGCAGATACCAATTCGGTCCGCGGCGTTCGCAGCCTCCCTCTGCAACATGTGACGGCCGCGCCGGTGATCACCCTGCTCGGACAACTCTTCTCCCGTGAAATGGCTCTGACGGAAACAGCCCAGCGGTTGGTCGTCACACCCGCCCTCGACGAACGCTCACTGCTGGTCAGCGCGCCGCCCGCCGTTTTCGAGCGAGTACAATCGGTGATTCAATCGGTAGATGTCTCGGATCCAGGTGGGTCTTCAGTCATCCAAACCGTACTGCTGCGCAAGACGGTGGCCGAGACGGTGGCCGAATCGGTGAGCAAGGCTATCGCCGGCAAGGGCACCGACGCCAAGCTGCGCCGGGTCAGCATCACTCCGGTCACCGGAGCCAATGCCCTGCTGCTCAATGGACCCGGCGAGGCCGTCCAGGAGGTCATGAAGCTGGTCAAGGAACTGGACGCTGAAAGTGCCACCGGCGAAGTCGAAGTCCGCATTTACAAGCTCAACAGCGCCAACGCCACGGACATCCAGCCGGTGCTCTTGCAATTGCTGGCCAATGTTAGCAGCCGACTCGAACGCCGCGGGTTTGGTTCCCGCGCCCAACCGGCCATCGCCATCGATCCACGCTCCAACAGCTTGCTCATTACGGCATCGGCCACCCACTTCAAGCTCATCGAGCAACTACTTCCCACGTTGGATAAGGCGCCGGAGCGTTCCGATCGCGACGTTCAGTTTGTCTGGCTGCAGAACGCCCGCGCTGCCGATATCCGCATGAAAGTGGCCGCTGTCTATGAAGACCGACCCCGGGGAGAACAACCCGTTCTGGAAGTGGATCGCGAGGCCAATACGCTGACGGTGATCGCCCGGCGTTCCGACATGCCGCAAATCCAAGACCTGATCCAGCGGCTCGACACCTCCGCCCAAGACAACAGCCTTCAGGTTCGGCTCATGACCGTGGAGGACGTCCCCGTGGATCAAATGATCGGCATGCTGACCAACATCTATCCGCAGATGTATGGGACCTCGCTCAAACTGGTGAATCGCTTGCCGGCTCTAGATCGAACCAAGACCAACAATCCCATTAAGGTGTCCGAAGTCACCGTGGCCCTGGACCGGAATGCCAACGCATTAATTCTCTCAGGCCCAGCGCCAGAACTGGATCGGATCAACCGCATGATCACCGACCTCTCGTGGAAGGCCTCCTCGGGTGAGAGCGATCTGCGCATCCTCGCGCTGACACAGGCCGACCCCGTCGTGATGGCCCGAACCCTGAACAATGTCTTTCGTCCCGGCGGCGGACGAGGTGGTGATCAATCCCAGCCCCAACCCCAGCAGAGCCAACGCCCTCCCCGCTTCACGGTCGTACCAGAACCCCGCTCCCGAAGCCTCCTGGTGCGGGCGTCCGCCAAAGATTTTTCCATCATTGAAGCGCTGGTCAAACAGCTCGATACCACTAACCCCGCGGCCGACCTGTCCCATCGCCTAATTACTCTCACTCACACCCCGCCGGCCAAGATCACCCCATTGGTCCAGCAACTCGTGCAGCAACTCAGCGCTCAGCATCCGGGTGATCTTTTAACAGTCCTGCCTTACGGTCGTTCCAAAGGCTTACTGGTCGTCGCTCGTGAACCGCTCATCGCTCAGGTGGAAAAGATGATCAAGACACTCGATACCCCCAGCGAGGATGCCGAGGCCGAGGTCCGGGTCTTTACTCTCAAGCGGAGTGCTGCACCCGCCATGGCCACAACCCTCCAGAACCTGCTCCGTCCTGGGATCGCTGGTGAGGCGGGTACCGAAGCGCGCGAACTCCAGGAACAGGTCCGTAAGCTCAACATACGGAGTGACTCTGGAGACTCCGTCGCTCTCGACTTGCAACGCCCCATCAAGATCACGGCCGACCCCAGCGACGGCAATCGCTTGCTCATCACTTCCACTCCAAAAAACCTTGAGGCCTTGGCCAAGGTCGTCGAGATGCTCGACCAAATTGGATCAGCGGAGGCGGCCGACTTCGCTGTCGTGGCCTTGCTTCACGCAGATGCCCGAACCACAGGGCAGAATTTATCGGCCATCTTTGCCCAGGGAGCCAAGCTCGGGACCCGGCAAGATGGTCCCGGCAAGCCTGAGGCCGGATCGGCCCGCGCCTTAGCCAGCCCGCTAAATGTCACCCCAGATGCCCGACTCAATGCATTGATCCTGTCAGGTCGGAAGGATTCCATTGAACTGGCCAGAAAACTCATCAAGGACCTCGATAAGCAATGGGATGCCGCTGTCACCGAGGTGAAAGTATTCCGGGTGAAGTACGCAACCCCGTCCCGTTTGTTGCCCATGCTCCAATCGGTGTTCACCGAGGGCCCGGCGGTCCCAGGAACTGAAGGGCTCAACAACTACGTCAGCCGTCTTCAAACCCGACGTGAGGGTGGCAAAGCCGTCTCCACCGAGCAGGCCAAGACACGCACCGCACTCACCCTCCAGGCCGACGACAACGCCGGAGCCCTCATCGTGGCCGCCCGTGCAGACACCCTCCCCCTGATCGAGGAACTGCTGAACCAACTCGATATTCCCGAAGCTTCAGGCCTGAGCACCGTTCGCATCTATCCCCTCAAGCATGCCGATGCTTCGGCTGTGCAGAAGATCATCACGGACCTGCATTCCGGCGCTCGCAACGCCAATGCCAAACCCAGTGACCGCCCGACGATCACCCTCGATGAGCGGAGCAACTCAATGATTGTGTCAGGCAACGACAAAGCCTTCGCCATCATCGACAACCTAATCGCCCAACTCGACAAGCCCATGGCTCCGGAGTTCCGGGATATTCGCATACTGCCTTTGGCCCATGCCGACGCCGCACAATTGGCCGCGACCCTTCAACGACTCATGGACCAACGCGTGGCCCGCCAGGGATCTCTCGGAAAAGGCCAGGCCGACAGCCTCCGCATCCTGATCCTGCCGGAACCTCGATCCAACAGCCTCTTAGTCGGTGGCGGCAAAGATGCCTACGAATTGGTTGAGTCCCTCGCCCGCAAGCTCGACGACGCCGCCCCAAGTCTGACTGGTGGAGTTCGCATCGTTCCAATGGAGTACGCCGACGCGCGCATCATTTCCGCCTCGTTGAACCAGCTGTTCACCCAGCGTTATCAGGCCAGCACCTCTCCAGAAACCCAGCGTCAAAAGCCCGTCATTCTGCCCGATGCCCGCGTCAACGCCCTCATGGTCTCCGCCGGCCGCGAAGACAACGAAACCATCGACGCCCTGCTGAAGAAGCTCGATCGCAAGCTCGACAACCCGTCATTGGCCCTGACGGTTTTGCCCCTGAAGCACAATGACGCCGCCAAGGTGGCCGTAACCCTCGAAGGCGTTTTTGCCGCCCGCATGCTGGCCCGCAGTTTGCCGGGTCAAGCCCCCTCCCCCACCGACCGGGTGGAGATCCAGACCGACAGCCTCAATAACTCCCTGATTGTCTCTTCCAACAAAGAGAACCTCGACCTCATCCGCGACCTCCTCACCCGCATCGACGTGGAGCCCACCGTTGCTGAAGGCGTATTAGAAACCTTCGTCCTCAAGCACGCCGATGCCCAGCGGGTGTCCACGATGCTCAAGAGCTTGGTTCAACAAGGCATGTACCGACCGGGCCGTTCCGACGTAAAGATTCCTGGCCAGGCAAGCCGGGATGCCATGGCCATTGCCGTAGATATTCGGAGCAACACGCTCATGGTCTCGGCCAGCCCGGACAATCTGGGCCTCATCAAGGAAATCATCTCCAAAGTCGACACCTTGGACTTCGTGGCCGCCACTGACCTGAAGGTGTACCGATTGGAACACGCCCGTGCTTCCAACTTGGCAGGTGTGCTCACCCAGTACCTTCAAGCACGCAAAGCAGCCGACTCCGCCTCACTCAACGCCTCCGAACGCAGCATGCCTGTGGCCGTGATCGCCGACACCCGCCTGAACGCCATCTTGGCGACCGGATCTAAGGAAGCCATCGACATGCTTGATCGCATCGTGCCCCAACTCGATGCCGAAGATCGTCTGGCTCAGCTCAATTTTCGGGTATTCCCCCTCAAAGAGGCCACCGCGATTCGCTTGCAGACCACCTTGCAGCGACTCTTCGCAAACCGTCCCCCCAAGACCCGGGGTGAACCTGTGGACCCGATCACCGTGGTTGCTGACTCTTGGGTGAACGCTCTCATCGTGGGAGCCGTTGTCGAAGACATCTCCATGGTCGACGGCCTCATTCGACGCCTCGACACCCAGCAGGCGGAACTCGGCCTCAAGGTCGAAGTCATTCCCCTCGCCAAGGCCGACGCCCGTAAGGTGGCCCTGACCGTTCAGGGACTCTTTCGCGAGGGCACCCAAGGCGGACCGTTGCCCATTGTGGTTACCGCCGACGAGCGCGTGAACGCATTGGTCGTCTCCTCCGGTGCCGCTGACCTGAAGCGCATCCGCGACGTGGTGGCCAAGCTCGACACCGACCAGACCGCCCGCGTCAGCGAAATTCGCGTAATCCCCCTCAAGTATGCCCGCGCCGAAAATCTGACCCTGGTCCTGAACACCTCCCTCAATTCTAAGATCACCTCGTTGGCTGACCTGAGCCCGAGCGCACAGTCAGTGCTCCAATTCGTGACCCGAACCGAAGACGGCAAAGAACTCGTAACAGCCGCACTCAAGGAGGCCATCTCCATCACCCCGGATCCGCGAATGAATGCCCTCGTCGTGTCTGGACCGGTAGACTACATGGGCCTGCTGGAGCAAATCGTTGGACGCCTCGACAACAGCTCATCGCGAGAAGCCAAAATCCGCGTGTTCTCGCTGCGCAATGCCGACGCGCAACAGACAGCCCAACTCCTGCTGTCGATGTTTCGGATGCAACCCAGTGGCAATGCCGCGGCCGGCACCGGCCAGCGCACCATCCAGTACACCTTAATGAAACCCGGAGCGGATGGCACCGAGACTCCCAGTGCCACGGCTGTGATCGGATCCGAAGAACAGACGGCGTTGAACGTCAGTGTCGACCCCCGCACCAACACCCTACTTGTCGGCGGCACCGAGCATTACGTGGCCCTCGTTCAGCAAATCATCGAAACGCTCGATTCGTCCGAAGCACTGGAGCGCAAAACCGAAGTCTATCGCCTCAAAAACGCCCAGGCCGCCGATGTCGGCACCGCCATCCGCAGCTTCCTCGACCAAGAACGTCAACGTGTCACCCAAGTGCTGGGCGCCGATGCCGTCGGCACTGCGCAGCGACTTCTCGAACGCGAAGTGGCCATCGTACCCGAGCAAGTCAGCAACACCCTGCTGCTTTCCGCCAGCCCGAGGTATTTCGAGCAAATCCATCAAATCATCGAAGAGCTAGACCAGGCCCAATCCCAAGTACTCATTCAAGTCCTGCTCGCCGAAGTCACCCTCGATTCCAACCGCGACCTGGGCTTCGAGTGGATCTTCAGCAAGAACATCGGCAATGGATGGAATGTCGGAAACAAAACCGACTTTGGCATCCCAACCCAAATGCAGAATTTCGGCGGCTATTCTGCTCTGGTCACCGGCAACAACATGCAATTCCTCATGCGGGCCCTGGAAAACGACGGCCGCGTGGAAGTCTTGAGCCGCCCTCAGATCCTCACCGCCGACAACAAAGTCGCCTCGATCAACGTTGGCCAACGGGTCCCGATTATTACCGGAAGTTCAACGACCCCCCAGGGTGGACAAATCAACACCTTCGACTACCGCGATGTCGGTGTGAACCTGACGGTCACCCCGCGCATCACCGGCGAAGGTTTTGTTAAGATCGACGTTGGTGCCACCAACAGCTCCTTGGCCAGTTCCAGCATAGAGATCAACAACAAGGCCACGGTTCCCATCATCAATGAGCGTCGCGCTTCCACCACGGTCACCGTGCAAAGCGGACAGACCGTGGTCATCGGCGGCCTCATCGGCACCGTGGACGACGTTCGCCGCAAGAAGACCCCATTCCTTGGAGATATCCCGGGAGTCGGGTTTTTCTTCCGGAGTTCCACCAAAAAGTCAGAACGGCGTGAACTCCTCATCATGCTGACCCCCCAAGTGCTCATGGCCAACCACGAGCAGGAGCCTAAAATTACAACTATCGGGAACTACTCGACCCGCATGCTAGAGAAGTCGACCCTCCGCGGGGCCGAGCGCAAAGACCCCTTAAAGATCCAGTTGATGGATTCGATCTTCCCGAACGATATCAACGCCTCCAAGACCAACGCACCCGCCGGCAAGAAGTGATGGCCCGATACCCCTCTCAACACAGCAACACCCCCGTCATCTGGATGCTGGTCTGCGCCCTGGCATTAGGCACGGGAGTTTCAGCAGGCTGCACCACAGGGGCATCCCGTGGCGACGGAGGGAGCGTCAGCAGCCCCAATAAAAAGCCCAAACGCACATCCGGCATCCTAGAACTGCATCTGCTCACCATGCCGGTCGCCTTGAATTTAGACGGGGCCCCGGGACCGGATGGAGTGGCCGTCAAACTCTTCGCCAACGTGGGCAACGCCGCCAAACCAGCACCGATCCGCAGTGGCGAAATTGAAATCCTGCTTTTTGACGGACTGCTGACCGACAAGAACCTCCCCACGCTTCAACCGGCTCACACCTGGACCTTCACCGCCAAAGAACTCAAAGAATTTGAAACACAGGCCATGGTGGGCACCGGATACCAACTCACCCTGCGCTGGGGCAGCTTCAAACCGAAGAGTGACAGAGTCTCCATCATCGCCCGTCACCCGATCGGAGACGGACGCTACCTGTACTCCACACCCGGGGTCATCGCCTGTTCGCCCTGAAGCGGCGTCTCTACTGTCCGCCTGAGACGACCCCGGGCTACGAGATCCCGGGCTACAACACCCCAGGCCAAGCCCCCACGGCACCCTTTCCAGGAGCCTTCGCAATCGGCTCCTCGGTCGGATCACTCAACGACCGCAAGACAGCCTCCGCACGCCCGGCATCGCCATCTCCCAGGTGGCGCATCGCTTCACGAAACGCATCCAAACGGAAATCCGCAGTTCCCTCAGCGCGATCCACCCGATCCAAGAACGCTGCGAGTTCAATGAGCTTGCAGCGTGCGTCCATGAAATAGAGGTCCAACACCTTCTGTCGAGTCATGTCCAAAGCCTAAACCACAGGCGCAGCCGCTCCAAGCCGTAGGAGATAATCCCATTCCCACCCCAAGCCGCAACGGGACCGGCCTGGAGCAGCCTGTCCCCTCAACCAGCCTGTCCCCAATCCCCAATGGAGCCTCTCCCCAACCCCCGGACCGCAGCCTGCCCCTTGTTCTCGCAGTTCCCCAGGTAGCCTGTCCCTAAACACACCCCAGGCAACCTGTCCCAAAAAGCGACCCAGCGTACGCCCCACCGAAAACTCTCCCAACCCCCGGACCGCAGCCTGTCCCCAGTCCCCTGCCGTTTCGCCCGCATAGCCCGCTATAAATGCTCGTTGACGGAGCGAAATGCCTACCGCTAGTTTCCGCCTCCTTCGAGCGTTCCAGAGTAGCTCAATGGTAGAGCAATCGGCTGTTAACCGATGGGTTGAAGGTTCGAGCCCTTCCTCTGGAGCCAATTTTTCAAGGCTCCTTCCAACGCCCAAGTCCACGTTCCCTCCTCGGATTCCTCGGATGAAACCCCTCCATCCAACTTCGATCGGGGTTGGTCTTTTCAGAGAGCTCCGAATCTCGCCCGAATGGTTCGCCTCGACCCTTGCGCTCGCCCTCCACTGCCTCGGCGCAGAGTTGGCACCCAACAACCTTGCGCACCTGCAAGGTCAACTCCAACGAGCACTCAACGGAACCAACACATCCTCGGTCCTCTGGGGCGCCCTGGTGGCACGGAATGATGGAACAACGGTGTTTGGTACCAACACCCAAAAATCCTTCATCCCCGCCTCCAATACCAAGCTGTTCATCGGAGCCATGGCCCTAGACCAACTCGGCCCTGAAGCACGACTGCACACACCCGTGCACGTGAGCAACCCGCCCGACACCGAGGGCGTACTGCACTCCGACCTGTGGATTCTCGGCCAAGGCGACCCCGGCCTCGGCACCGCACCTCAATCCGAAACCGGCGATAGCCCGGGCACCTGGGATGAAGCCCTCGTCCCCTGGGTGACCCAGTGGCAATCCAAAGGACTAAAACGCATCATCGGCGACCTCGTCCTGTGCGATGCAGCCGTGCGAACTCCCGAATACGGAC
>JAPLUF010000090.1 GCA_026397755.1 Verrucomicrobiota bacterium
CACCACCTTCGACCGCGCCGGCCAACCCTTCGTGTTCGCCGGCAACGGCCACGGCATCGCCCACCTTACGCAGGCGATGATCCGCACCGAGCACTTCGAGGCGCATCCGCCGCTGTGGAACCAAGGCCGCAAGTTCGGCGGGGCCGACATCGCCGACAACAGTCACTGGCTCCCCGAGAACCGCGGAGAGTTCGTGGCGGGCGGGTATCTTCATAACAGCGTCGAGCGATTCCGCCTCACCCCCCGCGGAGCAACCTTCCAGGTCGACCGGCTGCCACCCCTGGTGGAATCGACCAACACCGCCTTCCGCGTCGTCGATGTGCGCTTTGGTCCCGATGGCGCCCTGTACCTCTGCGACTGGTTCAATTCGCTCATTGGCCACTACCAAACGAGCTTCCGACATCCCGACCGCGACAAGACCCGCGGACGCATTTGGCGCGTGTCCGCCAAGGGGCGTCCGGCCCTGCGTGCCCCTGCGCTCGAGAAGGCTCCTCTGCCCGCTCTCTTTGACGCGCTGCTTTCTCCCGAGCGCTGGAACCGGCAACTCGCTGCCCGCGTCCTCAAGGACCGACCGACCGAACCCGTGGTCGCCGGCCTCCAAAATTGGGTGCACGCCGCGCCGTCCGCAGAGGCGGGTCTCGATCGAATATACGAAGGCATTGGTGTCCTCGCCTCACACGAAGTTCCCCAGGCGGAATTCATCGAACTCCTCTCCCACTCCAGCAATCCCGACCACCGCGCCCGCGCCGCGCGAATTACCGGTCACTGGGCCAGTCGCCTGAAAGATCCACTAGAGGTGCTGACACGCCTGGCTGCGGACACCCAAGCCACGGTGCGTCTCGAAGCCGTGGTCGCCTGCGCCTATGTGCCGGATGCGCGCGCCGTCGAAGTAGCTGCCATCGCCATGGAGAATGCCACGGGAGCACCCGGAGAAGCCCCGGTGGCCTATGCCTTCACCCAATGCGTCCACGCCCTCAAGCCGCTGTGGAAAGGCCCCTACGCGCAAGGCTCCCTGAGTTTCGGCAACAACCAGCGCCGACGCGACGCCTTTGCCCGCGCCGATCGGAGCGCCGACACTGTAAACGAAGCAGCTACCCGATTGCGACGCATCCAAGAAGTCGCCCTACCCGCCGACACCCAAGCCTCGCTCGTCGAGTCCGTGCTGACCGCCGCTCGGCCTCAAGACATCCCACTGCTGCTGGCCCCTCGAACGTTCACGGTCGGAACTGCCTATGATGCCGGAGCCCACGCCCGAGCCTTACTTCAGTTGGACACGCTGGGCCGGAACCTCGGCCTCAAGCCCACCCAAGACGTTGGCCCTGCCCTGGGCGCGCTCCTGTCTTCGGCCCATCCTTCAGTTCAGGCGGCGGCGGCCCGGTTGATCGGTCGCTGGCAAATCCGCTCATTAGAATCGGATGTGGTCCGTATTCTCGAATCCCAAGATTCCCCCGAGGCGGTCCGTGCTGGAGCCATCGCCGGCCTAGCCCTCTTCCCCAGTCCCGAACACACGGCTCGAATCCTCCGCACGGCGGGCCCTGAGGCGCCCGCCGTCCTCAAGACCGTCGCCGCTGCGTCACTCACAGCCAGAGATCTGGGGGCTGCCTGCCGCTTGGCGGCCGAAGTTTTTGCCCAAGAAGCCAACACCGCAGCGATCGAAACCGTGATGACCCCAATCTTGCGGCAACCCGGCGGGGCCGGCGCTCTGGCCAGGGCTCTCCAAAAAGTCGCACCCCATCCAGAATCGGCCCGGGCTCTGGCAGGATTTTTGGCCCAGGCCGGACGCCAAGTGCCCGAGCTCGCCCCGGTATTAGGACAGGTGCTCGGTCGAACCGCAGGCAACCAGACCCTCACCGAACGACTGGCTAGCGGCCCCGCCCGCCAAGAATTTCTGAAGACTGTCCGCGCAACGGGGGATGCGCAGCGCGGGGCCACGGTTTTTGCGCGTGTTGAGCTCGGCTGCACTTCCTGTCACGGCATCGGTGCATCGCAACCGGGCCTGGGTCCCGACCTCGGAGCCCTCGGCACCGCCCAAACCCCCGACTTTATCCTGCGTGCACTCCTAGAACCCCAGGTCGAAGTGAAGGAAGGTTTCATGTCGTGGAACCTGACCCTTCGCAACGGCGAGGAAATCCAAGGCCGCATCGAAAGCACTTCTCCCCAGGAAATCGTACTGTTGGAGGCTGCCTCTCGCAGGCCACTGCGACTCGCCCGCTCGGAGATAAACTCTCAAACTCAAGCCGGCTCCATCATGCCAGCCGGACTCGTGGACGCACTCAGCGAAGTCGAACTCCGAGACCTTCTTCGCTACCTGTCCGGCCTCGGCCGCCGGGATTGATTGGATCGACCGGCCACCGAAACCCACGGTCCGGAGCGTTGACGGATAGGAAGACCTTCGGGGAAGGTGACGTCATCGTGCCCGTCCACCCGCTCATCGACCTCATCACGTCGCCGGAGCCCTCCGTGCGGAACCGCCCCCTAGAGGCATGGTCCGGGCCGGCCACACTGGCTGAGCTGCTCGAGGCCTGCTCGGCCTTGGACCAGTTCCGCCGAGAGGCCCTGAACCTGTACGAACGAGTGCGGGCCCTGTTCTTCCTGTCGGCCCTCCATCGATTTCACCTTCCACCCAAACTCAGCACCTCAGGCCATGCGGGTTTGATCCCGTTTGCTGGCTTCGAACATCTTCTCAACCGCCGCTTCGAAGAGGCCATCGACTGCTTTCTCGGAGAGCTTGAGACGCAGGGTCCTTCCGATGGCATCGCCTCGGCCCTGGCGGCCGCTTACCACCGACTGGCTTTTCAGACCCTCGCCGACCAGGTACGACGCAGTGTGCGAACCGTGCGAGGCAACCAGTGGATGTTCCGCATGGGCCATCCCGCCGATCAGCCACTCAGACTGCGGCCGGAACTCTTGGAGCGATCCTCAGACGGAGCTTATCCCATTCTCCGCGAACTCACACCGGTGCGGATGGATCTCACCCACTCGGCCTGGTCCGACATCTTCTTTCTGGGCATGGACTACCCCGAGGGGGCCAAGGTGCTCAACATCTCAGTAGACCTCGGTGTCCACGGACGCGATGCGGCTCCGCGCCCACCGGTGAGTGCCTGGCTGCGCGTGCTCGATGAGCCTCTGCTCCGCCTCACCTCGGTAGATCTTGGAGCGACCGCCGACCTCACCGCATTGAGCGAGGTTTTCGATTTCGCCAAAGACCATCTCGGGTTGCTGAAAGCGGCCGTCATCGCCGCAGGCGTGGTCCCGCCGGGCATCGAAGGTTCCGGCCAATCACTGGCCGACTTGCTCGCGCGCATCGTCGGTCCCGGACGCGGCCTCGAACTCTGTTCCAGCGTCAACGACATCCCCAAGGGATCGCGACTGGCGGTCAGCACAAATTTGCTGGGCTCGCTCATCAGCGTCTGTATGCGGGCTACTGGACAGGCCTCTTCACTGACCGGGCCTCTTGAGGAATCGGAGCGGCGGCTTGTTCTCGCACGGGCCCTCTTGGGCGAGTGGCTCGGCGGCTCCGGTGGCGGATGGCAAGACTCGGGCGGGGTCTGGCCGGGCATCAAGCTCATCACGGGCGTGGTGGCCACCGAAGAGGATCCCGAGTGGGGCATTTCCCGGGGATGCCTCATGCCAACCCATCATGTTTTCAGCCGCCAAGAAATCCCGGAGTCGTCTCGCCGCGCGCTCATGGATTCGCTGGTAGTGGTCCACGGAGGCATGGCCCAAAACGTGGGCCCCATTCTCGAAATGGTGACCGAAAAATACCTCCTGCGCTCCGCCTCCGAATGGTCGGGACACCAAGAGGCACTTGGGGTGTTGGACGAAATTATTGATGCGCTCCGATGCGGAGACATCCACGCCGTCGGCCAGGCCACCACGCGCAATTTTCGGCAGCCCCTGCAGGCCATTATTCCCTGGGCTTCCAACCACTTCACCGAACGTCTGATTCAACAGTGCGAGACCGAATTTGGTGCTGATTTCTGGGGCTTTTGGATGCTCGGTGGAATGTCGGGCGGCGGCATGGGTTTCATCTTCGCCCCGGAGCGGAAGGCCGAGGCTCAAAATCGACTCCTGAATTTGATGCTAGAGATCAAACGTAGCCTCGCGGAGGCCCTGCCCTTCGCCATGGATCCGGTGGTCTTCGACTACGCCATCAACGAGCACGGCACGATGGCCGACTTACTCTGCGGCGAGGAAGCGCTGATGCCGCTCAATTACTACGCGCTCACGGTACCCACCCTGCTGCGCGCCGATCGCCGCACTTTGACCCCGGCTCGCCGTACTGAACTCGACCGAGTGGGAATGGCTGCACGCTCGCGGCCAGAGCTGGGTGGTATGATCCAGACGCTCTTTGATGCCCTGCTGCCTCGCTCCCGAAACAGTGCGAGCGAACGCAGCGGATTGCAGGGATTGCTCGAAGAGAACGGATTCGATCCAGCCCAGCATGAGCAAATCCGCTCAGACCTGCGGGAGGGTCGCATCGGACTCGCCCAAAATCGCCTCCGTGCCGACAGCCAGATCGAAGACGTCGATGCAACGGATGTCCTCCGTTGGGACAACCCTTCAACCACGGTGCCGCCCGAGGTCCGCGCTGCCGGTGAGGCTGCGTTGCGAGCCGGTGAGGTCGCCGTGATAACCTTGGCGGCGGGAGCCGGATCGCGATGGACCGGCGGCGCCGGCACCTGCAAGGCGCTGCATCCCTTCGCCCAGTTCGCCGGCCAGCACCGGACCTTCATCGAAACCCACCTGGCCAAGTCCCGGCGCTCAGGTCGCCTAGCGGGCCAGGTCCTGCCGCACCTTTTTACAACGAGCTACCTCACCCACGAACCCACCCAGCGGTTCCTCCGACAAGTCGAGGGCTATGGCTACCCCGGGCCCCTGATTCTGTCACCTGGCCGCAGCGTCGGCCTAAGACTCATCCCGACAGAACGTGATCTTCGCTTCGCGTGGGAAGAAATGCCTCAACAGGTGCTGGATGTTCAGCAGCAGAAGGTCCGCGAGAGTCTCCGGTCGGCCCTCATTGGCTGGGCCCTCGCTACAGGCGAGGCCGGCGACTACACCGACAACGTGCCGCTGCAATGCCTGCATCCGGTGGGCCATTTCTTCGAGGTTCCCAATCTCTTCCGCAATGGCGTGCTGGCCGCACTCCTGAGTGAGCGACCCCAGCTCAAATACCTGCTGCTCCACAACATCGATACCCTCGGAGCCTCTATGGATCCGGCCCTGTTGGGGCAGCATATTCTCAGCGGGGCTTGTCTCACCTTCGAATTAATTGGGCGACGGCTGGAAGACCGTGGGGGTGGCCTCGCTCGGGTCAATGGCCACCCTCGGCTGGTCGAAGGGTTGGCCATGCCGCGAGAGGAAGATGAGTTCCGGTTGCGCTTCTACAACTCCATGACGACCTGGATCCATCTCGACCGGTTGCTGGAAGCCTTCGGATTGACGCGGGAGGACATCCTTTCCCAGAACCAACCGAAGATTGCCTCTGCGATCCGCACCATCGCCAGTCGGCTGCCGACCTATGTCACGATCAAGGACGTGAAAAAGCGTTGGGGACACGGCCAAGAAGATGTTTTTCCCGTCGCCCAGTTTGAGAAGCTCTGGAGCGACCTGAGTGCCTTGAGCGAGATCGATACCCGCTTTGTGGTGGTGCCCCGAATTCGGGGCCAACAGCTGAAGGACCCCGCTCAGCTCGATGGTTGGCTGCGCGATGGTTCTGCAGCCGCGGTGTCGGCGCTCTGCGATTGGTCTTGAGGAGAGTTCAACTGAATCCGGTCACTCCTTCACTCAGTCCCGCTCCGCTTTTTTTAAGCCGCCAAAAGCAAACGCCCGTTCTGCAAGAAGCAGGACGGGCGTCTGAAAACTTGAACGTGTTGGAAAGTGTAGAGAACTGGCTCAGGCGCGTTCCATGTACTTGCCGGTCCGTGTGTCCACCTTGATCTTCTCGCCCGTCTTGATGAAGAGGGGGACATTGATCTCAACACCGGTCTCCAGCGTCACCGTCTTCTGCACATTATTGGCGCTGTCTCCCTTGAGACCGTCTGGCGCATTGGACACGGTAAGAATGACGCTCGAAGGCATTTCAATAATGACGGCCTTCTCCTCGACGAAGGTCATGGTCACTAAGCTGTTCTCGGTGAGATAATTCTTGGCATCACCGACGAATTCAGGAGTCACCGTGACCTCTTCGTAAGTCTCAGGATTGACGAACACATAGTCGTCACCGGACTTGTAGCTGTACTCCATCTTGTAGGTCATCAATGGGACCGTCTCTATCTTTTCCCCCGAGCCGAAGCGGACATCCATGCTCTTGCCGGTACGGATGCTGCGCAAAATGCCCTGTACGAAAGCCCGTAGGTTGCCGGGAGTCCGGTGGGTGACCTCAAGGACGACGCAAATGTCGGTATTGTACTTGATCGCTTGACCCTTGCGGAGTTCGTTCGCGTTAACTGCCATAAAATAAAAACGGGTGTTCCGCTGGGTAATCCGGCGGAAAGAACATTTATCCTACCGGCCGACGAATTGATGGCAAGCGTCCAATTCCAACGGCGCTGGCTCGGACCCGCCAAAGCTGCCAGAAATCTGCTTCACCTCCATCCAGATGCTGTCTCATTCTATCCTCTCCTCCGGGTTTCTCCCGAGGGAACTTCCGCCGCCATGAAAGCCAAGCTCGTCATCACTCCGAAAAAGGCCGTCCTCGATCCTCAAGGCAAGACCGTCGCCAACGCCCTCGAACACATGGGATACGCTGGAGTCACCGGCGTCCGCGTGGGCAAGTACATCGAGATCGACTTGGCCCCGGGCACCTCCGCTGCCGATGCCCACAACGCTCTCAACGAGGCGGCCTTGCGTTTTCTGAGCAACCCGGTGATCGAAGATTACCGTTTGGAGATCGTGGAATGACGACCCATTCGGCTATGCGATTTGCCATCCTCCAGTTTCCCGCTTCCAACTGCGACCAAGACTGCGTGCACGCGCTTCGCGTGCTGGGCAGCCAAGCCAAACTCGTCTGGCACAAGGACACCTCGTTGGGCGACGTCGATGCCGTGATCGTGCCCGGTGGCTTCAGCTATGGGGACGCTCTGCGTTGCGGGGCCATCGCCCGTTTCAGCCCGGTGATGCAAGCGGTGAGCCGCTTCGCGGACAACGGCGGGCTCGTCCTAGGCATTTGCAATGGCTTCCAAATCCTTTGCGAGGCAGGTCTTTTGCCGGGTGCACTAATCCGCAACCGAGACCTGCGTTTCCACTGCGAACAGGTTTTTCTGAAAACCGCCAACTTCGAGACTCCATTTACTTCAGAAATCCGCCGCGACGGCGTTCCCCTCCGCATTCCCATCGCCCACGGCGAGGGATGCTACTTCGCCGATGCTCCCACGCTGGAACGATTGCAAACACAGCGCCAAATTCTTTGGCAGTACTGTGACGCGAGTGGGGCCGTGACTGAGGCAGCCAATCCCAATGGTTCCGTGCTGAACATCGCGGGCATCGCCAATGAGCGCTTCAACGTAGCGGGCCTCATGCCTCACCCGGATCGGGCAGTGGAAGGAATCCTCGGAACAGAAGATGGCCGTTCGATCCTGAACAGCATGATCTTGGCGCTGGAATCCCGACGGGCTTCAGCCGTGGCGGTCGCCTGAAGGGCTATAAGGCCAAGGACTGTCTGCGCCCTGCAATACGGCCGTCACCACCGCGAAGGTTGGCCCACAGCCCGGGCCAACCGATCCAAATAATCGGCCCGAGGAATTTCCATCGCTCCCAGCGAGCGGGTGACCGAGGTAACCATCTGACAGTCCAGCAAGGTGAATCCGCGGCTGAATAGATGACGGTCCAGGTGGACCAAAGCCACCTTCGAAGCATCATCCGCGCGGTGAAACATGGACTCACCGGCAAAGAAGCCTCCAACACTAACCCCGTACACCCCACCCACCAGCAGCCCTTCCTGCCAGCATTCCACACTGTGGGCATGTCCGGCCTGGGCCAGTTGTTCGTACGCCTCCAAAAGCTGGGGTGAAATCCAGGTCGAGCTAGCCCCGCCCCGGGGCACCGTGGCACAGGCTCGAATGACAGCAGAAAAATCCTGATCGAAAGTCACCGTGTAGGGGGCTCGACGCAACGTCCGGGCCAGACTCCGGGAAACATGCACTGCGCCCACCGGAAGAACGCCGCGGGGATCGGGGGACCACCAGGTGATCGGGTCCGCCGACCACGGAAAAAGACCGCTCTGATAGGCTTCCAGCAACCGCTCCACCGCCAGGTCGCCTCCCACTGCCACCAATCCATCTTCCCGGGCCTGGCTCGGATCCGGCAACCGATCTCCTGGAGATAGGAAGGCCACGGAACCGACAGGTTTCCTCATTCGAGAGATTCCTCGAAGATCAACCGCCCCTGGAGACGGGAGGCAATCTCCAGGGTCCACCAATGCAGGATATTGGGTGAGTCGGGAGCCAGATCGTCGGGAACCTCCGGAGGATCGGGTCGCCCGAGTTGTTCCCAGGCCCCCAGGCGCAATTCGTTCAGGGCCTGAAGACAGGATTCACGGTCTTCGCGTGTGAGACGGAGGATCCAGCCCGAATCTTCTCGGGGTCCGGTGGGGGTTTGGATCGTCGTTTGGGCCGAAACCGCCACGCCCAAGAGCACCACCAATCGGGAACGTACCTCTGCTCGATGCTTCTCCAACTCACCGGCTAAATCCGATTGGCACTGTTCCTCAAGGGCTTCGGAGGTGCGGGTTCTAAAGTGGCGGTGAGGGAATACTTCTGGAGCGCGTGGACGTAGTACTCCGCTTTTTCGAAGCTGTCTCGAACCACAACACTGCGGCCTTGCTCATGGACTTCGAGCATGTGCCGCTGTGCCTTTTCACGCCCCCAACCGAAAACCTGCTGAAACACATGGGTCACATAGGGCATGAGGTTGACCGGATCATCCCAGACGATGACGGTATAATCCTGCTCACGAACCTTCTTGGGATCCGTCTCCACATCGACGTCGGGCGTCGGTAATTCGATGGTTCCCGGCATGCGGTTGACTGGCTCGAAGGATTTAGTTGCAGGAGGCTCACCTCTCCAAGCGGCGATCTAACCCAGTTGAGGAGAGGTGTTCGCTCAGCAAAGGTGCTAGCATAACAACGGCCGCCCGATGAGTGGCGGCAACTGTTTAAGCGGCGACTGTTTTACTGAATCCGATCCGGCAGATCAGTTCATCGATGCTGACGCCGCTTCAAGTTCAGCTGGGTCAAGGAGTGCATGAGAGAGGCTTGGGCCATAGCCGTTTCTTCGTCTCCCAATCTCTGAGCGATCCGCGCCTCGGCCTTTTTCCGGGCTTCTTCGGCGCGAACTTCGTCGATATCTGCAACGCGGATAGCCATATCGGTCAAGATGGCCACCCGTTGACCGGTGATCTCTACAAAACCTTCTCCGACGGCGAGGAAGTGATCTTGGCCGCCCTTACGGACGATGATCTCGCCATGGGTGATCTGAGTCATCAGCGGGATGTGCATCGGGAAGATACCCATCTCGCCTTCGAGCCCAGGCAAGGTAACCATGTCGACCTCCTCGGAATAGATCCGGGCCTCGGGCGTGGCAATTTCCAGTTTGAGAGTGGCCATGTCGTTGGGGTTCTGAGCGTGGGACGGACAACTAAGTCAGTCCTGAATCTCGTCGATGCCACCCTTCATGTAGAAGTTGGCCTCTGCGATATCGTCGTACTTGCCTTCCAAGATCTCCTTGAAGCTCCGGACGGTCTCGGCCACAGGCACCTGCTTGCCCGGACGCCCAGTGAACTGCTCGGCCACCGTGAACGGCTGGCTGAGGAATTTCTGAATCTTGCGGGCGCGGAAGACGGTCAACTTGTCATCGGCAGACAACTCGTCCATGCCGAGAATCGCGATGATATCCTGAAGGTCCTTGTAGCGCTGGAGCACCTTCTGAACGCCACGGGCAACGTTGTAATGTTCTTCGCCGACGAACTCCGGCGCCAGAGCGCGGGAGCTCGAGGCCAGCGGATCTACCGCCGGGAAGATGCCCAACTCGGCGATGGAACGTTCGAGAACGATCGTCGCATCGAGGTGGGCGAAGGTGGTGGCCGGGGCCGGATCAGTGAGATCGTCGGCCGGCACGTACACCGCTTGGAAGGAGGTGATGGAACCCTTCTTGGTGGAGGTAATGCGCTCCTGAAGATTGCCCATTTCGGCGGCCAGTGTCGGCTGGTAACCCACCGCGGACGGAGTGCGACCCAGCAACGCCGACACCTCGGACCCTGCCTGCGAGAAGCGGAACACGTTGTCGACGAAAAGCAGCACGTCTTGGTTCTTCTCGTCGCGGAAATACTCGGTGACCGCCAAGGCCGAGAGAGCAACTCGGAGACGGGCTCCAGGCGGCTCATTCATCTGACCATAGACCAGACCAATGCGGGATCCGGGCTCGAGGATCGGCATGCCGTTGGCTCCGATCTCGGAATGGCCGTTTGCGTCCTTCTTGGTCTTGATGACGTTGGCCTCGATCATCTCGTTGTAGAGATCGTTGCCCTCACGGGTACGCTCACCGACGCCCGCGAACATCGAGATGCCGCCGTGCAGCTTCGCGATGTTGTTGATCAGCTCCATGATGACAACCGTCTTGCCGACGCCCGCACCACCGAAGGCTCCGACCTTACCGCCCTTGAGAAAGGGGCAGATGAGATCAATGACCTTGATACCGGTGGTCAGGATCTGAGGACTGGTGGATTGATCCACCAGCGGCGGAGCGCTGCGATGGATCGGGTAATACTTGTCGGCCTTCACCGGACCCTGCTCATCGACGGCGTCTCCGGTGACATTGAAGACACGGCCCATGACGGCTTCACCCACGGGCATACAAATCGGTTGACCTTGATCAACCACCGGTTGCCCCCGCTTAAGGCCTTCGGTGGTGCTCATGGCGACGGCGCGAATCCAGTGTCCGCCGAGGTGCTGCTGCACCTCAAGCGTGAGACGGGTGGCGGAGCCGCCGGGAGGCGTGAAGTCGACGGTGAGCGCGTTGTAGATCGCGGGGAGAGTTCCGGAGAACTCCACGTCGACGACGGGACCGATGATCTGGACGATCTTTCCTGTGTTCATTTCCGAGAGAGGTCAGTTGCCCATCGCCATGGCGGCGCTGGTAATTTCGAGAAGTTCCTTGGTGATGTTCGCCTGACGGAGCTTGTTGTACTCGAGCGTCAGGTCCTTGATGAGTTGCTTGGCGTTGTCGGTGGCGCTCTTCATGGCAACCATGCGCGCCGAGTGCTCAGAAGCCTTAGCCTCCAGAAGCATTTGATACACCTGATAGTTCAGGTAGTGCGGGAGTAAGTTGCTCAACAACTGCGGTGCCGGCGGTTCAAAGCTGTACTCTTGGCTGGTAGCAGACTGAAGTTCCTCAGAGCTGCCGCTGCCTCGGATTTCAGCATCCAGTTTCTGGAGACGGCCCAGAGGCAACAGAGTTCGAACTTCACACTTTTGGGTCAAGGTGTTGATATAATTGGTGAAAACCACATCAACTGCATCAACCTGGCCGCTGAGAAAAAGTTCTTGAGCGAACTTAGAAATAGCCCGGGCCTCTGCGAAGTCAGGGATGTCTTTGTAAGAAAATTCGGCGACCAGTTTTCGCTTGAGCCGTGCCACCCACTGGGCTGCCTTGCGGCCGGCCACCACATAAACCGTACTGGGAAGATGAGCCTTGGCTGCCTCGCGCAACACGTTGGTGTTCAAGGCACCGCAAAGACCCTTGTCGGTGCTGATGATGATCAGCGCCCGGTTCTTGATCTCACGTTTTTCGGTGAGAGGATGCTGGAACTCTCCGGCCCCTGCAGTAGCAGCCGCCAGCACCTCGTTCATCAAGGATGCATACGGCCGGCCTGCAAGGGCAGCTTGCTGCGCCTTGCGCATCTTGGCCGAGGCGACCATTTGCATCGCCTTAGTAATCTGCGCCGTATTCTTGACCGACTTGATGCGGCGCCGGATGTCGCGTGTGCTGGGCATGATGAGTGGGAGGGGCTCCGGTCGGGCTGCGGCTTAGCGGTAGCTCTGCTTGAACTCGGTGACGGCGGCCTTCAATTCGGCGGCCAATGCGTCATTGATAGCCTTCTCGGTGCGAACCTTCTCGAGTAGGGCCGGCTTCCGGGTGTTGAGGAAGTCGGTGATCTTGTTTTGGAAGTCCTTAACCTTCTCGACGTCCACGTCGTCCAGAAGACCATTCTGCATGGTCCAGAGGATGATCGCTTGGAACTCGACCGGGATCGGCTTGTATTGGCTCTGCTTGAAGAGCTCTACGATGCGCTTGCCGCGCTCCAAGGTGGCCTGGGTCTTGGCATCGAGGTCCGATCCGAACTGGGCGAAGGCGGCCAGTTCACGGTACTGGGCTAGGTCGAGCTTGATCTTGCCGGCGACTTGCTTCATCGCCTTGATTTGCGCGGCCGAACCAACGCGGCTCACCGAAAGACCGACCGAGATGGCCGGGCGGACACCCTGATAGAACAAGTCAGTCTCGAGATAAATCTGACCATCGGTGATGGAGATGACGTTGGTCGGAATGTAGGCCGAGACGTCGCCCGCTTGAGTCTCAATAATGGGCAAGGCCGTCAGCGATCCGTTGCCGCTCTTCTCGTTCACGCGGGCCGATCGCTCCAAGAGGCGGCTGTGAAGGTAGAAGACGTCGCCCGGATAGGCTTCGCGGCCGGAGGGACGTTTCAACACCAAGGAAACTTGACGGTAAGCCGTGGCCTGCTTGGAGAGATCATCATAAATGATGAGCGCATCCATGCCGTTGTCCATGAACCACTCGCCAATGGAAGCTCCTGAGAACGGTGCCAGATACTGATCGGCAGCCGAGTCCGAGGCGGCAGCGGCCACCACAATCGTGTACTCCATCGCGCCGGCCTTATCGAGCTCAGCGATGACGCGGGCGATGTTGGACTGCTTCTGCCCGATCGCGACGTAAATGTTGTAGACCGGGCGGAAGTCCTTGACCCCGACATTCTGCTGATTGATGCGGGCCTGATTGATCATCGTGTCCACGCCGATCGTGGTTTTGCCGGTGGAACGATCACCAATGATCAACTCGCGTTGACCGCGACCAATGGGAATCATCGCGTCGACGGCCATGATTCCAGTCTGGAGCGGTTGGCTCACCGACTTCCGCTTGATGATACCCGGGGCGATCTTCTCGACCGGATAGAACGCGGTGGCCTCAATCGGACCCTTGCCATCGAGCGGTCGCCCGAGGACGTCCACGACTCGACCCAATAGTCCTTTTCCGACAGGAACCGACAGCAGTTTGCCGGTGGTCTTCACCTCGCTGCCCTCGTGGAGACTGGTGTAGTCACCCATGATGATTGCGCCGACCTCGGTTTCCTCGAGGTTCAGGGCAAGGCCGATGATGCCGCCACCGAAGTCGAGCATCTCATTGGCCATGCAGTCCGAAAGGCCTTCGATCTTGCAAACACCATCGGAGATCTCGCGGATTTGTCCGATGTTTTGGCGTGTCACCGAAGCCTTCGCACCGTTGATCTGGGCCTCAATTTCTTGGAGCAGGGAACTCATGTCGTCTGTGGGATTATTCGACTGTGGGAAAGTTGAAAATGATCGTTAAAAACTGTTCTCGAGAGCGGCCAACCGTGTTTTCACGGTGCCATCAAACACATCGCTGCCAATCTGTATGCGGAGCCCACCGATCAGAGTGGGGTCTACAAAGAACTGGAAATCCAGACCGGTCCCATACTTCTGGGTCAGGCTGGCTTTGATGGAGTCCATCTGGGATTCAGAGGTGGGCACGGCGTTGTCAATGCGGACCGTGCGACTCTGGATGTCGAGCTCCACTAACCGTTGAAAGTGGGTCAGGGCAGCCAAATAATTGCGGGGTTTGCTCGCCAAGACCTGCGTCATCACCTGGCGGACGCGGCTCTCGTTCAGCACACCATCGAGCAGGCAAATCCGGTATAGATCCTTGCCGTCACGCCGCGCCTGTTTTCCAATCTTCATCCGAGAAATTTAGGTTGTGATTCGGTTGGTGATTTGGGTTGGCCTAGGCGGCGATTTGCCGTTGGGTTTCCTCAGCTAAGCGCTTTTGGTCGTCCAGCGTTAGAATCTTTCCGGTGACCTTGATGCTGGCCTCGACGACCAACCTTCCAAATTCCTGACGGAGTTCCGCCTTCAGGCGGGCCAGTTCGGCGTCATTAGAATGACGCGCTTTGGCAATGATGTCGGCGGCGGCGGCGATCGCCTTTTGGGTTTCGATCTCGGTAACCCGTGCCGCTGCAGCTCTGGATTCTTCAATGATCCGACCGGTCTGGGCGCCCGTTTCTAGCAACAACTCTTGGGACTTGCGATGGGCAACGGCGAGATCCTCCCGTGCGCGGCTGGCATCAGCAAGACCTTGGGAGATGGTCGCGCGGCGGTCTTCCAAAGTCTTTTGGATGGGGCCGATCGCCCATTTCTTCAGAATGAGCGCAACCAACAAAAAGCTGATCGAATTGGCTACGAGCGCCGGAACGTTGGCCCCGAAAATCTTGGCAATTTCGGCGACCGGACCAGCATCGGATGCAGCAAGAATTAGAAGATGGCTCATTTCTGTAGGAACTATGGGATCTGAACTTCTAGTAAAGGGGGAGGCGCGGAACCATGGGGATCCGCGCCGACAAGATCACTTCCCGTTCCAGAGGAACAAGGCGAAGAACACGATACCTTCGGCGAAGGCCGTGCTCAAGATCGCTTGGACTAGGATCTTGGTCGCGGCACCGGGATTGCGACCCACCGCTTCAGCGGCGCTTTTGCCGATCATTCCGACGCCGATGGCGGCGCCCAAGGCGGCTGCGGCGACGTGGATATTACCGGACATTTCTGCGATCATCATGGTGTTGTTTGTCTTGTTTGTCTTTGTAGTGTTGTTGCCAGCCATCCCGGCAGTCTTGCCACCGTCTGAGGGCCGAAATTGTTAGTGATGAGAACCGTCCTCGGCAGGTTCCTCGTCGTGCGAACAGATGAGGAGGGTGAAGACCGCAGTCAGCAACATGAAAACCAGAGCCTGAACCACTCCCACCAAAATCTCCATAAAGTAGAAGGGCAAGGCTGTCAGCCAACCCAGTTTTGCACCGCCCAGATGAGTCATGGCCTCCAACATGTTTTCGCCGGCAAAGACATTTCCGAAGAGACGAAAACTCAAGGATACGGGGCGGAACAAGATTGAGACCACCTCAAGAAGACCCACTGCGAAGAAGACCACCATGAGGATGAATCCCATGAAGCCGCCCAAGCCACCTTTGGCTCCAAAAAGATGCTTGAGGAAACCCACAGGCCCATTGGCCTGCAGCGCCCAGACGGTCCAAAGGATAAAGAACACCATCGCCATGGCGAAGGTCATGTTGAAATCCGCGTTAGCACCGCGTAGCAGGGGTTCCGTCACATCGAAACCGTGTTCCGTAGGATGACCATATCCGATGCTGCCAACTCCCGGCAGTAACCCAAACCAGTTGGTGGCCAAAATGAAAATGAACAAGGAGGCGAAAAACCAGAAAGTCTTATGGACCAATTCCGCTCCAATGATGCCTCCAAGGAAGTCATAAAGGCTTTCGACGAGCCACTCCCAGAAGTTCTGCGCTCCATCGGGGACGTCCTTCATGGTCCGTACCCCAAGGCGCACAGCCAAAACCAGCAACAGAGACACAATCCAAGTCAGGATCATGGAGTTGGACACTGGCAACGGTCCAATATGGAAAATGACCGGAGCCGCCGAGGGCAAGCCATGTGTCGCCGCGACCTCGGCAGGGTTTCCATGCTCTGCAGCAACGGTTGCCAACTGAAGGCAGAGTCCGCCAAAGAGAAAAACTAAAGCTTTAGGCCAGGCCATCGTAATAAATAGATAACCACCGGATCTGCTCCACGGGCACGCAGACGGCGAAGGTTCTCAACTACTGTTTGGACAGCCTAGCGAGATAGTGAAAAGTTTCACAAGCGGTTTTTGCAGATCTTTCCACCGACTCATCCCTCCATTTGAAACCCTTCGTTGGTTTTAATCTTCATTTTGGCTCCTGGGTCCATTTGCGGGGACCGATCGTTCCGATGGGTTTCTATCCCCTGAGGAAAGCCCGAAGCCACATCCAAGACTGCTCGGCTGCAAAGAAAATAACCCAGGTGACCAACGTAAAATAGATAAGCGTGACCACCAGACTCAGGAGAGCCATCAGGTACATGACGCCATCTCGCTGAAGCCGTCCGACACACGCAAAAAAGATGACCAGTGCCGGGAGCGAGTTCTGAAGCGGAACCACCAGAAATGGGAGAGCCACCAAGAGGCCGCCCACCAGGATGAGCCAGCCAGCGCCCCTGCGCCCGACCGCATCCACCAGCCAAACCATGCGTTCGGTGCGGCTCACGCGACCGACAATCCCCAACAATCCGCACCCGAAGCCGGAAAATGCGTTCCAAGTCATCGCCCGAGGCCGGGTCGATCGGATACGCATCGGCAGCCAGACCGACTCATCACCGCGGATTAACCTCCAACCTATTCCCGCAAAGGCCAGGCCCCCGAAGGTGGCGATAGGCCCGGTGGGCAGGGGTTGAATGAATGGCAGGGTGAGGATCAGAGCCATCAACCAGGCGTTGCCCTCGCCCAGTTGATCGAGGAACTCACCGATGGTTTGCCCACCGGAGCGTGCGACCTGGGCCGAAGCACTCAAGGCACGGATGAAGTCCGCCGCGGTGGCGTTTCGGGGAGACTGAGGTGATGAGGACATCCAGCGAGGCTCTCTGACCTTAGGGCAGAAGCCTGGATACAAGGGCACTGACGGACTTGCCGTCGGCTCGGCCATCCACCTTGGACTGGGCGGCCTTCATGACCGCTCCCATGTCTTTCTTCGAGGTGGCTCCCACCTCGGTGATGACCTCTCGGATCAGGCTTTCCAATTCTTCGGCCGACAACGCCTTGGGCAGGTACTCGGTAAGCACTTCCAATTCGGCCTTCTCGTTGGCTGCCATTTCCGTCCGTCCAGCCTTTTCAAATTCCTCGATGGAGTCTCGGCGCTTCTTGGCCTCCCGTTGGATCATCGCCATCACATCGGCATCCGAGAGTGTCTCCGTTTTCTTTTCGATTTGGGCGTAACCCAGAGCCGCCTTGAGCATCCGGAGCGTCCCGGTTCGGACGGCTTGGCGGGCCAGCATGGAGGATTTGAGTTCGTCGTTAACGCGTTGTTGGAGGCTCATGATTCGGAGGCTTGGAGTTTGCGAAGCTGATCGCGGACTTCTGCGGCGGTCTCGTAGTCCTCGATCCGGATGGCCTCGGCAAGAGCGAAGCGAAGGCGTTCGATCTCATTCTGCGGGGGCTTACGACGAATCTCGTCGAGCCATCCCCGCAAAGACAGGATTTCGCCACTTTGTTCGATGAGTTCTTCTCGTTCGTGATCCCGGTAGAACTCAGCCAACTCGGTGATGCCGGCCTCGATGGCGATGAGGGCGGCATCCCGATCGCTCTCTTGGAGACGGGCCTCGCCGCGGGCTCGCGTGCGCATCATCGTGAGCTGAGGGGTAAATTGAACCACGCTCCATGACAGGTCGTCGGATTCAGCAAACCGGTCCACGAAGCTGAAGACTTCGAGGTTTCGGATGCAATCGCGCTCAACGGCCTCGTAGTCCTTGAGCTGGAAGAAACAAATGTATCGGTGGTGATACTGGATGGATTCCTGTTGGAGACGCCCGCATTCCTCCGACCCCAGGGCGAAATCTGGAGTCTCGCCATCGGCGCTGGTCGAGGCCTGTTCAGAACGCTTCCGGTAGAAATGGAACCAGGACTCATGACCCATGGGCTTTTTGCCATCCGGACGCCCCAGCACATTCATTTGGAGGATCCCCAGATCAACACGCAGCTGGATTTTCTCACCATCCTTGCCCTGAAAGCGGCGCGCCACCACCTGACCGGGCTTATAATCCCAGTCCTGCAGCATCTCAGTGAGGTCGAACGTCATCGGTCTGCCAATATGGAAACTTTTTTGACTGCGTCAACGCACAGGGCCGATGAGTTATTCTCACTCTCGCTCCCCATCGACTAGGCCAAGATTCCCTGGATCACCTCTCCATGGACATCAGTGAGACGGAAATCACGCCCTTGGAATCGGTAGGTGAGCTTATGGTGATCCATGCCAAAGAGGTGCAGGAGAGTGGCGTGCAAGTCGTGCACGTGGACCTTGTTTTCAGTGGCATAGAAACCGAAATCATCCGTCCCGCCATAGACGGTCCCGGGCTTGATGCCCCCGCCTGCCATCCAAATGGTATACCCATGCGGATGATGATCTCGACCGATCTGGTCTGGCTTGAGAGCTCCTTGCATCATCGGAGTCCGACCGAACTCTCCGCCCCAAAGGACCAAGGTTTCGTCGAGAAGACCGCGCTCCTTGAGGTCCTTGATGAGGGCAACAGACGGCTGATCGGTCTCCGCGCAACGCTTCTTGAGATCAAAGACCAAATTACCGTCGGGCCCGCCATGATGATCCCAGCCCCGGTGGTAGAGTTGGACAAAGCGAACTCCACGCTCGACCAATCGACGGGCCAGTAGGCAGTTGTTGGCGAAGGAAGCCCGACCGGGAGTCGTCCCGTAGGCTTCATGAACACGCGATGCCTCGCCCGTAATATCCATGACCTCGGGCACACTGGTTTGCATGCGGTAGGCGAGCTCATAGGAAGCGATTCGTGTCTGGATCTCTGGATCTTGCAAGACATCGAAACGCGCCTGATTGAGGTCCCGAAGGACATCCAATGTTTGGCGACGGCGTTTGCGATCCATGCCCGGCGGATTTCCGACGTACAGCACCGGATCACCCTGCGAGCGCAATGTAACGCCCTGATGCACCGTCGGTAAGAAGCCGCTGCCCCAAGCCGCGTTGGTGAGGGGCTGTCCGACGCCCGTCATCATGACCACAAAGGCCGGCAAGTCCTTGTTCTCGCTGCCCAGTCCATAACTGAACCACGAGCCCATGCCCGGCCGACCCGCCAACTGAGCTCCGGTGTTCATGAACAAGGTTGCCGGGTCATGGTTAAACGCCTCGGAGTAGAAGCCCTTCACGAAACAGACATCGTCGGCGATGGAACCCAACTGGGGCAGGAGTTCACTAATCCAGGCCCCAGATTTGCCATGCCGGGCAAACTGATAGGGAGAGGCCAACAACTTGGACTCCTTGCCGATCTGAGCCAACCGGATGTTCTTCACCAACTCCTCGGGCACCCGTTGGCCGTTGCGCTTAGTGAGCTCGGGTTTGGGATCAAAGAGGTCGAGGTGCGAGGGCCCACCCGACTGGAACAGGTAAATAATGTTCTTGGCCTTGGGGGCGAAGTGCGGGGCCTTGAACGCGGTTCCCGAATCCGGAGTGGCGGCCCCCAGTGACGGGTTGAGCAAGGTGCTCAATGCCAAGGCGCCCATGCCGGTCCCACAGTGCTGGAGAAAACGCCGCCGCGTGGAGGCCTTGAGGGATTCCAAGATGGGTGTCGGCAACTGCGGGTGCATCCAGAGAATCTGCGTCCCGAATCCATCCCGATCAAGCCCCGCTCACAGGACTGCGTTCGTGGTTCTTTAACCGGGTCACTGCTCTTGAACCGATTGAGAGATCTGTTCAGCGAAACAGGGACAGAACCCAAGATCGGTCTGTCCCTATTCGTGTTGTTCGGTAGCGGCAAATGATCCGGCAACTCAGGCGCCGTACTTGTCGAACAGACGGGCATTGGCCTGCATCAGGCGCATGAGATACTTAGCCTCGAAGATACCGAGGGATCCTGAATTAGCTCCTGTCTCCGTGAAACGGGACAGCTTGTCGCTGCCGCTAATTTCCGAGTGGATGAGCACCGGCTGTGGATGCCACGAGTGACCCTTCACAGCCACCGGTGTGGAATGATCTCCGGTGATGGCCAGCACATCGGGCTTCTTGGCCAAGAAGATGGGCAAGGCGGCATCGAAGTCCTCGATGGCCTTGACCTTGGCCGCGAAATCGCCGTCTTCGCCGGCCTTGTCGGTGTACTTGTAGTGGATGAAGAAAAAGTCGTACTGATCGTACTCCTTCACGTAGCGCTCAAACTGCTGGGCGATCGTTTCCGGTCCCTCAATCTTCACCATGCCGACCAACTGGCTCAAACCCTTGTACATCGGGTAAACCGCGATCGCTGCCGCCTTCAGACCGTAGCGCTGCTCGAAGGTCGGAATTTCAGGCTGATGAGCTACACCGCGCATGAGGAACCCGTTGGCCATCTTCTCACCCGCCAAGAGCGGCAAGGCCAGCTTGTAGAAATCAACGATCAGCTTAGCGACCTTCTTCTGGCCGGCATTCTGCGGATCCACCGGCTTGGCCTCGGCGATCAGGAGCCCCTCGCGGTTGGGATCTGTATCGGTCAGCGGGCCTTCCAGACCCTGCCCCCGGAACACCACGACAAAGCGATGCTCCTTGCCCGGATAAATGTGGACCTCAGTTGCGCCGATCTTCTGAATCTTAGCAGAGAGGATTCCGCACAAACGCTCGCAAACCTCGGTCGCGATGCGACCGGCGCGACGGTCTGTGACGATTCCCTTGGAATCGAGGGTGCAGAAATTAGCCCGTGCCGCCACGTCACCATTCTTCAGCTCAATGCCCAAACCCAGCGTCTCGATCACACCTCGGCCGACCTCCCACTCGATGGGGTCATAACCGAAGAGGGCCAGATGTCCGGGACCCGACCCGGGGGTAATCCCCGGTGCCACCGGAATCATCCGTCCTTGGGCGCACCCCGACTGGGTCAGGGCGTCGAGGTTCGGGGTCTTGGCCGCCTCCAACGGCGTCATCCAATTCTGGGAACGGGTCGCTATATCTCCTAGGCCGTCGAGAACGATGAGGGCCATTTTGGCCCCGGTCTTGACCTGAAGTTTCGCGTAAACGGAATCGAGTTTGCTCATAATCAAGGTGAGTTGGGTCTCCGAAGGGCCCCGATATAGAGGCTCCCTACAGGCTCCCGCTGGCAGACCCTGTTGGGCGGTTAATTCGCCGTCAACGACACTTTGGTGCTGACCACCCAGCGGGTCACTCCGATGACTGAGCCGGCCGGGCTCCACTCAGTGCGCGGGTCACTTTTTGAAGAATCCCTTGGACTTAGGGGCCGGGGCCGGGGCGTCTGATTTGACCGGGACCTTTTCAAGGAATCGGTTGAGATCCATCTCGGAGACAGAATTGGTGATCAATGAGGCTTGATGGGTCTCCTTCGTTGTCAATTGAGCCAACTGAGAAGGTGCCTGGAGAATGTAGGGCGTCAGAAAAATGAGCAGTTCGGTCTTTGCATCGCTCTTGGCGCGGGTCTTGAACAAATTGCCCAGAATCGGGATGTCGCCCAAGTAGGGAACCTTCGTCTCGGTCTGGGATTGGTTATTAGAGATGAGGCCGCCGATGACGACGGTCTCTGCATGCGGAGTGACCACCACGGTGTCGGCTGAACGAATATTAATGTAGGGAGCCGAGACATTAGCCGACAAGAACTGCCGTTCAGTCGGTGAGACTGAAGAGATTTGCGGTTGAACGATCATCTCGACTTGACCATTTGAACCAATGAACGGAGTGACGTTCAGGATGATACCCACGTCATCATAGGTAACATTGATAATGGGGATGGTGTTGCCAGCGGAGCCTGAATAGGAAACACCGCTGGGCAGGGGAACTTTTTGACCGACCACAATGCGTGCTAATTGGCCATCGCGGGCGATGATCGACGGGCGGGATAGAACTTGCGCCTTACCAGATGTAGCCACAGCCCGGAGCGTCGCCTGAAACTCGGAGCCTGCGATGGAATAAAGGCCACCGGAACCGCCGCCGGTAGAAGACGGAGTCAGTGCCGTTCCCATCGATTGCCCCAAGCCGTTCAAGTTGGTGCTGATACTGTTCACCCCTGAAAGACCCATCACGGTCCCACCACCGCTGCTGATGTTGTTTCCAATGTTGTTCTTGGCCCAAGCGCCTTCGACTCCGAGTTCAGAGCCGTTTTTCTTCTCAACCTCCATGAAGACCACCTTGATAAGCACCTGCGGCTTAGGTGAATCGAGATTCCGGATGACGTTGCTAATTTGCAGGGCTGTCAGGGCGTCCGCGATGACCACGAGATTGTGGGTCTGCGGATCAACCGAAATCAGGGCGCTGCCGACTCTGCCGTTGTTATTGTAGAGCCCGGAAGATCCAGTGCCTCCATTGCCACCGCCGCCTCCGCCACCAAAGCCACCACCGCCACCAAAGCCACCACCGCCTCCGAAACCACCGCCGCCGCCAAAGCCTCCGCCTCCGCCTCCGCCGCGCTGTTGGGCTATGGCGGGTAGGACCAAGGACAATCCGAGGAGCCCGACCAACACGCGGAGCGCCGGGGCCGTGGAAAGAAATCGCGAAAAGATAGAACCACTGGTTTTCATTTTGGAATCGTTCAAGGTTCTTAGGTTCAGAACAGTTGCCCGCCGGAGCGGCCACCGCCGCTATTCCCAAAGGTACCCGATCCACTGGAGGTACTGCCCGTGGTCTGGTTGTTGTTTTGCTGGCGCTGCATGAGCGCACTGTTCTGGGCGGTACCGCTGGTGCCTGTCCGGCTGCCCGATGTGCTCTGGAACATGTTCTGCAGCACCTGCGCCGCCTGCTGAGGGTCGCCGTTGTTCATACGAAACACGTGCACTTGCTGGTCCCGGGTGGAGACCACATCCAATTCGCGAACCATACCAGCGATCTGGGTCATCAAATTCTTGGAAGCAGTTACGATCACCGAGGAAGTCCTGGAGTCGGGTACTGCCATGACCTGCGATGCACGCCGGATCCGATCGTTTTGTCCGGATGCGGAATTACCACCACCCCCGCCTCCGCCTCCGCCTCCGCCTCGTCCCCCGCCTCCGCCTCCGCCTCCGCCACCCATCATTGCCGCAAAACCTCCTGCTCCTCCAAAGGGTCCTCCACCAAACCGGACCGGTGCCTGATTGTTGTTGCCCGAACTGCTAGTGCTGGGAAACACCCCAGACAGCGCTGAGGCAACATCGGACGGGCTGGCATGGGTCAGATGGAACACGCGAATCTCCGTCTCTGCTTCGGCGCTCGAATCAATGGCTTTGATGATCTCCACCATGTGCCGAATATTGGCTTGGGTGTCCGTCATCACGATGGAGTTGCCGGCGGCGTTGGCCACGAAGGTCGCCTGAGGAGAAATGAAGGAAACCAGATCCTTGGCCAATTGCTCGGCCTCGACGTATCGGATCGGAATGATTTGCGTCACGATCTCATCGTTCTTCGGGATCATCCGGGGATCGTTGTTCACCTTCACCGGGATGTCCCGGGTCTTGGCCGCAGTGCGGTCGATAATGGTCAGAGTTCGACCATCCCGAATGGCGGCCAGGCCATTCTTGTTGAGTGCTGAACTCAGAAAATCCACCGCCTCGTCCTGACTCATGGGCTTGGCGCTAATCACGTTGACGGTGCCCTTAATAGGCGCGTCCAAAACGATGATGAACCCCGCCGCTTCGCTCAGGTATTCAAGAACCTGCTCCAATGGAGCATTCCTGAAATTCATCTGAATTCCCGCAGCGCTGCCGGCCGCCGAGTTCTGCTCCCGGGGCACGGGCGACGGACTCGCGGTCGTTTCCGTTCGGGTGATGGCTGGGGCATTGCTGGTGGGTGCTCCGGCATCCTGGGCTACCAGGCCGCCAGCCAAATATCCCACAGCACAGGCAGCGCCAAAGGCTCGAGTGATCAAGGTCTTCATTTCATCTCCTGTTCCCGTTTTTTCAAAAGCCGCTTCAAAATTTCATCGGATCCTGGGGGATCCTCGCTCGGAGTCGTCGGCGACGCGGCCGCTGTTCCGGTCGCTCCCTCGGCTGAGCCCACTCGCTTGAACCCATCTCCGCCGGTGCCGGACAACAATTGCCAAGCGCCCTCCGAATCTTGACGGAGACGTTGACCCACCTTCAGCAAAACTGGAGGGCGATTGGACCCCAACAAGGTGACCGACTGGGGAGAAACGAGGCTCAGGGTCTGACCGGCGATGATCGCGTTCACCTGGAGGGTCTTGCGAAGGTCCACGGTGTTTCCGTCAAAGAAGGCAAAGGTGCCTCTCGGATAGGTTATGACTCCCACGAGTCCAAACTCAGGGGCATCAGACGAGGCCACCGCCTTCGGCTTGGGCGCCGGTCGAGATTCACCCCGGATCTTGGGCTGCCTTTCTGGATCGAAAATATTTCGATCGCCCACCCGACGCGCCACCTCCTTGGAGTCGATCACCGACGTCGGATGAGTCTCGGCTGCGAAACCCAGCAAGGACCCAAACAGGACCCCGGCCGTTAGGGAGCCAATCCAAATTGAGGGAGGAACCTTCATGGCTTAGACGAGGGATTGAGCACGAGGCCGTTGATTTGGAGGCTGAGAGTCAACTGACGACCGGCCGGATCGCGGCTCATCATCTGAAGGCTATCGACCTTGACGGCCAACGGACCCTCTTCAATCCGCTGGAGAAACTGAGTCAAACTGGCGAGAGACCCGGAAGTCTCGAGGCGACACCGCAACAGTTGGTAGGCGGCTTCGTCGCCCTTCCACTGCGGCATTCGATCCACGATTTGAGCCCCGGACGCCTTGGCCCATTCGTCGCAGGCCCTCAGCAGACGTTGCTCGGCCTGGGACGGTTCATGGGGCAGGGCATTGGTGCGCAAGTGATTCCACTGATCCCGAAGTCCTCCCTCGCGCTGGATCAACGCCCGTCCCTCGCTCACCTGACGCCGCAAGGTGGCGATGCGTGCTGAGCGCTCCGACCAAACTCGGCCCATCGGCGTGATGAACACGAGGTCGGCGATGTAGAGACCCACAGCGGCCAGGGTCACGATCATGAGCAGACGTTGACGTTGGGTGGGATTCATCGGGCCATGCCTCCATTCCACACGAAGGTGAGGTTGAACTGCATCGGAGAAGCGCCGCGGGATTGGTCGTGGTGAACCTTGAGGACTCCGGGCAAGGCGCTCAGACGGGCCGTCATCGCCAAAAAGGCCGGACTATCGGTGGCCGTGCCACTGCAGACCACCTCGCCTGATTCTCGAATTTCGATGACCTTGGCGGTCACCGATCCGTTCTCGGGGAAGGCGCTCGTCAGAACCTCCAAAATAGCTAAGCCCCGGGCCGACTGAGGCGTCCACGGTCGGAATTGTCGCAAATCTTGCTGGATGCGTTCCAGCTCCCTGACCTTGCTTGAGAGACCCGCCCAACGAGATTCCAAGAGCGAGAGTTGGATTTGCTGAATCAGGAAAGCCAGAGCCACCAGGACAGCCACGCCGCCGGCGACCGTCCAGACCGTGCGTCGCTGCCCTTGGGCGTGACGGGCCAGGAATTGTTGGAGCACCGATGGCTTGGGCGGCAGGAACTCGAGGGTCGCCGGCCGCGAGGCCAGCACCCGGGCTGCGACCACCGCTGAAATTGGGAGCTCTTGAGACGAGGCCAACCCGGGCACTTCGGCGGTCTGGGGGCGGATGCGGAAACCGGCCACCGACAATCGCGTGGACAGCTCAGCGGCCAGCGTTTGGGCCAGGTCTTGGGGGCCAAAGATGCGAACATCGCGAATGGAGCCATTCCAAGGATCTGGGAGCTGCCCCAACGTAATCCGAATCTCCCGTGCGATGCTGTCGGCATGTAAAAGCGGTTGGCCAGTCGGGTCTTCGGTGACGCCTTCGAAGGAACGCAAGGCCACCAGACCGCCTCCAGCGCTCAATTGGAGTGTCACCGGACCCGGCCCGGATCCGAGGTGCAACGCGAGGACCCCCTCCGAGGCAGGATTTTCAGGAGGCTGGAGCTCGCACAGGGTCGCAGAAACGCTCACCAATTTGAGGCGCGCAGAACGCGTCCAACGTTCCAAAGAGGCCAAACGAGATTGCGTCAATGCGGCTAAGGTCACCCATTGACTACCCTCACCCCGGACACACCGCGAGTGGGCCACCTGATGGGTCGAGGCGTCGCCGTGAAAACCCTTCTCCGCCTCCAGTTGCAACAAGCTGTGTGCATCGGCATCGGCCAAGACTGGAATTTCAGTCTGGGTGACCAGCAGGCTAGAAACCGACAGGGCCACCGCACAGGTGCGTTCCCGAATACCAGCCTGATCTAGCTGAGCCCGTAGCTCCTTGCCGACGGTTTCTGGATCACCCGAATCAATGTCCAGAGACAGTTCGGCCTGAAATCCGAACGTTTTCTCAATCCCGTTCTGGGTCCGGCGCAGGAGGCTGCCCTCAATGCGACGGCCCTCCCACGAAAGCCCCAGAACGGAGGGCGGGGCTTTGCGCGGACGGGAACCCAGTTTCAGAAAATTCATCATGGGGTGGTCTGGGCCTTCATCTAGCGATCGATTTGCTGGGCGATCTGCTCACGGACACGGTCGCCCAATGCCCAGCCCAATCGGCTGAGATCCTGACGGTAGAGGATCTTCGGGACTCCATCACTGATATCAAAAATGAACTTCACTCGGCGATAACCTCGGCCCAAGGGCCCTACTGCCACCAGATCGGCTCCATATTGGAAGCTCCGGGTCGTAAGGAGATCGCGGCCAGCCAAAGTGGTTACGGCCTGATGATCACGACCGAGTGCGGCCACCATCCAAGCGATGGAATTCAGGCTCGTCGTATTTTGTTCCCGATACCGAACGAGTGTCGAGGCGGCGCCCTCTGCGGCTTCTTGAGCCAAGCCCGCCCCGACAAAGAGCGCGGTGAGGACCGTGGCGTTGGCCGTATTTAGGTTCACCCGCCCATAGCTGTAGGTATTGGTGGTGACGCAAAGTTCCGGGGCGATGCGTTCGAAGTCATCTTGGCTTAGGCCGCTGGTTAGATAAAAACGCAGTAAGCTCGGGAAATTGGGCGTCGCGGCCGCGGCTCCTCCCCCGCCTCCACCCCCGGGTCCCCCGCCCTGGGTGAAGCCCAAGCGAGTGAGAATTTCGCGGCTACGGCCGGTGCCGAAGGACGATTCGAGCAATCCCTGGATTTGGGCTTGGGTGTTGACGTTGGTGAGGAGGGTTCCATCGGCATGGAAATTGGGCTCCCGACTGAAGACGGTGGTCGTATCCAATAGGCCCGGAGTCGAATACAAGGATCCAGTGAGGCTGCGTTCGTCCGGGTCGAGAATCCCGTTCTGGTTGCGATCGTCCCCAAAGAGGTGATCTAAGGTAATGCCCTGGACCCAGCGCAATTCATCGACCGTTTCAAACGGACTCCGCTTGGCTTCATAGCCCAAACTCGAATAACCCAACTGCAAGGTCCCGTTGGTGCTCCTCCAATCTACGATGGCGGCTGCCAACTCGGTGGTCATCCCGGGCAACATCGAGAGAGCATTGGAATTGGCCCGGTTGAGATTGAGCCTTCCCGACTCGTCCTGAAGGTTGAAAACCAACTGGTTGAGCCCGGATTCTGCGGCGGCCGGATTGCGGCCCAAAATCCAGACCTGAGATTCTCCGATAGGCAATGCCTGGCAAACAAACTGGGAATTGGTGGTCATCATCCCGTTTGTGGCGAACTGTGCCAAGGCCCACCCAACATAGCGCGCTGCGCCCTCGATGGCCTGACCGGCCGCCAGGTCGGCCGCTCGATTAGCCGAAGCCCGCAACTCCAAACTCATGGAGGCTGCAAAATAGAGAACCAGCGCGGTCAGTCCCGCCGTGATCCACAGCACGACCACCAAGACCGACGCCCGGGACCCGGTGCGAAGATCCATCTGGAGCTTGGGCCGGCCTAGGATCGCCCGCGTCCTCATTTTCTGGCTCAGGGTTTGAAGTACCATGCTTAGCCTCCGACGGTGCTGGTGGAGTTGGTGCGTGTCTGGGCGCTCACGGGCACCAATAATTCAACGCGTCCCGGGTCGGGACCCCAAGAAATCCCACGCTGAAGACGAATGCGGACGGCCACCGGAAGGTTGGTGGTGGTGCCAAAGACATCGGTGGTGTCCCATTGCGCGAGCCACTGAATGCCGTCGAAGGATTCCACATCCAGACGCGCCACATCGCGCAAGAGGAGTTGGTCCTCCACTTCGGCCACGGAGATGGCTAGAAGATTTCGGCACACGCCGCGATAAAGGTCCATCGAGGCCGATCCTCCTTCGACCGAATTCCGGAGACTGTAGGAAACGCGTTGAACCGCGCCCCAGGGCTCTGAAGCCCGCAGCGAACCGGTGGTTGTATTGAACTCGAGCGAAACGGGCTGGGCATTGACGGTACTGGACAGAGTACCGGCGCGGAAGGAGCCCGAAATGAGTCCGTTGGTCTTAGGGGTCACCGCACCCTGGATGTCTTGGCGCAGGGAATCGAGCGCCAGCTCCAGCGGGGCCGCCGATTCGATCGCATCAGAAACCGTGTTGCGGAGCCGAAGACTCGTGAAGAGGACCTGGTTAGCGACGATGAGGATGAGAGCCGCCGCACCGATCGAGAGGATTAATTCGATCAACGTGAACACCGATGGGTTCCTGCTTCCGGATGAAACTCGGGGGATCATCGGATGGCGGTACTGCTGCCGCTGCCAGGGAGCGCATCGACGGGGTGACCCAGCGTGGAAAACCGGACCGAGGACTCCTGTCCCTGGGTCAAAAAGCGGACCTCGGCCGTCAATAGCGGCAGGCTGCTTTGCACCCAGTTCTCGCGGGTCACCGTCCACCGGTAGTCCACCGTTCCCTCGACCTGAGTCCCGCTTTGCGTGGCACTGCTATTGGTGTAGAGGGTCGCCTCGGTGAGCATCCGTTCAGCAATGCGGGCGGCCACAGCCCGCCGAATAGACGCAGTGCCGGCTCGGCTCGCCACATGCAGGGCCTCGACCACGGCTGGGATAACGATGGCCAAAAAGAGCAGAGCCGCCAGCGTCTCCGCCAGGGTATATCCCGCTCGCCGACGGTTATTGGAGACCGGTACGAATTTCATAATGACGGCGGTCAGACCCTTCGACGAGCCACAGCACGGACCCATCCGAGTCCTCGATGCGGATGGCGTTGGGACTGTCCTCATCGATGGTCCCATCCGGCAGGAGCCGGATCGACGGTTCGGTCCGGGCGGTGGTGGGTTTTTGAGAACTGGAAATTCCGGGCAGCAGACCCGTGGTGCGGGTACTCGTCAACGTCTGGCCGATAAGGCGCTGGGCCTTATCAAAGGTAATCCGGAGATGGTCATCGACGGTGAATTCTTGGGACAACGGGTCACCATTTTGCCCCCGAGTCTCGCGCTCGACTCCATAGCGACCCTCGTTGGCATCGAGCCACAGTAGGACGGGCATGCTCTCAGAAATAGCCCGACTCCGGGCCGCATGCGTCAGGGCCAGAACCCGACGGGCCTCGGACTCCAAGGCTCGTCCGCGGATGAATCCCGACAGGCGCGGAGACACCATCGAGACAGCGACAACCAACAACGCCATCACCAGGATCATTTCGATCAAGGTGAAGCCGTGCCGCCGCGAATTCTTCGGGCAGTGACTCTTATTTGGCCGTCCAGTTGCCAAAGTCATCCTCGGTTCCCGCCTTGCCGTCCGGCCCGATGGAGGACAGGTCGAAGGAGGTGGCATTTTGTCGTCCCGGTTGAGCGTACAGATATTCGATGCCCCAGGGATCCTGAGGGATTTTGTCGAGGTACGGTCCGCGCCAGTTACGGGCCTGCCGTGGCGCCTGGAGGAGGTCAGCCAAGGTCTTGGGGTAGGAGCCATTGTCTACCTCGTAGGCGTCCAAGGCTATCTTGATCGAGGCGATGTCGGCTCGTGCTGCCGACTGTCGGGCCTGTTCGCTGCGACCCATCATCTTGGGGACCACGAGGGCGGCCAAAATACCGATGATGGTGATGACTAACAGCATCTCGACCAGCGTGAAACCACGGTGGCGACGACGTGTCTTGCCGGCGAGGGCTCCTGCCTGGGGACGAAGGGAGAGGTTCAGGTTCATGAGGTCAGAAGGAATTACTTGATGTAGTCTTGCAGCGAGAAAATCGGAAGCAGCATACCGATAAAGATGAAGCCGATAAAACCAGCGATCAGAAAGAGCATCAGCGGCTCGGCCAAGGCCACCGCAGTTTTAAGACGTCGGTCTAATTCACTCTCCGTGACGTTGGCGATGCGGATGAGTTCGACATCCAGTCGCCCACTCTCTTCCGCCACCGAGATCATCTCCATCACGGACCCGCTGAAGAGGGTGGGACACTCCGCCAAACTCTGGCCGAGACGTCCGCCCTGCTGCACCTGGTCGATCGAACGAGCCACAGCATCGACCAGGATTTGGTTACCGATCGAACGACGCGCCACATTTAGTGCCTGAACCAATTGGACATCCGCCCCAATTAAGGTCCCCAGCATTCGGCAAAAACGCGCCATAGCAAATCGGGCACTGAGCGGACCCACGACCGGTGCCTTCAACGTCAGCCCTTCCCAAATGCGCCGGCCCGCCGGCGAGACGATCCAGGTTCTCAAAAAGAAACTCCCGAGCACCAACCCGACCAACACCAACAGACCGTAAGAACGTAGGATGTCGCTGGTGGCGATAATAATTTGGGTGATGAGGGGCAAGCCGCCCTTCACGCTGGCGAAGACTTTCTGGAATTTAGGAATGAAAAAGACCAGCAGCACACTCAGCACCACCGCGGCCATCAGCAGCAGAACCGCTGGGTAGATCATTGCCGTGAGCACCTTGGATCGGAGCTCCTTTTCTCGGGACTGGAAGTCAGCGATTTGCGCGAGGACAACGTCAAGAAATCCGCCGGCCTCACCGGCCTCGACCATCGCCGTGTAAACCTTCGGGAACGTTTCTGGGGATCGGGCCATGGCAGTGGCCAGGGACATACCATCCACCACCAGTCCGTGGATTTCTCGCCACTTCGCCGAGGCCACCGGCGACGAAGCCTCCTTACCGAGGATGGTCAGCGCCCGACTCAAAGGAACCCCTGCTGCGAGAAGGCTGGAGAGCAGCCGAGTGAAATTCTCTAATTCCTCCGAGCTCACCTTGGAACCACCAAAAGACAACCCGCCCAGACCCTGGATTCCATTGGCCGAATCCTTGCCAGGTTTGACGGTTCGATTTCCGCTGCCACCGGCTTCGGTGACGCTGACGGGACGCAAGCCTCGCGCTTCGATGACCCGCAAGGCTTCGGGACGGGTAGCCGCTTCGGCGGTGCCATCGGCCATCTGCCCATCGGCTTGGAGTGCTCGGTAGGTGAAGGTGGGCATGGGTCAGGTGCGTGAACCCGATGCCCCAGAACCACGGGTCTGGTCGGTGGCTTCGCCCGAATCGGCCGGTGCCTGAAATCGCGATGTTTCCTTGTCGGTCGTGACGCTCAGGACCTCTTCTACGGTGGTGATACCCTGAGCCACCAAGCGCCAACCGTCCTCGGCCAATGTTCGCATGCCGGAAGTTCGGGCTGCCGAACGAATTTGGTCGGTAGAGCCATTTTCCAGAATCAGCCGACGGATATTCTCATCGGTGTCCATCCATTCGAAGATGGCATGGCGTCCGAAGAATCCAGTTTGCCGGCATTCGCGACATCCGACGGCCTTGAAGAGTTCAACCTCTGGAGCAATGCCCATGCGGGATCGGAAGGATTTCGCATGAGCCGAGGTGTCGGGAACCTTGCAATGAGGACACAAGACTCGAACCAACCGCTGGGCTAGAACGGCTTCGAGAGACGACGCCACGAGGTACGGCTCGACCCCCATATCTACCAGGCGAGTCAGAGCGCCAGGGGCGTCATTGGTGTGCAGAGTGGAGAAAACCAAATGCCCGGTCAGTGAGGCCTGCACCGCGATTTGCGCTGTCTCCCGATCTCGGATTTCACCGATGAGCACGACATCCGGATCGTGGCGGAGAATGGACCTCAACCCACGAGCGAAGGTGAGTCCGGCCTTCTCCGAAACCTGGATCTGGTTCACGCCCCGGAGCTGATACTCAACGGGGTCCTCGATCGTGATGATCTTGCGGACCTCGTCGTTGATCTCGTTGAGGGCCGTGTAAAGAGTCGAGGTCTTGCCGCTGCCGGTCGGGCCTGTCACCAGCACTATGCCGTGCGGCAAATTCAGCACCTTCCGAAAATGCTCCAACTCGCGGTCTCCAAGACCGATATGGGACAGGCCCCGCAAGGTCGAGTTCTGTCGCAGAAGACGCATGACAACCGCCTCGCCATGAAGCATCGGAATTACCGAGACACGAATGTCTACCTCGGTGTCTTCGATCCGAACCTTGATACGCCCATCCTGAGGCAAGCGCTTCTCCGCGATGTTGAGATGGCTGAGGATTTTGACGCGCGAAACGATGGCCGGTTGGAACTGCTTGAGCTGAGCCGGGAGCGGAATTTCCTGCAACTCACCATCGATGCGGTACCGAATGCGGAACTCGTGCTCGAAGGGTTCTAGATGGATGTCGGAGGCGCGCAGTTCAATGGCATCCTTAAGGACTTGGTTGACGAAGCGAATGATCGACGCTTCATCCTCGGCTCCGGCGTCGAGGTTGGAATCCTCGGTGTTTTCATCGACGACCTGGACCGATTTCTCCTCGTCGAGTGCGCCGATGGTGTCGGCTCCGACTCCGAGGTTTTTCTTCATCTCCCGCAGGAGCGCCTCCCGCGGCGACAAAACTAATTTGAGACGGAGGCCTGTCAGGGAGCGGAGTGTGTCCAGCCCGCGCGTCGCAAAAAGACGGCAACTGGCGATCTCGATGGAACCGTTGTCGCGGCGCAGCGGCAGCAATTCTTCCTTCAGAAGAATGCGAGCCGGGAAGAGCGCCAGCACCTCGCGATCGGCCTCGACCGAATCCAAGGGGAGAAACCCCACCCCATATTCGTGGCACAGCCATTCCAGGACATCCCGCTCGGTGGCATCCTCACCACCCGCGGTTGAAGATCCTGTGAGCAACCGGGCCTGAACAAACGCCAACGCATCGGCGGCAGAGAGTTGCCGCTCGGCGATCATCCGATCGAGGAGCGTTTGGGTGGGTGTCGAGGCTTCGGCCATGGTACGGGTGAATGACGGAGCAATTGTCGGAATGGAATCCTGCGATAACGAGACCGGGAGGTGGCACCTGAAGAAACGTGGAGAAGCCTGGTTCCCCGCTTTCCGTCAAGTGCCCCTCCCGGGGTCGTCGCATGATTTGTCGTTTACTTCAGCAGGCCGAGCAACACCGCGCGGGCCTCTTGCTTGACGGAGAGGAGTTGGCGAAGTTCATCTTGGGCCTTCTCGAGTTGCCCTTCCTTCACCTTGGCCGCTGCGCGATAAGCCGTCAGCTTGACCTTAATATCATCCGCAGAAGCGCCGGAATCCAAGGCGGTCTGCAAGACCTCCGCATCCGGATTAGGCTGACCGAAACCGCCACGTCCCTGACGACCACCCTGACCGCCTTGGCCCGCTTGGCCCGCTTGGCCCGCTTGGCCCGCTTGGCCTCCAGGGCCTCCAGGGCCGCCGCCGGGACCGCCGAAGCCTCGACCCATGCCGGATCGGGAGTCGTTGATTTTCTTAATGCGAGACTCAATGACGCTCCACTCTGAATCATCTTTCACTGCCAGTTGCTCGCGAACGCGCTCCATCATGCGTTGACGCATTTGCTCGGGATCCCAGTTGCCCCGACCCTGGCGACCGCCGGCAGCGCCCGGTGCGCCCGGTTGGGCTGCCGGTGCCTCGTTCTGGGCCAAGAGCGACCCGGTGGCGGTGGAAAGAATCAGGCCACAAATGGCCAACAGGGAGGCGAGAGACAAACGTTTCATGGCTATCGTTGTTAATTGCGGAGTCAAAAGAACCCCAGACGTGAGTGCTGACCGCAGCCATCGCCGACTGGTTACGATGGAAGCGAATCGACCGGGCGCTCGACCCTTACAGCACTCATTGGGTAAATTGGCTCCGATAGGCCCTTGATCGACTTCTCTTGGGACCCCAGCTCACGGATAAATCCGAAATCTGCGGGCTCTTTTATCGTCACCCTAGCTCTGCATCCATTCATCCATCCATGCCACATCTCCACGAAAACATCGATTTCACCGTCGCCCTCTTCGTCGTTCAGGACCAGAAGGTGCTGGTGATTCTACACCGCAAGCTCGGCAAATGGCTGCCGCTCGGCGGACACATCGAATTGGACGAGGACCCAGAGCAGGCGGCCTTGCGAGAGGCTCGTGAGGAGAGCGGTCTGGAAATCGAGCTTCTCGGCGAGCGACCGCCAACCACCGAACCCGGTACCCGGGCCCTCATTGCTCCGCGATTCCTCGATATCCACCGCATTCATGCCTCCCACGAACACATCGGCATGATTTATTTTGCCCGTCCCATCGGTGGCTCGCTGACCCTGGCGGTCGAAGAGCATCGGGACATCCGTTGGTGTTCTCCCGAAGCGCTCGAGGAGTTGGATCCACCCATGAGCGGAGCCGTGAAGTGGTATTGCCTCAAAGCCATCGAAGAGGTTTCCGCCAACTCAGCCGGAACGACTCCATTGGGAAGTCATTGATAGCGCGACGAACTCTTTTGCAAGACGAGGCGAGAGCGGGGCTCGGGCCAATTGGAGGCCCGTAGCCAGCGAACAACTCAGCGCTGGCTCGAGAGGGCGCAGCCAACACGATAGATCCAACAGAAATCGTTCGGACCAACAGGGTATCTTGGCTTTTTGCGAGGTTCTTTAAGGCGATGGGGATCCCGATTCTAAAAGCACCTCCACCGCCCAATCAGGACTTGCGATGGCCGGGGTGACAAGCGGCTGATCGAAATTCTGGAAGATCCACACGTTGGTCTTCGTTCCCTTAGGCAACATTAGGCTCTGCGGTTCAAGCACCGGGATCAGTTCAACCCCGGCCGGCAAGGCCAGTGACCAGGTTTCCAGAGGCGTGGTCGCTGGTTTGCTCCAGTGCAGGCTCAGTCCCTGAGTCGAACCCGGGCCCTCGATCAGCCGCCATTCCAAGGCGGATGCATCGTTGACCACCCGCCGCCCCAACTCACGAGGCTTCCCATTTTCCCAGAACCTGAGAACCACAGTCGTTGGTTTCCCAACCGCTGTTTTGAGGCGCAATTGACGCTGCGCAAAGAGCCCCGGTTCTTGCGGACCATTATAACGCCGGTTCTGACCACCTCCTCGGACGATTTCTGGGTGGAATGTGACCCACGCCTGAAACATCGAAAACGGCAATGCGGGTATGAGAACTAGGTGCAGCAGTAATCCCCCGGCAAAGGCCCACCAACCGCGTCCCCGTCGAGGTTTCTGGACTCCGCGAAGACGAGAGCGGAGGTACACCCCACTCAACAGGAGGGTGACGACGAGCCCGGCAATCCACCGTGACTTGAAAAAGTCCGGATCACCCCCCTCTTCGCCCCCGCGGCCTAAGACCACGGAACCTAAAGTCCCGCCAATTACCATTAATAGACCCCGAATACCGGCCGTTGCGAATAACGCCCAAGCCCGGCCGCGACGCTCAGGATCCGGGCCTTGGAGCCGCCGTAGTGCCAGCCCGCCGAATATTGCCCCTATAAATCCAACCCATACTGCGATGAAAAGCGTTACGACCACCGGCCCCAAGCCGTTCATATCCATCGCCATCATCCGCTGAAACAGCCATCCGGGGGTGATGAGAAGAATCCCGAAGGAAGGCACCGACAAAACAGCAGCTATCAAGGACAGCCGGGACCATCGCCTGAGGATGGGAAGGTCAGCCGGTGGAATAAAAACCACATCAGATGGAGTGTCGGAAGCGCTAATGGGATCCAGTGATAACCTAGGGTTTTCTGATTGGCGACACCTTGTCGCCGGCGCGTAAAACTTATGAGAGCCGGTCGTTCCCTGTGGAATTCACTTTCAGCCGGGAAGGACCCGTCCTAGACTCGCACCGCTGTTGGCCGATGGTGTAATGGTAGCACAGGGGCCTTTGACGCCCTTAGTCATGGTTCGAATCCATGTTGGCCAACCATATTTTTAGCCCTCCCTGGGCCCTTTTTGAGCGCTGAAACTTTTTGAGCGCTGACCAACTGCGCTGATAGAGACAAAATCTCCCCCTTTTCGGTGGAATCTTCCTTCAGCGGTGTCGGAAACTGAGCCCTGCCGGGCCTGCTCGGGACTTTAACCCGTTATAGAGGTAGGAATGGGGGATTGACCCCACCCCTCCCTCCGAACCGGACGTGCGGATTTCCCGCATCCGGCTCTCCAGTCGGTGAGTCACCCGCACAGGGCGGGACTGGTACGCTCGACACCAGCTGAGGCGTATGGAGAGATCAGCTCGTGAGTTGCGAAGTATCCCTAGGGATACTTTTACCCTCTTGCGAAGGGCTTTCAGCAGATGTTGGGATCCGGTGAACGGAGAGGCCGCACTCGAGGAGTTCGGTCCCGGAACCAGGGATTTAGGTCTTGCGACCATTATCTGGCTGCCTGGTGGCTCGTCACTTGTCCTTCCATCCTTCACCTTCCTACCTCCCTTGGCTCCACGGTCATTACCCGCTTCATAGCTACTATGGAGGCTCTGACTTCCCCTCCGCTCTCCGTAGCACCGGCGGGGATCTCTTTGCTTAACTGACGGGCTTTCCCGGCCTTCTCACCCCAAACACCCTCGGACTCCCGGACGACCGTGCTGACAGGCTTGGTGATCGCTTTGGGCAGGTCTGGGACCTGGGCTTCGCCTTTTCTCCGCAGGCTCGCCATTCCGAAAGGCCGAATCGGGTTCAACTGCCTTAGCAGGCTGTTTTGGGACGGCAGGTTCGCTTCCGGCTGCTCCCCACCCCGCCTTGCGGTGACGCAGTTGCCTTCAGCTACACGACGCCCTGTCGGCATCGTACTCAGTCTTTCACTGGTTAGTCTCATCAGTTTCACAAACGCACGGAGAGTGCGCCCTGCCGGGCGCACAATGAAAAACCCGCCTGAATCAGGCGGGTTTGTCTTCGAGCTAGAATTACGGCCAGCCCCTTCTTAAAGGTCTATTACTTGACGGCCTCGATATGGGTCACGGCCAACTCGTGGTGTTCCTTATCCAAGGTGCCGGTCACTTTAACCTTCTTGGTCTCGCTGCAGATTTCCTTGTGGAAACCCTTGGAGACATCACCGGTCAACTTGTAGGTGGTGGTATGGTCGCCCTCTTTCACTTCGACGACGTTCTGGCACTTGTCGGCCTTCTTGAGGGCGCACTTGAGGCACTTGCCTTCGCCCGTGAGGGTCACTTCCTTGGCGAAGGTAGCGGTGGACATGGCGGCCAGAACCGCAACAGCGAGGATCAGTTTCATAGAGTTCTTATATGAGTATTCAGGGGGGAATAGATCGTATCTAACCCTCGATGGCAAGATCTAAATTAACGGTTTGAATTTCTTCAATCCGACCTGGGCTCCAATTCCATTACTGGACCCTTTCGACGGCTTCTCATAACCACAAATTCTTGCTGCCGGTTGGGGAGCGCCCTTTGGAATCAGGGACCGACATCCTTCTGCTCTGCCTTTGTTCTAAGATTTTTCATCTCGGGATTTTTTGAAATTTGTTTCGTTATCGTTATTTTTATTCATTTAACCCTGTTTTGTAGTGATTGTTCGTCATAATCAAGGTTTTAGCTTTTACCTGAGTGTCCGCCTCAACTTCGCTTCTTCGCACTGTTCCACGTGGAACATTAGAATCGAAGGACTGCCTCGCCCTAAGATTGCTGATTGTGAAGAAATCACTACTCTCCCGGGATGTTCGTCTATCCTAAGCGGTATGATGTCATTGTGGTGGGAGCTGGCCATGCTGGGGTGGAGGCGGCCTTGGCTGCTTCGCGGATGGGCTGCAAGACCCTCCTGTTGACCATCAATCTCGACACCATTGGACAAATGTCCTGCAATCCCGCCGTTGGAGGGCTTGCCAAAGGTCACCTCGCTCGGGAAATAGACGCTCTCGGTGGAGAGATGGGAAAGACAACCGACCTCTGCGGTCTCCAATTCCGAATGCTCAACACGAAGAAGGGGCCTTCGGTATGGGCTCCCAGAGCGCAATGCGATAAAAAAGCCTACCAATTCCGTTTAAAGTGGGTTTGCGAACGCCAGCCCCTTTTAGACTGCAAACAAGGCCAAACAGTGAGCCTCCTCCATCGGAACGGACGCGTTTATGGGGTCGAGACCGCCTTGGAGGTCCAATTCCACGCAGAAACTGTCGTGGTTACCACCGGGACGTTCCTGCGAGGTCTCATGCATATTGGGGCCAATCAGCAATCCGGCGGTCGTGCGGGTGAATCGGCAGCCACCGGCCTTTCAGGGTCCTTGGCTGAGGTGGGCCTCCGATTGGGTCGACTGAAAACCGGCACCCCCCCTCGATTAGTCCGTCAATCCATCGATTTCACCCGAACTGAGCCCCAATATGGCGATGAACCGGTTCCCTGGTTCACTTATTGGAAGGAGGACCTCTGGAACGATCCATTGTTCCACGTGGAACATCGCTCCGGAGGTTCCACACCGCCTCCTGGGCCCTACCCTGCGGGATCCATTCTAGCACGACATGGCGGTCAAGAACCCTGTTACATCACCCATACCACCGATCGCACCCGGGAGATCATCCTGCAAAATTTGCACAAGTCCCCGATGTACTCAGGAGTGATTGAGGGCGTTGGACCCCGTTATTGTCCAAGCATTGAGGACAAATTCGTCCGGTTCGCCGACAAACCGAAACATCAGATCTTCTTGGAACCCGAGGGGATTGCCACCGACGAAATTTACGTCAACGGGTTCTCGACCTGCCTCCCCTTTGAAGTTCAGGTGGAAATGGTCCATTCCATCGTTGGTTGCGAACAGGCAGAAATCCTCCGACCCGCCTACGCGGTCGAGTACGACTTCTCCGATCCCACCCAACTCTCTCCCAGCCTAGAAACCCGCTGCTGCCAGAATCTCTTCCTAGCAGGCCAAATTAATGGAACCTCCGGTTACGAGGAAGCCGCAGCCCAAGGAATCCTGGCCGGCATCAATGCGGCCCGACGAGTCCAAGCCAAGGACCCGGTCGTCCTCCGACGGGATCAGGCTTACATAGGGGTTCTCATCGACGATCTCGTCACAAAAGGCACCCTGGAGCCTTACCGGATGTTTACCAGCAGGGCCGAATACCGCCTCCTCCTGCGTCAAGACAACGCCGACCAACGTCTCAGCCCTATCGGTCGGGACATCGGTTTGCTACCTCAGCGACACTTTGATCAATTCTCCTCCAAACTTCTCTCGATTCAGGAAGAAGTCCGTCGGCTTCAAACCACCAGGCATGGTCAGGACCTCCTGTCTGATCTCCTCAAACGGCCCGAAGTGGAGTACAGCACCTTGCCCGGTCTCAGGACCGATCTGCCGGACGAAGTCACTCTCCAAGTCCAAATCACTCTCAAATATGCCGGTTACATCGATCGCCAAGAGGCTGAAGTCCAACGCCTGCGTCTTTGGGAGAATCAAGGCATACCGACGACCTTAGACTATGGACAAGTACCCAGCCTACGGATCGAGGCCCGCTCTAAGCTCCAGTCGATTAGGCCCACCTCCTTAGGTCAGGCTGGCCGCATCAGCGGGGTCACCCCTGCCGATGTCTCGGTCTTGAGTCTCTTCCTCAAACGAATGATGGCAGCCCCATCCAAAGCGGAATCGGAGTCCAACGCCTCCTGCTCGGAGGAACACTTAGATGCCCCTGGGGCCCACAATCAGTGCTGCGGAGACCTCTAAAGTGGAAAAATTCAGCGGGATCGGTCGAGCGTGTCCGGTTTATTCCCGAAAGAGGTTCATTGCTCGCTCGTTACAGTCCCCCTTGACCCTCTCCCCGCTCTTCCACTTCCCAGCCGACTGAATCGTTCCGGCTACAGCCCTGGTCTCATACTCTTTGCCGAACCCCAGGCTCCTCCCGAGGCATGAACTCAACGAATAGCCTCCGTTCAGGGACTATTGGTTTGGAAGGTTGCCGAGACGGTCGAAGTCCGTGTACCGTCCTCCCGTGCCGAAGCCCTCGCGTCTCCAACGGATCCAGGCTGATGTCGCGGCCACCTTTCGCGATGGTGTCCACGCCCATCCGGATCCAGAGTCCCTGTCCGCGCTCCAGAAGTTTACTTATTTCTGGGCTCTGGTAATCCGCTTCTTCGCCAAGAACCGTTGCCAGGTCCGCGCATCGGCCTTGGCCTACACCACTTTAATGGCCTTAGTGCCGTTGCTGGCGGTGTCGATCAGCATGCTGGCGATCTTCCAGATCTCCAACGCCAAGAAAGCCATTGATCATTGGATCTCTCAGCTTGTCCAAAATGTTGCTCCGACGTTGGGATTGTCGGGTCAACAAGGAGCCGACGTTTCGCAGGAAGCCGTGGTCACCAAAATCGTCAACATCGTCTCAGACATCCCATTCGGCACGATCGGCATCACCGCGATGATCGGTCTGATCTTTGCCGCTATCTCAATGATGCGGACCATCGAAGCTGCCTTCAACGACATCTGGGGTGTCACCCGCTCTCGGTCCTGGTGGAACAGCATTCTGCTCTACTGGGGCGTTCTGACGCTGGGGCCGGCCATCTTGGCCTTGGTCACCACCTCCAGTTATGTCCAGGCTACCTTCGAACAAGTTGAATGGATGCAGAAACTGCCCCTCTTGGGCATGCTCAACACCGCCCTTCTCCCCATCATCACGCTGACCATTGCCTTTGGCCTCTTCTACTTGTTGATGCCCAATACTCGTGTCGATCCGCGATCGGCTGCCGTTGGAGCCGCGGTTGCCGCCACCCTCTGGTGGGGTAACTCCCAACTGGGAGCGCTCTACAATACCCGAGTAGTCACCTACTCCAAGATCTATGGTTCCCTGGGTGCAGTGCCCCTGTTCCTCCTCGGACTCTACTTTTCCTGGTTGATCCTGCTCTTTGGATCGCAAGTGGCCTACGTCTTCCAAAACCGTGGCGCTTACCTTCAAGACCGTCAGGCCGACTCGATCCACCAAAACGGGCGCGAGTTCGCCGCCTTACGTTTGATGACCGCCATTGGGATGTGCTTCCAACGGGGCGAGCGCCCTCCGGTTGCGTCGTCACTGGCCAACCAATTGGGAATCCCTCCTAAACTCGCCGCATCCCTGCTCGGTTCGCTGGCCTCCTCCGGTCTTTTGCACGAAACCTCAGGGGCCGAAGCCGCCTTCGTTCCGGCTAAACCCCTGTCAGAAATATCCCTTCAATCCATCCTACTCGCCATCCGAACGGCGCATGGACGGGATATTTCTACCGCTGAGGATGCCGGACGCCAGCCGGTGACTCAGGCGCTGGATGCGGTTCGGAAGGCTGAAAACTCCATGGCCTCGAACTTCTCGCTAGCCCAACTGGTCGGTGAGGCCCTTGAAGCCGCCAACACCTCCAACCCGAAGCTCCAACGCCCCTTGCCCAATTCTTCGTCGGTGTCCTGACATTTCACCGCCCTGCTCTCCGACCCCGATTTGCTCCAACCGTCATCGAGGAACCGGGCCGTCAAACGCCAGCTCGGTTTTGGTCCCGCGGACGTCGTCGACCATGCTGACACTGCAAGTCCATCGATCAGCATGTTCTCGAAACTGGGTGATTGAAAAGTGCTTGAGGCGCACGTTGCGCGCGTCATAAACCTCAGCACTGAGGACCACTCCTAGCTTTTCATCGATCCAGGACTTGACCGAAGCGGGTCCCTCGGATTTCTTCGAGACGCTTTCAAGCACTTGACACCACCTACCGTTGCTCAATTCTCGACCATTAACGCGCTGTTCTGGCCAATGAAGAAATTCCATACCCAATTCACGAAGTAAAAAATCACTCTTTGCGATCGCCTTATCACCGGCCACTAGAACGTCCTTCGATGGTGGTTTCCCTGACTCTTCGACCCATGCTTCATAGGTTGGAGGGCCCTCAGCATTGTAGTGGATCCTTGAAATCTCCCTGGCTCCTTTGACGCCATCGCCTCCCACTTGATATTCTACCCTCCAGCGCCCCTTCCCAGGTTGAGTGATGACCGTCACCGGAATTTGACGGCGTCCCTCCCGATTGCGGATCCTCAAGACCGCCTGATTGGTCGAGGGATCTTCAGGAACTACCGTCCGCAACCGCTGGGCCCACTCGCGTCCCAGGGTCTCCGCGGCCTCTTCGGCCCTCGCTACCGACAGTAAACCGGTGCTCACGACAAGAACCCAGATGAAGGCCCAGATTAACCCGGGCACCCCCCTCTTGGCCCTCAAAGCTGAAAGCATGACTCTCATCGGAGAATTACCTGAGGACGCTCTCCGCGTCGACCTTGCACGATTAATCCTGGTCCCCGCGGGGCCGAAGCGCCTCCCGAGCAGCCACACCCTCCCCCTCGGCTCCCCAGCTGACGCCGCCACCTTCGCGGTGCCCACTGAGCCCTGAAGAACAACCCCACCGTGATTCCCACCACGCTCAGAGCCGCTAATTTCTGCCAGTCCATACGTGGCAGCATAACGGCCGGCACTTTGGGAGCAACCCCGCGCGTCGGAAGCGAATTTTGTCCGTTCCATACGATTGACCTGTTGGCTAGGCATGCTTGTCTGTCCGCCATGCAGCCCCCCCTCTTGGATTGGTTACGTCGCCTGGGATGGGTCGTGGCCTTAGGGCCTGCTGTCGGCGGCGGTTTGTTAACCCTGTGCGGATGCTCTGCCTCCTCCCGAGCGCAGATGCTCATGCCTGCTCCAGATTTCCCTGCCGTCATACGCCCTTTAGATGGGAGTGTTGGCTCCGTGGTTCTGGTCAATGAGCGCCTGCGGTTTGTTGTCCTAGATTACTCCTTCAGCACTCTGCCACCCACCGGCTCCTTTCTGGAAGTGTACCGTTCCTCCAACCGCGTGGGCCGAGTCCGGTTGTCCCGATGGAGCAATCCGACGACAGCTGCCGCCGACATCATGGAAGGCGCCCCCCTTATCGGCGACACCGCTCGACCCGATTGATGCCTCATGAGTTGGATTTAATTTCTTATACCTTTCATCCGAAGGGAGGCTCGCTTGACCCTCCAATGAGCCAGTCTACCATCCACGGCCGTGCGTTCCTTTTGCCTCTTCTTTCGCAGCGTGGTGCACCTCTTCGCCCTCTGCCTTGGGCTCATCTGCCCACATGGCCTGATGGCCGCCGAAGCCTCGGCGGGTCTGGCCCAAACACTGCGATCGGGAACCTCATCCGATCACCGTACTGCCGACGGCATCGCCTTATTCGTGCCTTCGGGCGAACCCGCGACCCCTTTCTTAGTTCAGGGACCCTTCACCTCAGCCTGGTCTGGAGAGCTGTCCGTCGATCTTCGCGGCGAGTACTTCTTCCATGGGCTTTTCACTGGGCACCTCAAAGTTTCCATTAATGATGCGGTCGTCCTCGATGCCGACGGCAAAAGCCCGGCCTGGATTGATAGCTCGAAGGTCCGACTCAACAAGGGGGCCAACAAAATCCTCACCGAATACTCGGCTCCCAAGTCCGGTGAAGCCCTGGTGCGAGTGTATTGGTCCGGCAAAGAGGTTCCCTTCAATCCCATCCCCGTGGGTTCCCTCAGCCACTCTACCAGTGCCGACATCACCTCGGCCAACCAGCTGCGACGAGGCCGCGATCTGTTTGCTGAGCTCCGGTGCTCGCACTGTCACACCACCCAAGGCGGCATGCCCGATCTGACAGCCGACGCTCCGGCCTTCAGTGGAATCGGCTCTCGGAGGCATTCGTCTTGGTTGGCTCTATGGATCGCCAACCCTGAATCGCTACGACCTGGCACTGCCATGCCCGCGCTCTTCCACGGAGCCGAAGCGGCCTCTCACTCCGAAGCCATTGCTGCTTTCTTAGGTTCCCTCAAGGCAGCCACCCCTCTCACACCCAGCGCTTCTTCCACGGCCGACCTCATCGAAGCCGGCAAGTCCCTGTATGAGAAGCTCCACTGTGTCGCCTGCCACGTGGCTCCAGAAGACTCCAAAGCCAACCCGGCCAAGATCTCCCAAAAGCAAGTCCTGGCCAAATTCAAGCCGGGGGCTCTGGTCGCCTTCCTCCTGAAGCCCTCGGAACACTTCGCATGGATCGGGATGCCCGACTTCAAGCTCTCCTCCGACGAAGCCTCCCAGCTGGCTGCGTACCTCGAATCGGTCGCTGACAAACCCTCCGAACGTTCCATCCCCTCCGATGAAGCGCTGATCCTCAAGGGCAAAAACCTGGTCCAAAACTCCGGCTGCCTGAACTGTCACACCCTGGACCTCCCCAACGCTTACAAAGCTCCTGCGCTAGCCACACTCAAGCCCGAAGCCTGGTCGGCCGGTTGCCTGGCTGCCTCACCCGCCGCAGAATCCAAAGCACCCCGCTATACGCTCTCCTCGGCCGATCGCCAGGCGCTGGCGGCCTTTGGTCGAACAGACCGTTCTTCCCTCACCCGACACACCGCCGCCGATTTCTTGGAACGTCAATCGGTGTCCCTAAATTGCCGGGAATGCCACGGGAAATTCGAAGGCTTTCCTGCCTGGGAGCTCCTCGGTGGCAAGCTCAAGCCCGAGTGGGCCAGCCGCTTCATCGGTGGAACCGAATCCTGGAAACCCCGCCCTTGGCTAGAATCACGGATGCCCGCGTTCCCGACCCACGCTGGGTTCTTTGGCCAAGGCTTAGCGACCGCCCATGGATTGCCTCCGATGACTCAACCCGATGATGCTCCTGATGCCGAATTAGCCAAAGTGGGCCACAAACTCATCGGAACCTCTGGAGGCTTCGCCTGTATTTCCTGTCACAGCGTTGGCGACTTCGGAGCGACCCAAGTCTTCGAGGCTCCGGGCATCAACCTGGCTCACTCTTTTGAACGTTTGCAGCCCGACTTTTATCGCCGCTGGTTGCGCAATCCTGTTTCCTTGGACCCCAATTCCAAGATGCCTGCTTACTTTGATGAAGAGGGCAAGAGTGCCTTGGCCGAGGTGCTGGAAGGCGATGGACCCAAAACCATTCGCGCGCTCTGGGAATACATCCGACTCGGTTCCATAATGCCCAAGCCGGAATAGTCCTCACTCGATTGCTCCATCGACAGAAGAAACCCCGGGCCAATTACGGCACCGGGGTCGAACCGAGCGAAACCAAAGTCATCGCTGATTTGGTCCGAAACCGGCGACGTGGGCTGTCTTCTTAAACTCGGCCCTGTCTCTAGGGTCTCATCAGAACGCCCGATTCAATACCCAACACATAGCTCTCTTCGGAGCTGGATTCGGGTTACCAGCGCACGCTCTCGAGGAACTTCAACGACTGCGGGATTTGCTCCACGCTGGAGGCCGATTCATCCTCGATGAAGTAGTGCTTAACGCCCGCCTTCTGGGCGGCCTTCAAGATCTTAGACCAGTCCATTTGACCAGTGCCCAATGCCACGTCGTTGTTGGGATCGGTTCCACCATTGTGGAAACCCGTTGGCACACCCTTCTTCAGGTCTTTCAGGTGCATCAACTCCCAGCGACCGGGATACTTGGCCAGCCAGGCAGCGGGATCCTCACCGGGATATTGGACCCAAAGGATGTCCATTTCGAAGGCCACGTAGCGCGAGTCGGTTTCCCGAATAAGAATATCCATCGCCTTCAGCCCAGAACTATTCCGATGTTTGAATTCATAACCATGGCAGTGGTAAAATACCTTGATGCCATGGGCTGCCAGCGCTTTACCGGCCTTGTTGAAATCGGCGGCCGCCTTGTGAGCTGCCTCGATGTCGAACTCGCCTTTGCCCTTAATCCAGGCCGCGCCCACATACTTGATCCCCAAATCCTGACATTCCTTGGCCACAGCCTCGGTGTCTCCGGTGATGCGCTCCATGGGGAAATGCCCGGCGATAGGCTTTAAACCAGCCTGTTCTAGCATTTGGCGGTAGGCCGGATTCTTCAGGTTGTTGTTGCCCGCCAACTCGACCTCTTGAATGCCAAAACCTTTCACCGTTCCTATGGTCTGGGGGACGTTGCGGGTGAACTGGGCCCGAAGACTGTAGAGTTGGATGCCCACCGGACCCCGGAAATGAGAACCGGTGCCGACGGATGCGGTGTGAGTGGAGCAACCGGCAGTGACCCAGGCGGCCACCAGTGCAATCCAGAGGAAGGGACGAAACGCGCTCTTCATGACGGATCCGAGTCAACCTCATCGGATCCGTCCTGCGCAACCGGGGATTGCCGCTTGGGGCCTGTTTATCTTTCGACCATCGCCAACCTTCAGCTCATCCGCATCGGCATAATGACGTACAAGAAGGGCTCGTTGGTCTTCAGAACACCAGGGCTGAGTTCATCGATGAGTTCGAAATAAACCTCGTCGGTGTCCAAGGCTTTCAAGGGGTCCATGAGGTAGCCAGGGTTGAAAGCGATCGCAAAATCTTTGCCTTGATACTTAATGGCCACCGTTTGACGGGCTTCGCCCACTTCAGGGGCATTGGCAGTAATGGCCAACTGATTGCGGCTGAAGGTCAACTTCACCGAATTCTGCTTATCGGTGGTCATGATCTCAGCCAGACGGAGCGACTTGAGAAATTCTTCCCGATTGAGCGGCACCCGTTCCAACGGCTCGGCAGGGATCACTTGGCGATAGTTCGGATACACTCCATCCACTAACTTGGTCACTAAGATCGCCGAGACGGCACCTTCGGTGGTTGGCTGCGTTGCGAATGAAGCTTGGTTTTCGGTAAACTTCACCTCCACGTTACCGCCACCCTGGAGCAATCGCGTTAGTTCGTTGATGGCTTTAGTGGGGAGGATGAAATCGGCCTGGTTGTCGGCTGATATTTCAAATTCCTCTTCGCACAAGGCCAGCCGACGTCCATCGGTGGCAACCAAGATCAGCTTGTTTTCCTTGAGGCTGATATAAATCCCGTTGAGGACAAAACGGCTCTCGTCGGTGGAAACCGCAAAACTCGTTTTGCGGAGCATTCCTTTGAGTTTGTCCTGAGGGATGATCACCGTGCGGTTCTGAGCGAACACCGGCAACGGTGGGAATTCCTCGGCCGCGAGACCGTTGACCTTGAAAAACGAGCTTCCTGCTCGGATCGAAGCCGTCGACTTCTCGTCAATCTCGATCTCGATCTCCGTAGCAGTCAGCTCGCGGGTGATGTCTACCAGCTTTTTAACGGGCAGCGTAGCCCGACCCGCCTGCTCTACGGTGGCGGCTACCGAACAGGTGATGGTTACATCCAGATCAGTGGCGGTCAGCGAGAGGCGCCCGTCACCGGTCTCCAACAGAACATTGGACAAGATGGGGAGCGTTGATCGCGACCCCACGATGTTCTGTACGGCCTGAAGGCCAACGAGCAGCTGATCTTTGGCGATCGTTAGTTTCATGTTCTGCTTACTATCAGTGGAGAGTCTTGAAAGAGAAAGTCCTTAGTAAGGACGGTGAACAAACCTTACAACCTGAGCAAACCCCGTCAAACAGGGCTGAAAAAAGTTTTTCTGACTGTGAACTGTTTTGGGAACAACCCGGGCCGAAGGCTCCAACTGGGGTTGTTGGGCTCCTATCGGCACTCCTTTGGACCGTTGTTCCCAAAGTTCTGCAAAGAACTTCCTGTTCGCGAAGCTTGAACCGAAAGAAACCGTTCGTACCGTGTGCCTCGAATGGAAGCGATGGGCAGCGATGGAAACGCCAAAATCCGAGAATGGACCTTGGAAGGCGGGCATTTGGTCCGAACTGAAGAGTTTACCGATTTTCGAGCCGCGATGCTCTGGGTCAACCGGGTTGCCTGTCTGGCTGAGCAACGGAACCACCATCCAGACATCGATATCCGTTGGAATCGAGTGACCTTGAAGCTGATGACGCATGAAACACGAGGGTTGACCGATCGGGACTGGTCCTGGATTCAGGCCGCCGAGACCCAATTGGTTATCGATAACCGTTGATCCATAAAACGAGACCGGCAAAGGGCTGTTTAAAGACCAATAAAAGTCTAAAAACTAATCTTTGGTCAGAAAAAACCCGCGTTGCTTCGTCGAGACCGGATAGCCCGCCCTCTCCATCACCTGAAGCATGTCTTCCCAAACCTTCCGTTTTTCGGAAAGGGCCAGATTTCGAAGCAGGTACGCTGGATGATACGTAGGCATAAGGGGCATGCCGCGATAATTCTGCCAAGAGCCCCTCAGTTGGCTAATTCCAGCCGTTCCCTTACCCAAGAGTCCTTCGACCGCACTCGCACCCAAAGCCACCACGACTCGGGGCTGAACCAAGTCGATTTGCCGTTCAAGCCAAGGAATACACGTCGACACCTCGTCAGGCTTGGGTTTGCGATTGCCCGCTGAATCACCGGGGGTATCCGGGCGACATTTGAGGAGGTTGGTTATAAAAACAGATTCCCGACCTAAACCCATCGCCGTGAGAATTTTGGTGAGCAGGTCTCCGGCAGGACCCGCAAATGGTTCACCACTGAGATCCTCTTCAACACCTGGCGCCTCTCCGACAAACAAGATCTTGGAATGGATGTCACCCACGCCAAAGACCACCGACTGACGAGAAGCCGCTAAATGAGAGCAACGGGTACAAGCGAGGATTTGGGATCGAAGCTCGGCCATCGCTGCGGCTCGTGCCTCCGGAGGCAACGGAGAGGGCAACGGTGCCGCCACGAAAGAGGTTTTAGAACTCGATGACGTAGGAGGAACCACCGCAACGGCCTTGGACCACCGCGACATCGCCGCCTCCGAACGGACAGCGGGAGGAACCACCGAAGACTGAGGAGACGCAGAGACAAAATTCTCGGTAGGAATAGAAGGACTCTGAGAATTCTGAAAGGCGGGCCTCACCGTTTTGGCAATATCGCGCCGGGCGACCGATGAAAGAGGAGTGAGGGACGGGCTAACGATGGAAAGGAGCGTGTCACGACGCACCGGGACCCAACCGACACCTAGGCCTTTTAAGGTTTCCAGGTGGGCGATCGTAGCGTCCAACAATTGCAAGTAGGCAGAAGACATCAGGTCCGAAGTTCAGAGTCCAATTAATCAGTCCCTTTGCCAAGCGCCGTTGACCCGGCTCCAGATGGAGTGATGCTCCGGCAAGACAAGCAACCTACAGAAGACCCATGAGCATCTACGGTTTCAGGAAAACCAAAATCATCGCCACCCTTGGACCGGCTACCGATTCGCCAGAGATGCTGGAGCGACTCATTCTCGCAGGGGCCAACGTTCTGAGGCTAAACATGAGTCACGCCAAACCCGAATGGGTGCGACGCGTGGTTCAAGACATTCGGCTCTTGTCCGAACGGCATAAGCGGGCCGTAGGAATTCTCTTGGATACCCAAGGTCCTTCGATTCGGACGGGCGATGTCGCAGAAAAGATCCCTTTGTCGGTTGGCGAGCATTTCACGTTCACGGTCCGCGGAAAAATCCCGACCCTGGGTAAGTGGACCAGCGTCGGTTACGATCAATTCGCCGAGGACGTGCACGCCGGCGACACCTTGATCGTGGACAACGGGGAAATGAAGATGCGGATCTTGTCCAAGACGGCAGACACCGTGGAATGTGAAGTGCTGACCGATGGAACCTTAGGCAGTCGTCGTCATATTAATTTGCCAGGGGTCCACGTCTCGTTGCCTGCGCTGACAGAAAAGGACAAGGAAGACATCCTACTCGGACTCGAAGTGGGCGTCGACTTCATCGCCTTGAGCTTTGTGCGCCAACCCCAGGACATCGAGTTACTGAGAGCCTTCCTGAAACAACACCCATCAACCCACCAACCGCAAATTGTCGCAAAAATTGAGCATCAGTTCGCGGTCAACCATTTCGATGCCATCGCCCGAGAGGCCGATGCGATCATGGTGGCCCGAGGAGATTTGGGAATAGAGTGCAACTATGAGGAGTTGCCCATCATTCAGCGGCGAATCGTCAAAACCTGTCAGCAACTGGGCCGACCAGTGATTGTGGCCACCCACATGCTGGAGAGCATGATACAAAGTCCGTTGCCGACTCGGGCCGAGATTACGGACGTGGCCAATGCGGTTTTTGAGCAGAGTGACGCCATCATGCTCAGTGGCGAGACCACCGTCGGAAAACATCCCCTGGGTTGCATCGAAGTCATGGACACGATCGCCCGACGCATCGAGCGCAGTGGCGGGACTAACTATCAGGAGAAAGCCGAGCTCACCTCTTCGCGACAGAAGTTGGTACGGAGTGCCGTGGGACTCGCCGATGACATCAAAGCCAATGCAATATTGGTCTTCACTAAACGGGGTCACATTGCTCGGTTTGCCTCGTGGATGCGGCCGCGCCATTCGGTTGTTTATGCGTTTACCGATCGATGGCCCACCGCCGATGGTTTGACCTTGCTCCGCGGAGTCATACCCCGGGTTGTGGCATTTAATTCGCAAGATCCCGATCGAACCGTCGATGCCGCTGTCACCCAACTCATGAACGACGGATTGCTCCGGCGAGGCGATACCGTAGTCGTAGTCACCAACATGGATTCCGGTGAGCGAATCGTGGATGGAGTAAAGATCCGTACGCTTGACTGAAGCGGACCGTCGGATGGGAATCCCTCATCTTGAGTTCTTCACCCCTTTCTTGGAGATCTTGGCTAATTCTTGCCCGGGCATCGAATTTGCCAACGGTGTGGTCCAATTGTCTAGCGGCAGGGGTCTTGGGAGGAGGACTTGAATTAGGCCGAATGGGCGCGGTGATGTTCTTTGCCAGTCTGATTTACATAGGAGGCATGGTCTTGAATGACGCCTTCGACGCCGACTTTGACCGACAGTTCCGTCGGGAGAGACCGATCCCCTCGGGAGCGGTGTCCGAGCACCGGGTGTGGCAGGCGGGATGGTCTTTGATAGTAGCTGGTGTCATCGGGTTGGCAGTGCAGGGATGGTGGACAGCGATTTTGTCCTCACTGCTTGCAGGGTCGGTCATTCTCTACGATGCGATCCACAAGCGGGTGACGCTTTCTCCGGTGTTGATGGCAGCGTGTCGTTTCTTTCTTTTTTTGACGGTGGCTTCGGTGGGGGAACGCGGTGTCACAGGAGAAGTCTTGTGGGCAGCCTTAGCGCTCGCGGCGTGGATTGTAGGCTTGAGCTACATCGCCCGACGGGAAAGTCGGAGAGGTCCGATGGCCTATTGGCCTTTGGTATTTTTGGCGGTCCCCTGGATTTTGGCCGGGTTGGTCCACGGAGACAACCCGGGCTTGGGCGTGATTTTGACCGGTCTTTTGGCGTTGTCTTGGACCGTGTGGAGCCTGAGTCACACCGTGGCCCGGGCTCAACCCCACTACGGCCGGACCGTCTCCGGTCTTTTGGCCGGGATTTGTTGGGTGGACCAGCTCGCCATAGCACCCGATCCCAGCGGGATGGCTGTCTATGCCGGTCTCTTCGTTCTTTCTCTCTTGGCGCAGCGTTTCATACCTGCGACCTGACTCGAGGATCTAACAACCGACACCGGACACCGGTTGCGTCAAACGGGAAGGTAACCCGAGAGGCCGATGCCGAAAACATCCTGGGATTGAGGATTGAGGGTAGATCACTTTCCTTTTGGCGGAGACGCAGTCCAAGTCCATACTAGAGGCCGTTCGGGGAGCCGTTGATGTCACGGCTGAGAGGGGGGCCGCAGCACCCGACCCGTGGAACCTGATCCGGATTATGCCGGCGAAGGGATAACCCTTCTCCGCCCATGTCTGCCGGGAGGTCTCATCCGGAACATTCCTCACGGAATCACTGGGAACCGCCAATTGGTCCGTTTCAAGTCCCAGAGACATTCTATCATGATCGCCGATCCCAAGACCGCTTTTGAACCGCATAGCCGGGAGCAGTTGCCAAACTCCAACCGGGTTTACGAGGCTGGCACTTTGCATCCAGCGATTCGGGTACCGTTCCGGGAGATTAGCCAAAGCCCCACGCACTTGGTGAGCGGAGCCGAAGAGGTGAATCCGCCGGTTCGGGTGTATGACTGCTCAGGCCCCTGGGGGGACCCGCAGTTCAATGGCTCCTCTGAAGAAGGATTGCCACCGTTGAGGGCGGCTTGGATCCGAGGCCGAGGTGATGTGGAGGAATACGATGGGCGCGAAGTGAAGCCCCAGGACAATGGCTACCTCTCCGGAAAGCATGCCGAATACGCCAGCAAGGCAGAGAAGAACCGGTTGGTGGAATTTCCCGGTCTGACGGCCAGCCGTCGCCGCACACTCCGAGCGAAGCCAGGCCAAGGAATCACCCAGCTCGCCTATGCCCGAGCCGGAGTCATTACACAGGAAATGGAGTTCATCGCCATTCGTGAGAATATGGGTCTAGCCCAGTTGGCTGATTTGTCGGGAGACAACGCCCGCAATGAGTTGTCCAAGCAGCATGCCGGTTCGAGCCAATTGCCCGGCAGCCCGTATTCACCGTCCATTTTCCGTCGATTTCCCCAACGGATTCCGACTGAGATCACCGCTGAATTCGTCCGTAGCGAAGTCGCCGCCGGACGGGCCATTATTCCATCGAACATCAATCACCCGGAGAACGAGCCAATGATTATTGGTCGAAATTTTCTGGTGAAGATTAACGCCAACATCGGCAACAGCGCCGTGGCCTCCAGCATCGAGGAAGAGGTCGAGAAGATGCGTTGGGCCACCAAGTGGGGAGCCGACACGGTGATGGATCTCTCCACGGGCAAAAACATCCACGCGACCCGAGAGTGGATCTTGCGGAACTCTCCGGTGCCCATCGGGACCGTTCCCATTTATCAGGCTTTGGAAAAGGTCGGAGGCAAGGCCGAGGATCTGACTTGGGAAGTCTATCGGGACACCCTCATCGAGCAGGCCGAACAGGGTGTCGATTACTTCACCGTTCATGCCGGTGTGCTCCTGCGATTCATCCCGATGACGGCTCGCCGCATGACCGGCATTGTCAGCCGAGGAGGCAGCATTTTGGCCAAGTGGTGCTTGGCACACCATCGCGAGAATTTCCTCTACACTCACTGGGACGAAATTTGTGAAATCATGGCCGCCTACGATGTCAGCTTCAGCATCGGGGATGGCTTGCGACCGGGATCCATTGCTGACGCCAATGACGAGGCACAGTTTGGAGAACTCCAGGTGCAAGGAGAACTGACCCAGAGGGCGTGGAACCATGGAGTGCAAGTGATGAACGAGGGCCCGGGTCATGTCCCCATGCACATGATTGAAGAGAACATGGCCAAGCAGTTGGAGTGGTGCCAAGAAGCTCCGTTTTACACCCTCGGCCCACTCACGACGGATATCGCTCCGGGCTATGATCACATTACCAGCGGCATCGGGGCTGCGATGATCGGTTGGTTCGGCTGCGCGATGCTCTGCTACGTGACCCCCAAGGAGCACCTGGGTTTGCCCAACAAGAAGGACGTCAAGGATGGGGTGATCGCCTACAAGATTGCGGCCCATGCTGCGGACTTGGCCAAGGGTCATCCGGGAGCTCAAAATCGTGACAATGCTCTGAGTAAGGCACGCTTTGAGTTCCGCTGGCAGGATCAGTTCAACTTGGGTCTTGATCCAATCACGGCCCGTGAATTCCACGACGAGACCCTACCGCAGGAGGGTGCCAAGACCGCTCACTTCTGTTCCATGTGCGGCCCGCATTTCTGCTCCATGAAGATCACCGAGGACGTCCGCAAGTATGCGGCCGAACAAGGGTTGGCTGCCGAGGAGGCCATTAAGAAGGGCCTCGAAGAAAAATCTCGAGAGTTCGTCGAGCAGGGAGCCGAAGTTTACTCGAAGGCCTAAGCCGGAGTCTTTGAGCTCAGCCGCAACGATGCAGTTGCAGTCCGTATCGTTGCGGCAACCCTCGAGTCGATTGAACCGGTTCCTAGCTCTGATTTAGACGGAACGCCCAGAGTGATCGGGACTAGCAGTTCAAGCCTTGCGCACGAAGCAGGCTTTCAGACCGAGGGCGATCCCATCGATCTTGCAGGATATTTCGTGGTCTCCATCGACCAGACGGATGGGCTTGGATTTTGATCCGCCTTTGAGAACCCCGGAGGAACCCCGCAGGGGAAGATCTTTGATGAGGATCACGCAGTCGCCGTCATTGAGCACGGTGCCATGAGCATCCTTCACAATCCGGGGTGCGTCTGGGGCCTCGGCTTCCGTTGCGCGTTCCCACTCATGCCCGCAAGTGAGGCACTCCCATTTCGCGGGGTGTTCCATCACATCGGTCATCTCACACATCGGGCAGGCAGGCTTACTCATCCAACCAACA
>JAPLUF010000032.1 GCA_026397755.1 Verrucomicrobiota bacterium
ACCGTGTCGCCGTTCGTTGCCGCGTCGTTCCATCTTCTTGCGGTGTTCTTCGAGCAACTGCTTTTGATCTTCATCGAGCAGTGGCAAGACCTGCTGGTGCATGCGCTCGAAGGAACCCTTCATCCGACGTTCAGTTTCTTGATGGATGCCCGAGACGTCGGTTTCAGCGGCCTTCAGAATGGGCTCGATTTTGGTAATTTGCTCCGGGCTTAGGTGAAAATCAGTGGTCCAACGCTTGAGGATACGCGCTGACATCGCGCCAGACTCACGAGGAGGCCGCGGAGCTGGCTTGGCCGGAAAGGCTCGAGCACCGAAGACGCCCGCGACCGCGCCGGCGACAAACGTGGCAGCCAGGTAACCAATGATCGCAGTGCGGCTCAGGGGACTCATTGCAGGGCAAGGTACGTTTCCGGCTCGGGCACCACGAAGGCTTCGTCGATCAAGCTGTTGGCCGGATCGCTCACCGATAGCAGAATGGCGCACAGCGCTGCGCAACCGGCAAAGGCCACGCCCCACCGCAGCACGGCGAGCAAGTTGATGCCTTCGGCTTCGGAACGGGCCCGTCGCATGGCGGCCAAGACTCGATGTTCGAGCACAGGTTCCAGCGCAGGGGCTGCCGCAGCAGGTGGATAAGCCGTCGCGGCGGACTTCAGCAAACGATCCAACGGATGGGTCTTCATGGGTGAATTTCCTCCATCAATTCTGAAAGGTGTTTCTTCATTTTGGCCCGAGCGCGGAAGGCTCTTACTTTTACTAGAGGACCGCTCCAACCGGTGATGTGTCGGACCTCTTCGACCGATTTCTGCTCCAGGTGGAGCAGTGTAATGACCAATCGGTCTTCTGGGTTCAGCCGTGCCAGCATCTTTTCGACGAGTTCTCGCGACGCCAATCCGTCTTCGGGTGACAAATCGTCGTCGGTGGCCGCGAGGTTTTGCACCACCTGTTCTTCGTCTTCGCTGAGATCGGACATCCGCCATTCGGGCCGGATCTTTTCGTGGGCGATCTGGTTGAGGCAGGTGTTGACCGCCACACGGGACACCCAGTGCTCGAAGGGCACAGCTCCTCGGTATTGGTCGATTCGGGTGAACACCTTGACGTACACGGCTTGAATGAGGTCTTCCTCGCTAGTTCTTCGGGGCAGGTGTGACCTCACGATTTTGACGATCAACCCATGCAAATGTTGCATGAGGACGCGGGCTGCATCCTCATCGCCCGCCCGCACGCGTTCGACGCAGGCGGTCACATCCAACACCGGTTCGTCCATGCTCAAATCGGAGAACACCCCTCACTGTTTCAAGCGACCGCTCTCGATCGGCAAGGTTACAAGATTCCCTCGACCCATCAACAGCACACGCTCTTTTGAGCCTTTATTCCCGAGGGACAGGCTGGTTTTCTGGCTTCTGTGAAGACTGTCGCCCTCCAGACCCTTGTTACTCAGTGCCAGGCTTGGATGACTCCGGAGCGCTATCGGGACTATGACCGGGCGCGCAATGGCCTGCAGGTGGAGAACCGCGGGCAAGTTTGCAAAATTGTCGCGGCGGTGGACGCCTCGTTGGCAACGGTTCGCCGGGCGGCCGCTTCGGGCGCGAATTTGATGGTGGTTCATCACGGCCTGTTCTGGTCGGAAACCCGGCCATGGACGGGGCCTCGAATGGCATTGATCCGAGCCTTGCTCGAGGCCGACATGGCCGTTTATTCCATGCACCTGCCGCTTGATGCCCACAAAACCCTCGGAAACGCTGCTCAATTGGCCCGATTAGTCGGGTTGCGGCGCCTGAAACCATTTTTCCGGCATGAAGGGGAATTCATCGGTTGGCAGGGTGAAACAACTCTGAGCCGCGAGGCCTTGGGGCGTCGTCTGGGCGAAATCCTCGGACGTGATCCGATCTTGCTGGCCGGGGGCGGCTCGCAGTGTCGCAAAGTAGGCATTTGCACCGGGGGAGCCGGGGCCGAACTCCAACAAGCGGCCGCTGAGGGGGTGGATACCTTCATTACGGGCGAAGGCCCGCACTGGACGCATGCCTTGGCGGAGGAGTCTGCTATCAACGTCTTTTACGGAGGGCACTATGCGACGGAGACCTTTGGAGTCCGGGCCTTGGCGGAGAAGTTGGCCAGCAAGTTTGGGTTGCCCTGGGAATTCATCGATCACCCCAGCGGTTTGTGAGCGGGTTCGGTGGGAGAGGCTGAAAACGGCTGAGAATTAGGGCTTCCAGAGAGCTGGATCTCGGAGATCGGGTCCCCACCCGTTGCTGCCGATCTCGCCCCGCATTGAACCCACAGTGGACAAGAAAAACCCCCTCCCGTTTCGGGGAGGGGTTGAAAGGACATACTCTAGACCCGCCGATCACGAGGATCGGTCGATCAGAACTTGTAAACGATGCTGGCCGTGAGGCTCAGATCGTTCTTCTGACCGTCGAACGGATTGGCACCACCGTCAACAGAGCGGTCCCAGCGGAACTCGCCGCGGGTCAGCACGTTGGACCAGAGGGCGTAATCCAAGGTGAAGGTCTCACCGATGACCTTGTCCTCGGTGCGGCCGGGCAGGAAGGCGCCGTAACCCGAGGTGGCGTACTCAAAGCGGTTGTTGGCCTTGAGCTTCTCGGTGATCTGGTAGCCAGTGTAGAACGCATAGGCGTTGGCGTAGCTGTTGCCGCGCGCGCCCGTGCCGCCGCCGTTGAACAGCAAGTCGGCGCTGGCGCCGAGCGAGAGTTCCTTGATCGGGGTAGCGAGGGAAACGCCGACGTACAGGAGGGTCGGATCGTTCTTGGAGCCCTTGGCGTCACCGTTCACGGCGCCGACATACAGGACATACAGGGAGCTGCCAGAGAGCCAACCAGCGCTCTCCGGGGCCTTCACGACCACGGATCCCATGTACACCTTGGAGGACTCAGCGAGCATGCCGCGCATGCTGCTGCCAACCTGACCGGAAGCAAAACCGGAGGCGGTGAGGCTGCCACCGTTCAAACCGAAGCCGCTGTCGCCATTGGCAACGCCACCGGACACGCCGATGATGTCGTTGACCTGATAGCTGGCCAAGATACCGGTGTGACCGAACGGCTCGAGGTTGTTGAAGCCGAAGCTGCGGGAGAAGTTCGGGTTCTTGTAGCTCTCAGTGACTTCGTAGCCGACGATCGGGTCGAACTGGCCGATTTTGAAGTCGATGCCATTGCCGATCGGGGCGCGCAGCACGGCGTGAGCCTGCTTGATGGCCACACCCGAGGTCAGGGCGCCGGGCATCACGTTGGCGTCAGGGCCAAACATGGTCTCGAACTTGTAACCGGCGCTCCAAGTACCCTCATCGATGGGCTTCTCGAGCAGCAGGTTGATGGTGTTCACATTGAACCCATCCTGACGGTCGGAACCCGTGTTCGCGAAGCGATTCGCGACCGTGTGTCCGGTACCGAAGTTCCAGATGGCGGAGGTGTCGACGTAACCGCTGAGGGTGGTCGAGCTGAGCGCCGTGTTGACCGGGTGAGACTCATCGGCCTGCACCGCGGAAGCGAGGCTCACCACGCCGGTGGCGGCCAAAGCGACTGTCCACTTATTAAACTTCATGTTATTTCCTAAGTTCTGCGTTGTGTTTGACTGCAAATAATCAACTTACGAGCTGAGGACACAGTCCACAGCCCCCGCCGAAATGGCGGAAATCACAGGGGTGACACTAGGAACCGGTAGAGACTGGTGACAACACTTTTTTTGCTATTTAAAACAATCTTAGCAGCGGTCATTGGAGCTATTTAGTTACAGATCTTGAATCACACGACGCAACTCGGAAGTAATCTGGTTCTGGCGCTCGGGGGACATGACCGGTGAACCGTTCTTCTCGGTGAGATAGAATGTGTCGATGGCTGCCCCTTTCTCCGTAACGATCTTGGCAAGGACAATATTGAGGCCGAGTTCGCTGAGTGCCTGAGACAGGGCAAAGAGCAGGCCCACCCGGTCCTCGGTTTCTAGGTCGATGATGGTGGTTCCATTGGGAGCCGAGCTTTCAAAGCGGATATTGGGCTCCATGTGCTCCCCCGCCAAGGCCTGGTACAGGGGGCGTGTCTGGGCAGCAATTTTCCGGACGGCGGGTCGGACGTCGGTGCCCTTGGCGAGGACATCCCGGATGAGCTTCTCGAAGCGTTCCCGTACGGAGGGGTCGGGTGCGGCCCCGGTCCGGGCGTCGGTGACATAGAAGCTATCGATCACAACGCCGTCGCAACGGGTAAAGATTTGCGCGGAAAAGATGTTCAACCCGGCGGCGGTGAGAGCCCCTGTGAATTTTGTGAATAACCCAGGCCGGTCCCACGTGCAGAAGTGGACCCGGGTCCAGCCACGGTCTTTCTCCTCGTTCCAGAGCACAGCCGGTTCCAGGGCCCGGTCTTCTTGAGTGAGTTGAAGGTGGATGAATTGGTGGACGAGGGTCAGATCCCGGGCGATTTGCCGCGGCGAGTGAATTTGAAAGTATCGGGCGGGTAGCCCCTCGAAATGGGCCGCGAACTCCTCCTCCGAGAAGGTCTTGGGCAGAAGGCTCTGAACTTGTTCGCGCAGCAGTTGGCGTTGGCGGATCTCTGCCTCAATGAATTCGGGTCGTCTTCAGATGGAGGGTGAGCAGCAAGGAATCTTTGAAGCCGTTCCAGAGGGTGTCGCTCGTGCCCATCGAATCGGCAAAGGTGTGCAGGGTGAGCAGGTCAAGATTCTCCGTTCCCTGGACCTGGGCGGCGAAGGTTTGGATGACTTCCGGGTCGTCGAGGTCCCGCCGCTGCGAGGTCTGCACCATGGTGAGGTGGTGCTCGATAATGAGCGAAAGTGTGTGGGCGGTGGTGCCGTCGAGTCGGAACCGCTTGGAGACTTTCAGGGCCAGTTCAGCACCGACCAATTCATGGCGTCGTCCTGGGAAGGCCTTGCCGCAATCGTGCAGCAGTAGCGCTAGGTAGAGGACAAACGGGCGCTCCACGTTGCGGAAGAGTTCGGTATAGCCAGCGAAGGGCCGAGTCTCGGCGCCCCAGACTTGGTCGAGTTTGGCCACGCAGGTCAGCGTGTGCTCGTCTACGGCGTATTGGTGGTAGAACTCGTGCTGCACCAGGTTGGTCATCTTGCCAAACTCGGGCAGGAATCGGCCGAGCAGACCCACCTCGTGCATGGCCCGGACATAGGGAGCCACATTGCCACGCTGGTTGAGGATCTCGAGGAAGGTGGCCTGGTAGTGCGAATTGGCCTTGAAGGATCGATCCACCAGCGACACTTGCTGACGGAGTAATTGGGCTAGGTCCGGGTGGATTTGCAGCCCCCGTTTCTGGGCCTCTAGGAAGGCCCGGAGAATACGGCCTCGATCCTGACGGAGGATGCCCCGGTCCACTATGTGGATCTGCCCATCCAAGATTCGGAATCCATCGAACTCCTCGGCGGGGGCTGCGCCGCGTTTGGGTTTTCCTCCTTTGGTTTTGCTTGTCTTTGAGGTTCCCGGGCTGGGGACCAGCGCCAGTCGCTGTTCTAGGGTGCGGGTGGTGAGGTACAGGTTGCGGGCGTGGGTGTAGTATTCCCGCATGAAGGCCTCGGTGCGGGCCCTGGGCGAGCGGTCGGAAAATCCCAGGCCCAGCGCGACAGCCGGTTTAACAATCGGGGTCAGGGTTTCGACGGCCCGGCCAGCGACGTAATGCAGCTCATTGCGGGTGCGCAGCAAGAAGTCATAGGCCGCCTCCATTTGCTTGCGGTCGGAGGCGCTGAGGAACTCGGCTTTCTGGAGGTCCATGAGCGAACGGGTCCCGTGCTTAAAGTAGGCCATCCAGAGGAGGTTCTGGAAGTCACGGAGGCCGCCGACGCCATTTTTAACGTTGGGTTCCTGCAAGGCCGGTGAGTTGCCGTATTTGGTGCGGCGGGTGGCCTGGTCGGCCAGTCGTTGGGCGATGTATTCGTCTTCGTGGTGGCGGACGCAGTGCTTCTGCACTTCGCGCTGGAGTCGTACGAAGAGGGGTTCGTCGCCGGTCACCCGGCGGGCCTCGATGAGCGCGGTCTTGGCCTGCATGTCCTCATTGGACAGGCGGACGCAGTCTTCCACCGTGCGCACGGCGTGACCCACCTTGAGTCCGATGTCCCAGAGGGTGTAGAGCAGCCCTCCGGTCCACTCGGCGAGGGTCTTCAGTTCCGCACCCTCGGGGCTGAGCCCGTCGGCGTGCAGGAACATGAGGTCGATGTCACTGAAGGGATTGAGTTCACCGCGTCCGTAACCGCCAAAGGCCACCAACGTCACCTTGGGAGCTTTTCCCGTGAGAGCCGGGAAGACGCTCTGGATCGACGTCCACAATTTTCGGATGAGCACATCCATCATCGCGGATCGGGCGCGGCAAACGTCGAGTCCGCTGGCGCCGCCCCGATGCAGAAGATGAAGCCGATGGCTCTCGACCTTCAGGAATCGCTTGTATCGGGGGAGTTCGTCGGCCGGTTTGCTCAGGGGCGGCAGCACGAGCAGCTTGCGGGCGCTCTCTTCGATCTTCGCAATGAGGGAATTCATCGACCCCCCAACCGTGAGCCGATTGGCTGGACCGGGCAAGAGTGTCGCTGGAGCCGCGGTGCTCCAACCATCGGCTCATGCCTTGTCAGCTGGGGTTGGGCTCGCCACCGTTGCGCCTCGATCATGTCGCCGCTGCCCTATGAAATTGCTCTGGCCCTCCGCTACCTGCGGCCTAAGCGGACCTTTGTCTCGATCATTACTCTCATTTGCGTGCTGGGGGTGACGCTGGGGGTGGCGGTGCTGATGATCGTGATCGCTGTGATGACGGGCTTCGGCGAGCAGTTGCGGGAGCGCATCCTTGGCTTCAACGCCCATATTCGAGTGGAGGCAACCGGCAAACCCCTGTCCGACTGGCGCACGGTCGCGGCGACGATTTCCTCCAATGCCTCGGTTCGGGCGGTGGCCCCCTATGTCCATACTCAGGTACTGATGGAGACCCAGCCCGAGAAGGGGAATCCCCGTCCGTTTGCCCCGGTACTGCGGGGTGTAGACCCGCTCCTAGAGCCCCGGGTCTCGGAGGTTCCGGCGGGCATGATCTCCGGGAGCTTTGATGTCGGGCCGAACAAGGTTCTCATTGGCGTTTCGTTGGCCGAAGCCTTGGCACTCAAGGTGGGGGACTCGCTGGCAGTCTATTCGCTCCCGGCCTTGAAGCGGATGCATGAGGCCTGGGAGGCCGGCCGCAAAGAGGTGGATCCGCCGCAGAAATTCCACGTCGCTGGAGTCTTTGATGCCGGTCTGTACCAGTTGGAGATGTCCTCGATGCTGACCGGCCTCGGAGACGCCCAGGATTTGCACGGCATCGAAGACAACGTCACGGGCATCACTGTCATGCTGCATCAGCCCGACATGCCTACGACGACCCGAGTGCACCAGCAACTCACCGCGGCGCTGGGGAGCGAGTTTCAGGTCATCTCGTGGATGCAGGACAATCGCCAACTCCTGGGTGCCTTGGTGGTGGAAAAAAACATGATGTTCTACCTGCTGTTCTTCATCGTGATTGTCGCCGCCTTCGGAATTATGAGCGCGCTCATTACCTTCGTGGTTCAGAAGACCCGCGAAATCGGCATGCTCAAGGCGCTGGGGGCCACGCCCGTCCAAGTGGCCTTGGTGTTTTTGTCGCAGAGCCTGGTGGTGGGTGTGGTGGGTGTGATTAGCGGCTTTGCGCTCGGTTGGACCGGGATCCGATTCCGCAACGATTTCCTCCACTTCATGAACGAGACCTTCAACCTCGACCTCTTTCCCCCAGAACTCTACCAGTTCCGGGAATTGCCCGCCCGGATCGTGACGTCCGATGTAGTGATCATTTGCGGAGGATCGCTGGTGATCTGCCTGTTGGCCGGCATCGTTCCCGCGCTGCGCGCCGCCTGGCTTCAACCTGTCCAAGCCCTTCGCCATGAGTGAGTTGCTCATTCAAGCCCAATCCATTCACAAGGGGTATTCCCTGGGCCGCCGCCGACTCGAAGTGCTCCGCGGTGTGGATTTGTGTGTCGGGGCCGGTGAATTCTTGGCGTTGAGGGGGGCTTCCGGGGCGGGCAAGAGCACGTTGTTGCACCTCATGGGTGGGCTGGATCACCCGGATCAGGGAACGATTCAGATTCGAGGGGTGGCACTCCAATCGTTAGGCCCTGCCGAATTGGCCCGGTACCGCAATCGGGATGTGGGGTTAATTTTCCAGGCCTTCCACCTCATGCCGGAGTTTGATGCTCGCGAGAACGTGGTGCTCCCGGGACGAATGGCCCGGCGTCCGCTGGCCGAGGTGCAGGCCGAGGCCGACGCCTTGCTCAAGCGGGTGGGGTTGGCTGATCGACTGGACCATCGGCCCGGCGAGTTGTCCGGGGGGGAGCAGCAGCGGGTAGCCATCGCGCGGGCTCTCATCAACAATCCCACGCTCATCTTGGCCGATGAACCCACGGGCAATCTCGATTCGAAGACCGGCGAGGAAATTGTCCAGTTGCTCCTAGAAATCCGGCGGGAGCGGGGAGTGACCCTGGTGGTGGCGACGCATGACTCCCGGTTGGCCGACCGAGCCGACCGGGTGGTGAATCTCGTCGATGGGCTGATTGTCGACGAGTCGCCGGGCCGGTCGGGCTTGGGCTATTCTCAGGGTTGATCGGTGTGCCCGGGCCTGTGGATTCAGCGGGGCTTCCGAGGGGGGCTCAGCGGGTTTTCAGCGGGTTTGGGACAATTCGAGGATGTGCCGGAACACCCCTTCTTCGAGGGGCATGACGCTGAGACGGGACTGGCGGATGAGAGGCATCTCCTTCGTGACGGAGTCGGTTTTCAGTGTGGCTAGGTCCACCGGAGTCTTCAATTGCTTCAACGGTGCGAGGTCTACGACCGACCAGTCGCCTTCGGTGGCTGTCGGATCCGGATACGACTCACGGACCACCTCGGCGATACCGACGATTTGCTTGCCGGTGACGCTGTGGTAATACAGCACCTTGTCCCCTGTCTTCATGGCCCGCAGGTGATTGCGGGCCTGGAAGTTGCGCACACCGGTCCAGGCGGTCTTGTGGTCGGCCACCAATTGAGACCACGGGTAGGCTTCGGGTTCCTGTTTTACCAACCAGTAGCGTGTCGCCATGCCCAGAGACTGCCCCGCCTCGTCGGATCGGCAAGACCTCCGGTGAGGGGTGGACTGTTACAGTTTACAGACCTTTCTCGTCCGCGCTTGCCTTTCGAGATAGGCCGTTCATACCGGGGCATAACGTGACCCCCATGACCCCTTCCTACGAGGAGTTGGCTTCGATGATCGACCATTCGTTGCTGCATCCCACTCTCACTGATGCGGATTTGCAGGCCGGATGCGCCCTAGCGGCTCGCTACCGCGTGGCCTCGGTTTGCATCAAGCCCTATGCGGTGGCTCAGGCCGTGGAATGGCTCGAAGGCACCGGTGTTGCGGTCGGCACCGTGGTAGGATTCCCCCATGGCAGCGTTTCCCCGGAATCCAAATGGCGCGAGACGGACCTGGCCTGCACCGATGGGGCCTCAGAAATCGATATGGTGATTAACGTCGGTAAGGCCCTCAGCGGCGATTGGGAGTATGTGGAGGCGGAAATCCGGGGCGTTTGCGACCTCGCCCACCGTCACGGAGCCCGCGTGAAGGTCATTCTGGAGAATGATTATCTCGGTGGAGGCGGTGCGGGACTCAGTGGTGATGCCCTCAAGCGCACTCTCTGCCAACTCTGCGAACGGGCCGGGGCTGATTGGGTCAAGACCTCCACGGGCTTCGGGTTCGTGAAGCAACCGAGCGGTGGCTACAACTATGAGGGAGCCACCGAGCACGACCTGGCTCTCATGCGTGCGGCCGTTTCCGAGAA
>JAPLUF010000246.1 GCA_026397755.1 Verrucomicrobiota bacterium
AGACCGCGTGGACAGCCGCCAACGTGAGCCTGAAGTACGACGGCCAGACCGTGATCCCGACCGTCACCAAGGACGGCAACCTCATCACCATCAAGTACACCCCGCCGGCTCTGGCCGCGAGCCTGTCGGTCCACACCGTCTCGCTGGGTTACCTGGATGCCGGTGGCAAGGCAGCCACCTACGAGTACAGCTTCACCACCGGTGCCTACAGCGGTACGACAGAGGACAAGGTGGGTAAATACCCCGGCCTGTTGACGGGCTCCTCGGTATTCACGGCCGATGGCGCTGGCGCCACCGGTAAGGCGGGCGACAAGGCCATCAATCTCACGCTGAAGGGTGGCCCGGTGGTCAGCTTCAACCGCGATTTCCTGGCCAAGGTCAACGCCGCCACGGCGAACGATGAACTCACGGTGGCCTTCTGGCAGAAGAAGCTGGATATCGCCGACAGCTCGGCGTTCACCATGAACTCTCCGGGTAGCGGCAATAACCGTGGTTTCCATGCGCATGCGCCGTGGAGCAACCAGAACATCTACTTCGACACCGTGGGCTGCTGCGATGGCACGACCCAACGCATCTCGGCCGACATCAAGACCTTCCCCGCATACTCCGGTGAGTCGTCCTGGTGGACCAACGCCTACCACTTGTTCGTGTTCACCAAGAAGGGTGCTGCGAAGAACATTTGGATCGACGGCCAGCTGTTCCTCTCGGGCGAGAGCACGGCGAAGCTGCCGGTGGACATCGACGCCTTCTACATGGGCTCCGGTGCCAACGGTGGTGAGCAGAGCCACGCGATCATCGACGACTTCTCCGTCTTCGGTAAGGAGTTGGTCGAAGCCGACATCGTTGCCTTGTCCAAGGGCACCCTGCCGACGGCTCTTCCGGCCGCCAAGGGCTTGATCGCTTATTGGGAATTCAACGCCGCTCCGGCGGCCGTCATCAGCAACCTGAAGGCTGCTGTGGGTGCCAACGGCAAGGTGAAGATCACCTTCGATGGCGCTGGAACGCTCCAAACCTCCACCACCCTCAACGGCACCTTTGCCGACTCCGCGATCAAGAGCGGGGATGAGATCACGGTGGACGGTTCGGCGTTGTTCATTCGCGCCAAGCGCTAAGGCAACAGACTCAGAAACTCGTGAGTGACACGGAGGCCGGGCGAAAGCCCGGCCTCCTTTATTTTCCGGGTGCCCCGCAGGGCTCATTATGACGGATTGAAGTCGCAAGTCATCCCGCCCGAGTCGCCAGCGAGAAGACCGAACTCAGTTCGCTTCAGGAAGCCCCAAGATCACTCAAGAAACGGACCCACCCGGATCGGTCTTGTGAGAAACCTCCCCGGCGAGTTGGCCTAGCGGAACCGACGAGGTCGGAAAGTGCCGCCTCGGGAGGAACCCCCGCCTGCACCGCCACCGCCATTGCTACCGCTATTGCCGCCGTTGTTACCACCGCCACCTTGGGGTCTGGGGCCGCGATTCGTAGCAGGACCGGGCCCTCTGGAACCCCGTCCTGGACCACCCCCGCGCCCGCCCGAGGGACCTGACTCCCGACGTGAATCCGGAGACACCGCCGGGGCAGCCGCTGAATAGTTGAAACCTTCCAAGCGCTTGCGCGGCAAGGCTCGGTTGATGAAGCGCTCCAGTGCTCGAAGGTCATTGAACTCGTCTGGACTGACCAGACTGATGGCATCACCCACGGCATTGGCTCGACCCGTGCGGCCAATTCGATGCACGTAGTCTTCGGGCGCCATGGGGAAGTCGAAATTCACCACATGCGAAATCCCGTCCACATCGATGCCCCGCGCTGCGATGTCGGTCGCCACCAAAACCCGCACAACCCCGCCCTTGAATTCCGACAAGGCCCGCAGGCGTTGGTTCTGAGAGCGATTGGAATGGAGGGTCGCGGTGCGGATCCCGGTTTGTTCGAGCCGTCGGGCGATCCGGTCGGCACCGTGCTTCATCCGGGTGAAGACCAGCACCATCTCCATGGCAGGATCCAGGAGGAGCTGCAGGAGCAAGGCGGGTTTGAGATGGCGAGGCACTTCGTACACCGACTGAGCCACCGACTCGGCGGGATTGGAGCGTCTTCCGATCTCGACCGACTGCGGCGTTTGCTGGAATCCGCGGGTTACCGCCTCGATCTCCCGCGACAGCGTCGCCGAAAAGAGCAGGGTTTGGCGTCGTTTGGGCAGCTGGCGCACGACATCCCGGATGGAGGGCAGGAAGCCCATGTCCAGCATGCGGTCTGCCTCGTCGAGGACCAGGTGCTGGATACCGGAGAAGTTGCCATAGCGCCTGGCCATGAGGTCCAGCAGCCGACCCGGCGTGGCGATGATGATGTCGGCACCCCGTCGGAGCGCCTCGATCTGTGGCTTTTCGCCGACACCGCCAAAGACCGTGGCCACGCTGAGAGACAGAAACTGGGCGTAGTCCCGGACATTTTCGTGGATCTGGACCACCAGTTCCCGGGTCGGCGCGAGGATCAGGACGCGGATATGGCCCGGGCTGGAGTGTCCGGTCGCCAGACGGGTCAGGAGCGGCAGCGTGAACGCCGCAGTCTTGCCGGTTCCGGTCTGGGCGATGCCAATGAGATCCTTGCCGGAGAGGATGACGGGGATGGCCGCGGCTTGGATCGGCGTCGGTTCGGTGTAGCCGGCTTCATCGACGGCGCGCAGCACACGAGGGTCTAAGCCCAGTTGTCTAAAATCCATTTTTGCCAAGGAATCCGTGAGGGAAGAAAAATCAAACAGAGAGAAACAGAACAATAAATCGGGAACGGGACGGGATGATCGATCAGCCGATCCGCCAAGTGATCCGCGCCTTGTTCAGGTCGTATGGAGACATCTCCATTTTGACTCGGTCGCCTACAGTGAGACGGACCCATCGCTTGCGCATCTTGCCGCAGACGGTGGCCAAGACTAGATGCTGATTGTTCAGCTCGACGCGGAACATAGTGCCAGCCAGGACGCTTGAGATGCGGCCTTCGACTTCGATGGCGTTTTCTTTCATGGGGACAGGACTCTATCGGGACAGGAACAGAAACAAAAGAGGACGATCTGAATGCAGGTCGACCGGAATGGAAACAGTGAAGATAAAAGGGCGAAGACCGGAAGACTCCAGCCTTCGCCCGTGAAAGAATAAAGGCTTGGGTACAGATTAGTACCGATCGCGACCACCACCGCCGTAGCCGCCACCGCCACCACTGCGACCGCCACGGCTTCCGCCGCCGCCGCCACCACCACCGTAACCGCCGCCACCACCGGACGGACGATCTTCACGGGGACGGGCGATGTTGACCGTCAGGGGACGGCCACCAATCTGTGCGCCGTTCATGGCCTCGACAGCCTTCTGGGCTTCGTCGGGGGTGCTGAAGGTGATAAAGCCGAATCCGCGGGGACGGCCGCTTACGCGGTCGACCATCAGGTTGGCTTCCAGGACGGTTCCGTATGCGGAAAATGCGTCCTGCAGTTCGTTCTCGGTGGTATTGTAGGAAAGGTTTCCGACAAACAGTTTGTTGCTCATAGATGACTTGCTGTTCGGAGTACCGCTTGCGTTCTCGAGGTTGTTCCCGACTGCCGGGTTTCAAATCTTCACCGAATCAAGTTCACCTGAGGATTCACCACGCCTTGGAAGCACTAGATCTCTGACAGACAGCAGCCATCCTCCTTATTTTGAGGTTCAGGGCAAATCCTTTCGTTGACTATTTTTGCAGTGAACTCCCCGGTCAGAGTCGGACAGTAATACCTTGAGCAGCCAAAAACGACTTGGCTTCGCGAACAGTGTGGGTACCAAAATGGAAGATGCTGGCGGCTAGAACGGCGTCGGCGTGTCCCTCTTTTAGGACATCGGCTAGATGCTGCAAATTGCCGGCTCCACCGCTGGCCACCACCGAGATTCCGACGGCCTCACTAATGCGTCGAGTGATCACCAGGTCGAAGCCTTGCTTGGTCCCGTCGGCATCGATGGAATTGAGGACGACCTCGCCCGCCCCGAGTTCGTAAGCTCGACAAGCCCATTCGACCGCGTCCAGTCCAGTCTCTTTTCGACCACCCGCTGCAAAAACCCCCCAATGATCCGGGCCCACCTTCTTGGCGTCGATGGACACCACGATGCACTGGCTTCCATATTTCTCGGCCCCTTGACGGATTAATTCCGGATTCGCGAGGGCGCTGGAGTTGATGCTGATCTTGTCGGCGCCGGCCCGGAGCATTTGCCCCATGTCTTCCACGGTTCGGATGCCACCGCCCACCGTCAGTGGCATGAAGCACTGGTCGGCGGCCCGCTCGATGACATCGATCATCGAGGCTCGTCCGTGGGCGCTGGCCGTAATGTCGAAGAACACCATCTCGTCGGCACCTTGGTTATCATAGCGCAGAGCCATCTCCACCGGATCACCAACCGTGCGTAGACCGCCCTCTTCGGCTCGGCCGAATTGCACGCCTCGGGTAACTTTACCGTCATGGACATCCAAGCAAGGGATGATCCGCCGGGCCAATGGCGTTGGTCGTGGGTTCGACAGCAACGGAATCGCTGAGGAGCCTGATGCGTTGGGAGTCATGGTGATTGGTCCCGAAGTGGGCCTCCAGAACGGGCCTGAACGGTGACAAAACGGTAGAAGACCGCACAAGGGGCGAATGGGCTGGTCCTTCGGTAACGGCGACACCAAAGTCGCTCCCCATGGCAGCGAGACGGCAGTTTCTGGTGGTGACCGGGACGGGGACCGGAGTCGGTAAGACCGTGCTTTCCGGACTCCTAGTGCGCCGACTAGTCCGACTCGGACGGACGGTCCGAGCCTTCAAGCCCCTGTGCAGCGGCGGTCGTGACGATGCTCGAGTGCTCGAAGCCGCCCTGAATGGATCTCAGACGTTGGGAGATATTAATCCCTGGTTTTTCGAGGCTTCCCTGAGCCCCGCCTTGGCGGCTCGATTGGAGCGCCGGGCCGTGTCCCTTCAAGAGGTTGTAGCTCACGTGCGACGACATGCCGATGCAGTGGAACACATTCTCGTCGAAGGGGCCGGAGGGCTCTTGAGCCCCTTGACCGCCGACGGAGATACGCGGGACCTGATCGTCCGCCTGAGAGCGGTGCCGCTGATCGTGGCCTCTAACCGACTAGGAGTGATCCACGACGTCCGAGCCACCCTCGGCTGTTTGTCTCCGTCGCTGCGTTCCTGCGTTCCGGTCGTGCTCATGGCCCCGGCCTCCGCCGATGCCTCCACCGCTCGCAATGCTCGAAGTCTCGCCGATTACCACCCTGCCGATCGCATCGTCGAGATCCCCAGGGTTTCGGAAGCGATCCAGTCTGGAGCCTGTTCGCCTTCTGTCGCTTTGAACCGCAAACTCGACCAGATCTTGAGCTTGCTGGCGATCTGAGCCCGCTCCCGTCTTGCACGATTCCCCCAACCCCAGGCATCCAAAACGTTCGCCAGACCGATCCGGCGACCCTAAAGCGGCAGCGGGACCGAGCCGAAGGGAGCCTTGGAGGCAAACAAACCAGCCCCCCGCGCGCAGCGCGAAAGCTTTAGAGCCTGTCTGAAAATGGGGAGGGGTCCTGCGGCTGGGGAATTCTGGGTTGGGCAAGGCGGTGAGCGGCGGGGCAGACCCTCTGCGGTCTGTTCCGCCCGATCCAACGCAGTCCAACCCGGAAAGACCCGCCGCCCGGAGGGTTTGGGAGGGAAGGGTCCGCTGGCGGCGTTGCTTGTCGGTCACAGACCGCTGCGGGTCTGCTTCCTCCTCGCGCCTTGCCAATCGAACCCTTCCCTCCCAAACAGAACCCCTCCCCATTTTCAGACAGGCTCT
>JAPLUF010000248.1 GCA_026397755.1 Verrucomicrobiota bacterium
AGTTCTACCGCATCCGCTGACGCCACGAAGGCAGACAGTTCGCCTTCAAATCTTCAACCACAGGGCCGATTTCCCCAAGGAAATCGGCCCTTTTTATTCACCCCTCTCATCCGACCGCCCATTTCGGCCACCCCGTCCGAACGGGCTCGGGCATTCATTGCGCACGGAAGGGATCCGCCTGAGGCCAGTCGCCCGGATTCGCATAAGGCTGAACCGGGCCCGGCGCCGAGCGCCCATTGACCAAGATCCGGTGCATCTGCCGAGTCATGGATCGAACCACCTTAGGCTCATCCGCCAGCCGATTCGTCCGCTCCGCCGCATCACGACCCAAGTGATATAATTGGAGTTTCGGCAATCGAGCCGCCTCCTTACTTCCAGGTTTGGGATCGCTCCACCCGCCGCTGTCCGGAGTAAAGAGCAGCTTCCATGGCCCCTCGCGCAGAGCAAAAAAACCACCGTTCGAATGGTGCACCAACGCCTCGCGACCAGCCCTCGCTCGATCCCCTCGACGCAACTGAGGCAGAAAACTCACACTATCCTCGGCCGCACCTGACGGCAGACGCTGCCCCATAATATCGGCCAAGGTCGCCAGCAAATCGAGATGACCCACCAACCGAGAACACGTCGAACCTGCCGGCACCTCAGCGGGCCATCGGACCAAGAAAGGCACCCGATGGCCACCCTCGAACAAATCGGCCTTGTGACCGCGGAAACCGGCACTCGGATCATGTCCAAAGCCCCGCAACTCGCCGAGATTGGCCGCCGGCGAACAACCATTGTCCGCCGTGAAAATCACCAATGTATCCCGAGAAATCCCGAGCGCATCGAGCTCAGTGAGAATGTCTCCCACCGTCGCATCCACCTGCACCACGAAATCACCGTAAGGATTGGTTCGCGTCCGCCCGGCGAATTCCGCAGTGGGAACAGTCGGTGTGTGAGGAGAAGCCAGTGCCAAGTAGAGGAAAAACGGCGTACCGTCCACCGCCCGGGCGCGTGCCCGCGCCTCGATCCAAGACAACGCCTCCTGCCGGAACCGAGGATGAACCTCCTCATGCCGGAAATCCGGCCCGATCACCCCCGCCCGCCACATCTTCGGCCCCGGACTTGCCGCCACCCTGTCACGAGGCACCGTCGTCGATCGATCCTGACTCAGGTACACGAACGGGGGCATGTCCAGGGAGGCGCTGATTCCGAAGAACTGGTCAAATCCATGAGCCAAGGGGCCGCCCCCGAACGGTTGACCGAAATCCACTTCCTCCAGTTTTTGACCCGTGCGCACCCAATCCACACCCAGGTGCCACTTCCCGACCATGCCGGTCGCATAACCCTGCCCCTTCAGAAACCCCGCAACCGTCAACCGCCCCGGCTCGGTCAAGCTTGGATCATAGCCGTGCAGCACACTCGACTTGAGTTTCCCCCGCCATGAGTAGCGGCCCGTCAGCAGCGTGTAACGGCTCGGCGTACAAACCCCCGAAGCCGAATGCGCATCGGTGAACGTCCGTCCCTCCCGAGCCAACCGATCGATCCCTGGAGTTTTCCAAGCGCTCTTCGAATTCAGACAGGAGACATCTCCGATTCCCATGTCATCGGCCAGAATGACGATCACATTCGGCCGAGAAGCCTGTCCCGTTCCGCCGAAGCCACGAGAACCCATCCCCCCAAAGAAACAACCCAGTAGCCAGACCAAAACCCAACCCGGCACCCGACAGCGCAGCCTAGAAAAAGATCGCATGGGAATATTCCGTCAAACTGCCCATCCGCCCCCCCTTTGACCAGCCCCGTGTAGGGACAGGCTCCAAATCCATCCGCCGGGGACAGGCTCCAAATCACCCAGCGGTAGCGGGATCGGGCCGGAGCGAGCATTGGAAGCGATCAAACCCCTCTCCTCGCGCGACAGCGCGAAAGCCTCATCCAACCCCGAGCTTCCCTGCGAGCGCAGAACTGATCCCGCGGAGCCCCCACCGCCCACGCACCCCTGGCGCCAGCCCCGGCACTCGGCCACCGGAAAACAGGTGTCCCCACGTTCCCTGCGAACGCAGCACCAACCCGCGGAGCCCCACCGACCACTCAC
>JAPLUF010000210.1 GCA_026397755.1 Verrucomicrobiota bacterium
ACAACGTCTCGGCGCTTTCACGCTGATCGAGTTGCTCGTCGTTATCGCCATCATCGCGATTCTGGCCGGCATGCTCCTGCCTGCTCTGGCCAAGGCCAAGGCTCGCGCTAACCGCATCTCCTGCGTCAACAACCTGAAGAACATCGGTCTGGCCTTCCGCACCTTCGCGGTGGACTTCGGTGGCGCCTACCCCTGGCAGGTTTCTCCGGATCAGGGCGGTGTCTCGCTCGTCAACGCCACTGTGGCCGGCGCTCCCGCCACTGCCATCTCGAACAACGTCACCGCCGCCTTCGCGGCCGTGTCGAACGAGTTGAGCACCCCGAAGATCGTCTGGTGCCCCTCTGACGGCAGCCGCTACACCGCCTCCAACACCTGGGTGGGCGTGCAGCGCTTGGCCCTCGCCAACAACCAGAAGGTTCCGAGCTACTTCCTCGGCACCACCGCCACTGAAGAGCAGCCCCAGAGCATCTTGGGCGGCGACCGCAACGTGACCAACGGCTCGACCGAGGCTCTGCTGGCTGGCAAGCACGTCATCTTCGCGAACCCCGACGCCAATGGAGCCATCGCCGCTGCGACTCTGACCAAGATCGGCTACACCAGCGCGATCCACCAGAACGCCGGCAACATCCTCTTGGGTGACGGCTCCGTGCAGCAGGTTTCCTCGGGCCGCTTCCGCGATCAGATCCGCGACTCCGCTGCCGCCTCCGGCGCGCAGAACTTCATCTTCCCGGCTGCTGGCAACTAAGTTGCACGCATCGAATTCAACCCAACCAGGTTGAACGTACAAAAGGCACCCCCAACGGGGTGCCTTTTTGTTTGCCCGATGTGTTTTTCTCGATCGGGTTTCCGGGTCAGTGCCCGAGGACATTCTGGAAGCAATAAAATTACCGCTATCGAATCGCCCAGCTATTTCTCAACGAGAAATTGATCAGTTGTGAGAGCGGCCGAAAGACAGACAAACGAGCGCTTCCGGAGCTCACTTCGCGACATACCCGGCCGGCTTGAGTCGAAAAAATTACCCCCTCAGTCGTTCGTCTTAGAGGGAATAATTTTCAGTTGGATCAGTCCGGCTTAGGGCTCCGTCAGATCGTTCAGGATCTCATCCAGCGTCCGCCTGGGGCGAAACCCCGTGAGACGCTCCAGCAACTTCAGGCTGGGTTTACGGTGGCGCATGTCCTCAAAACCCGGACCGAAAACGGTCTCATAGGCAACCAACTCCACCCGGGATGCCGACTGCGTCACCCGGACAACTCGCTCTGCCAATTCCCGGATTTCCACTGCCTGGTCATTGCCCACGTTCACCACTTGTCCCACCGCTTCCGGGGAGTTCATCAAGCGAAGGACCGCCTCGACGGAATCGGCCACATGACAGAAACATCGGGACTGACGACCGTCACCATAGACTTGCACTGGGCGGCCCGCTCGGGCTGAGTCCACAAAGCGCGGAATGACCATTCCGTAGGCTCCGGTCTGCCGGGGACCCACCGTGTTGAAGAACCGCACAATGCGCACAGGCACTCCGCGCTCGCGGTAGTAGGCCATCGCTAAAAACTCATCCATCAGCTTGGAGCAGGCATAACTCCAGCGTCCCAACGTCGATGGGCCGATGAGCAAGTCGTCGGTCTCCGAAAACTCTGGCTGGGAACTTTTTCCATACACCTCGGAGGTCGAGGCCAGCAGCACCGGTGTGCCACTGTGAGAGGCTGCGGCCAGGACGACCTCGGTCTCGCCAAGATTGGTCTCGATGGTCCGGATGGGCGAACGCATCACCTGTTCCACACCCACAACCGCAGCCAGGTGCACCACCATCGCGGCACCGGCCACGAGTGATTCTAGATCATGGCATTCTGACACCTTGCAGGCGCGGAAACTGAACCGGGGATTCCGCTCAGCCAAACTCAGATTGGAGCGAGAACCCGTGGACAAATCGTCCACGACGATCACCTGCTCTCCCGCCTCCAACAGACGGTCGGTCAAGTGCGATCCGATGAATCCCGCGCCACCGGTCACTACGATGGGTTTGCCATGCACATCGAGAGCTTGCCAAGAAAGCCGATGAAAATGAAGCACTCAGACACGCTCTCAAATGCATATGGCGGGACAATCCCGTTGACACCCCGAAACTCGATTCCTAACGTTTTGAGAGAAAATCCTATGTCCGAAACCACGCCTCCGGTCAACCCGCCCGCCGCTGCCGAACCCCAGAATCCGGCCGAGGCGTCCGCCCAGAAGAAACAGACGG
>JAPLUF010000165.1 GCA_026397755.1 Verrucomicrobiota bacterium
GCCTTCACGATGGATCCGACGGGCCAAGGACGTCTTGCCCGTGCCGGTCTCACCCTCGATGAGCACCGGCGGCAACTGGGTTTCCATCCGTCGATCGGCGGCGAGGATGCGTTCGATCTGGGTCTTGAGGCCGGCCAGGGCGTTGCCAAAGAAGTAGCTGGGGCTTTCAGCGCGTTGCTGCTCGGCCACGCGTCGACCTGCCTGGGTGGAGCGAGCGCGGCGAAGGGTCAGCGCCAGAGCCTCCGGCTCGAAGGGCTTGGTGAGGTAATCGAGAGCGCCCAATCGGATGGCCTCTACCGCGCCAGAAATTCCGCCCTCGGCCGTCATGATGACCACGCCCGTGTGCGCAGGAATCGACTTATCGCGAAGCAAATCCGGCCCCAGGCCATCGGGCAAGTTCACGTCCATCAGGGCGAAATCGAAATTCGCCGAGCCCAGCGCCTTACGAGCCCCGGACACCGAGTCGGTGGCGGTGACCTCAGCACCCCAACGCTCCAAACTGGCGACCAGATGCCGCCGCCAGAGGGGTTCATCTTCGAGGACCAGAACCGAAAGACCCGTGAGCACCTCGGACGTCATGGTGCTCATCAAAGCTCCAAGGCACCCCGAAGCCCAAGCATGAAGCGACCAAATTTTTGGGGCTCACTAAAAACACGATCCGACCGAACCGTCGCAACCTGAGGGCTGGCATGGATTGGTGTTCGGCGTCTTCAGGATGAGCAGCACCCAACCAACAGAGGTGCTCATCCAGAGAGCGACTCTTTGTCCATTCCTGACCTTGGACCGATCACCGAACGAAAACTCGGCAACCGCCGTGAGGAAGGCAGTGAATGACCGGAGCAGGTTTAAGGGTGTCGTACTTTTGGCCCCTCACCCGGCGCAGTATTGGACCGGATGTCATGGGCAAACTGAGACTCATAGTGTCGCCGACGCTCTAGGATTTGCTCCACATAGTGTCGGGTGCCTGGATAAGTCATCACCGCCAGAAACTGAGCACTGTTGGTGCGGGCCTGGGGAGCGTTGGTGGCCGACATCCACCGCAGAACATTCCGTCGGCCAGCATTGTAATCGGCCAGCGCATACGCTGTGGGATTGTCCGTCGCTGAATACCGCTGGAGCACCTTCGACAAGTAGAAGGATCCCGCGTTCAAGTTGGTGGACGGATCCTGCATCTGCTCATGAGAGTAGCGGGTCAGTTTAAGGGCATCCGCCCATTCTTGAGCGGCGACCGCCGTTACCTGCATGAGGCCTATCTCGCCGGCTCGTCCTCGGACCGAGGGGTCAAAACGGCTTTCCTTCCAGATCACCGCCTTCACCAACGATGGAGGCAAGCGATAGTACTGGGCGACTCGTCGGATTTGCGGATCAAACCGATCTTCGTACCGTGACAACCAAAACCAGACGGTGCCTCCACCGCCGATCAGGAACAACAAGATGACAGTCCACCGTTTCAAGGTTTGGCTCTGGGACATCTTAGCCATTAGGCCGTAGACGGAAAGCCGCGGTTGCAGCCCGGGTGATTTTTCTGCCGTTCTTTCGCCTGCCTCCAAGAGTTGCTTCAACGGTTGATCATTCGCAATCCGGCGCGAGAATCAGACGCATGAAGGAAGCGTACATCGCCGCCAAAGAACGGTGGGCCCGCAAAATGGCAGGCACGGCGATTCCCAAAATCCGCTCCGAGGAACGGCTGCCTCCCGGGCAACGTCAGGTCCACAATTTTCCTGTTTTGGATTTGGGCGTGAAACCCGAGATCCCCTTGGATCGGTGGCAACTGAAGATCGGGGGGCATGTCGAGAATCCTTTGATCCTCGACTGGAAGGACTTCTTGGCTCTGCCACAGTTTACCGACACGAGCGACTTTCATTGCGTCACCACCTGGAGCCAGTTCGACATGCTTTGGCAGGGGGTGGCCTTCTTTACGCTGGCGGATCTAGTTCGTCCGAAGGCCAGCGTCACCCATGTCTTCTTCAAGAGTTACGACGGATACTCTACCAATAATCCGATCGAAGCCTGCCTCGATGATGATGTGCTCATTGCCCATCAATGGAATGGTCAACCACTGGCCGTGGAACATGGCGGGCCGGCGCGAGTCATTCTGCCCAAGCGCTACGCCTGGAAGGGAGCCAAGTGGATTCGGGAGATCACCTTCATGGATCAGGATATTCTGGGATTCTGGGAGCTACGCGGTTACTCCAACACGGCTGATCCCTGGACGGACGACCGTTTTTCGGGCGGAAATCCCAC
>JAPLUF010000273.1 GCA_026397755.1 Verrucomicrobiota bacterium
GAAGGAAATTTACCGCGACACCCTAGGCCGGGGTGAGCCTTGGATACGGTTCGTTCACCTCAACGGATCCCGGGACCTCATCGAGGGCCGGATGCGGGCCCGCGAAGGTCACTTCATGCCGGTGAGCCTGCTCGACAGCCAGTTCGCCACCCTCGAGTCCCCGGCCGATGCCATCACTCTGGATATCTCTCAGCCTCCCGAGGCACTGGTGGAAGAAGTTCTGCGCCGGATTGCCTGAGCCTTTTGCCTGAGCCGATCACCCGCTGGCTCAGCGCGAAACATCCCCCTGATAGAGCACGGTGAAGTAATGGCGGCGCAGACTGTCGACTGCCACTTCAGGGTGTTCGACATTGAGCACCAAGGCCGACTTTCCGGCGGGCCGGTTCAGAAAGGGATAGGTGTAGTGGATATTTAGTTCGGCCTCGAGCAACGCGGCCAGAACATCCTGTAACTGACGCTCGCCAGCGATTTCGACCACCACGACGGCGGTTTCCGTGAACGCAAACCCATGCTCCTGAAGAAGGCTCCGCGCCAAATCGGGATCATCGACGATGATTCGTAAAATGGTGCTGTCAGTGGTGTCGAGCACCGTCAACGCCAAGATGTGCACCGACCGTTCGAAGAGCCGGTGGGTGACTTCATGCAAACGTCCCAATCGATTCGGGATGAACACAGTGAACTGGAGCACCGGGTCGGACCGGGGTTGACGGGCGATCGCGACAGCCATAATGGCAAAGAGTGTCCGTCAAGCGTGTGCCGAGGGCAAGGAGGCTCGGCGAGAGCCTTTACCCAAGCACCGAAGATGTGGTTCATTGCCTGCGTGGCCAGTCCCTCCGATGAGTTGTGCACGATCGCCGAGAACCTCGGCATCGCCACGCTCCAGCGGCATCTCTTCCTCTGCGTAGATGCCTCTAAGCCCAAATGCTGCGACCCCCAGGCAAGCCTCGCGTCGTGGGAATTTCTGAAACGTCGACTCAAAGAGCTGGGACTTGTCGGACCGCAGGCCACGGTCTTCCGCACCAAGGCCAATTGCCTACAATGCTGCGCCCAGGGGCCCATCGCAGTGGTGTATCCTGAGGGAACTTGGTATCACCACTGCACACCCGATGTCCTTGAAACCATTATCCAGGAGCACCTGATCCATGGCCGGCCCGTGTTGGAAAACACCTTTGCAACTCATCCGCTCGGTACTGGCTCCCGCTGAAGTGCAGCTGGACCTCTTCCAACGGCTGAAGCCCAAGGCACCGTCGGCCACCGTGCCCGGCGGTGGCAAGTGGGTCGCTTCCGAAACCATCGTCGTCGGAGGCACCTCCATTGAGGTGCACTTCATCCGTCATCCGCGGGCTCGGGTCTTCCGCCTCACCCTGTGCCGCGATGGCTCCGGCCGGGTCACCCTGCCCCGCTATGGATTCATGCCCGGTGCGCGGAACTTCCTGCTCCAGCATGTGCAGTGGCTGGCCGAACGGGCCCAAATCCAACGAGCCAACACCGCCCCGACCGACCCGTCCAAAGGGGAAGTCCAAATCCGCTTCCGGGGGCAGTTTGAAACGGTCTCAGCCCCAGAAGATGGGAAGTCTCTCCAAATCGGCCCACACTCACTGCCCCTGCCGCGCCTGCGCGACGAGCGAGACTTGCAGGCTAGGGCTCAGGCTGCCTTGCAACGGTTGGCCCAACGCGAACTGCCCGCCCGGGTACAACACCTTTCGGCCACCCATGGCATCGCAGTGAATGCCATCTCGGTCCGCGCCCAACGCACGCGCTGGGGCTCGTGTTCGCCGCGCGGTGAGATCTCACCTGAACCACTCGACCCGGTTTTGGGAGGAGGTCGAGCGCCTCTGTCCCGACTACGAAGCGGCCGAAACCTGGCTGCGCGAAACTGGGCGGCACGTTCTCTGAGCCGCCCACCGAGGCCCTTGGATCATTTCGGGCTCAGTTCAGGCCCAGACACTCCGCAGGAGATCGATCAACGGCGAAGGATCTCAAATTCGATGTCGAACCAGAGACCGTTGAACTCGAAGCGGGCCTGACCCGATTCAATCCCACCGTCGAACCAGTGGAATTCGTTGCGCTCACGAACGAGCCCACAGAACTCCTGGAAGAACTCAGGATCGAGGACCACGACGCCGTAGCGCCCGCGGCGCAGTTCCTCCTTTTCCATGGCCGCCAACAGTTGGTCGGCCTCGGCGCGGCTGCGCTTGACGATCCAGAGGGCGGCCTCAGGACACTTCACGGCGAGTTTGTGCAGTTTGGACACGGTGCATTCGCCGCATTCAACCCACAGGGTGGGGCGCAGGTCATAGCCAATGATCGCCAGGTCGGGTACGAACGGGATCGAGTCGTCCTGAATTTGCGTCTCGATCTGGATGCGTTCGTGAAAGAACAGCACATAGGCCAAAAGCTTGAGTCCCACATGACGCACCGACTCGTTAACTCCCTGGCCGATGATGACCTTGTGGGGAAACGGCCGGTGCCGATCCTCGCTGCGAAGCTGAAAGTTAAATTTGTTGGCCAAGAGAAGCCTTCAAACAAGGGAGTCCTGCGCCCGTTGTCCATGAGAAAGCATCACCGTAACCGACCATGGAGTCCTCTGGTCTCCCCCGGAGGTCCTCATCTATCGATCATTCTATGAAACCTTTCCGGACACTGTCTCTCTTTACCGCCACCTTGCTGTTGGGCTCTGCCAGCTCCCTCGCCGACATCGTTGAAGACGTGAAGAGCGCCGCCAGTAAACTGGCCGACGCCGCCAACTACTCTTGGACAGCCACCACCGAAATTGAAGGCGGCCAATGGACGCCGGCTCCGGTCAAGGGTAAGGCCATCAAGGGAGGCGCGGCCGTGATCACCAGCGAGCGAGATGGAACCACGACCACCGCAGTGCTGCAGGGAACCAAAGGGGTAGCCAGCACCGATGAAGGCTGGAAAACCGCCGAAGAACTCCGCGCGGCAGCCGGTGGGGGCGGCGGAGGTAATCGCGGCGGTATGCGCGCCGGAGCCCTCTTGCGCAACCCCTTGCCGGCCGCTTCGCTCACCAAATTAATTGAGAAATCCAAAGATCTGAAGGCCGGTGAGGCCGGAGTGATTGCCGGAGAACTCTCCGACGAAGGCGCCAAGGAATTCGCCCTGATGGGACGCGGCGGACGGACGGGCGGCCAAACCCCATCCGAACCCAAGAACGCCAAGGGTTCGGTGCAGTTCTGGCTCAAGGAAGGACAGGTCCAGAAGATCCGCCTCAAGGTCTCCGCGACCATGACCGTCAACGGCGAAGACCGCGACATGGTCCGCACGACGACCTGGGAAATCCGCGACGTGGGCACCACCACCGTCGAAGTCCCGGCCGAAGCCAAGAAACACCTCGGTTCCTGAGCTGGATCAAGCCGTTGGACAAACCCTCTGGAGGCTCCGATCGGGGCCTCCAGACTCATTGACCCTTCCGGATGCCGTTCTTAGTCTAGTCGGCATGATTGGCAAGCGTTTGCACCGTTGGGCTTGGCTGCTGGCCGTGGCTGCGGTGGGTTTATTCCCTGCATCGGCCCAGGTTCCGGTGCCCTTCAACGGCATCCAGGCCATTATTAATGACACGGTCATTAGCCGTGACCAAGTCCTGGGAGCCGCGCAAAGCGAGTTGGCTACAGCCGGCCGCACCGCCACCTCCGAACAGCAGTACCTCACCCGGCGGGCGAAGATATTGGATGACCAGCTCGAGCAGCTGATCGACCGGCAGCTCATCCTCGATGAGTTCAAAGAGAAGGGGTATTCCTTCCCGGAATCCTACGTCGATGACCAAGTTCGGGAGCGCATCCGGCGGCAATTCGGCGGAGACCGCGTCGCCCTCACCAGGACCCTGCGGGCCGAAAACCGCACCTTCGAACAGTTCAAGAAGGAGGAGCGCGAGGGGATGATCATTTATCAGATGAGTTCTCGGTACGTCCGCGACGAAATCATCATCTCTCCGAAGAAGATTCAGAACTACTATCAGACCAATCAGGCCCGCTTCCGCATAGGCAACCGGGTCAAGCTGCGGATGATCGTGGTCAACCGCTCCGAGCACTCCGCGGAAG
>JAPLUF010000243.1 GCA_026397755.1 Verrucomicrobiota bacterium
AATCCTTGCTGAGCGCACTGGGCCAGTCCAAGGCCCGGACTTCCATCCGGCCGGAAACGCTGCGGGCCACCCTCAAGGGCTACCCCGCCGAAATCCGAGCCCAAGGCGACCGCTTCCTCGAGACGCTCGACACCGGAATGGCTGGTCGCCGCAAGCGCCTCGAGAAGATCCGTTCCGAGCTGCCCGCCGGGGATGTCCGCCGCGGTCAAGCCGTCTTCAATTCGCCCAAGGCCGCCTGCATCCAGTGCCACCGCCTCGGATACCAAGGCGGCGACGTGGGTCCCGAACTCACCAGCATCGGCACCGTGCGCTCGGCCGACGATCTTCTGGAGGCCATCGTGGAGCCGTCGGCCAGCCTGGTCCGCAGCTACGAGCCCGTCTCGATCACCACCCGCGACGGCGAGGAACGGTTGGGCATCTTGCGGCGTGATGACGCCCGGGGCGTGACTCTAATCACTGGCCCCGGCTCGACCCTGCAAATCGACCGCGCCGACATCACCGCGATGACCCCATCGACCCTCTCCCTCATGCCCGCCGGCCTCGACGAACAAATCACCCGCCAAGAACTGGCCGACCTCATCGAGTTCCTCAAAAACACCCGCTGGGGGCGGTAAATCTAGGGAGGCCCGAACGACACTTCGACCTCACGGCTTCAACGAATTCAACGACCTCCAAACACTCTCGCCGAACAGGCCAGAAATCTGGCGCGCACCGAAGCCGGCCAATCGGCAGACGCCCCAATGAGGCCCCCCCTGATCGCGGAGGGTCAAAAAACAAATCCCTATCGAGTCTGAGGTCGACATCGCCGCCCTCGGAGACTGCTGAAAAGGACGAAACGAGCGCTTGGATTGCGGAGCGTCGAAAAGCAAACACCGGTCACCACCAACCGCCCTCAGATCCACATCACTAGCCACAGCAACAGTAACAGGCCGGGAATGGCAACCACCCACCACAGCAGGCCCGCGGAATCGAGCCGGCTCAGCAGCCAGAAATAGGCGCTGCTGGCAGCGGCGACGAGGCAAGCCGCCAGCCACGGGTTCATTTGAAGCCCAGGCATCGCCAAGAACAGGGCAAGCCGGTAGGCCGTGTACAGCCCAGCACACCACCACGGCTGCTCGAACCGGATCAACAGCCGAACCAGCGACGACAGAATCAATAGATCGATAATGACCATGGTTTGAGGTTTCTATGCCGAGTATTCCTGCGGCGCCTCAACGCTGACTGCTTTCAACCTTCGATTCGCATTGGATTCCGACGGAGGTTTTCCATCCGCACCTCCCTCATGCCGCAGAGGCATCGGAGCTTCCAAGCAGGCTCGATAGCGGAGTCTCAGGATGGCAGAGCGTAAAAAAGCTAATCCCTATCCATTGAGGAGCCGGTGAAGGTCGCCCAAGACCGCCTCCACGTAGGCCGCCCCGGTGGCCGCAGGCGGGACGTGGATGCGTTCGCGGAGGAACGCAGGGTCCAGCGTGTCAAGACAGGCCCGAAGCTCGATGGCCTGCACGGCCGGTGAGGCATGCTCCAGATCCGGGCGGTTCAGGAATCGGGCGACCGACTCGAGGGCGATGAAAAGCGGGGTCCAATCCACCCAGCGCGGAAACTCAGGCGCGCTTTCACCCGAGGCGGCAGCCCAGGTGAGCAGGAAGCGCCAGTCATCGCGGCGGAGCCAGAACCGCTTTTCCTGGCCCTCACGCCGGCACTGCAAATGGCCGGACCGGGCCAGGTCATTCAACGTCGTCTGGAGGGTCCGGGGGAAATACGCGAGCCGTACGGCCATCTCGCCCGGATGCCCTGACTCTTCGGCCAGCAAATAGGCCATGACTTCGGCCCGGGCTTGCATGCCAAAGAGGGCCCGCAACTTGATGAGAAAGTTCGTCGGCCGATGCGGATCGGCCGGTTGGCTCAATTGGCGCAGCGTCAACGGGCCGCGTTGCCATCCGTGTCGGGCGAATAATTCGTCGGGTAGGCCGATCACCGGCACCCCAGGGAACAGCGGTTGGGCCTCGGCCACCGTGGGCTTCTCCCGGAGCAGCGTCTTCCACTTGGCATGAACTGACCGACGCGCCAGATGCGCCGCCATCGCCCGCAGCACCGTGACATCGCCGAAGCGCTGCCCCAGGTTTTGCAAACGCTGGAGGTTGATGAACTGGCCGTTGGTGTTGAGCCAATCAAGCACTTCGTCGAACAGCCGAGGGTCCCGGCCCAAGCTCGTGGTGGCCAGGAGCAGCGCTTCCGGATCCAGCATCCAGCGGTCCATCGATTGCGACTGACCCGCAACCCCCATCGCGGACCATTGACGCCACAGAAAGCCCAGAACCTGTTCCTGGAAGTGTTCCCTAGAGGCGTTCATGCAGATCTCCGTGGCCGAGGGCTTGGAGGACTTCGACGACGACTTGGCGAAAGGCGTCGGAAATATCCTGCGTGAAGGTCCACCGGGCGGCCGCCAGCAATTCCTCCGACGCGGGATTCAGCTTCCGCAAATCGGTAAAATGCCGACCGCCCTGGTCGGCAGCCGCGTAAAGCTTGAAGTGAATCTGATCATAGCGACTGATGAAGCTGACCTGGAGCGCAGCGCCGAAGTCTCGAACGACCAACCGTTCGGCCACCCCCACAGGAAGACCGAGGCGAAAGAGGTTTTCGTCCGCCGGTCCGTCATTAAGCCAATGAATCGGCAAGCTGAGTTCGGAGCGAACGGCCTCGGCAGCAGCCAGCAGCCACTCCGGCAGCGGACGGGCGCAGAGCAACTGGCCGTTTTCCAGCGTGGCCAGAACATCCACGTCCTGCGTAGTCCGGGTCACCAGCCTCAAGGCGATGAGTGCAGACCCGCCGCAGACGACCAGGTGGATGGGCGGATGGTGCCGGACCCGCATCAGGTCCCCCAAAAGGCCCAAAGCCCGGTCCAGAGATTCTTGGTCAATGCTGCCCACAAAAACATATTAAACACCGAATTTGAGTGTTTCAACAGTCTTTTGTGGGCGCCAAAATCGAAACCCGGGCCCGCGAGCTACCCGCGTCGCCGCACCTCGGTCAGCGTGCGCCGGGGGCGTGTGCTTGAATGGCCGCAGGTTGATTCGCAGGGGTTACCAATATCCGTAACAACCGTCGGCACCCCAGATCTGCGAGCCCCGGTAGCGATTCATCTGGCGGATGTCCTTCCAACGGACCGATCCGTCGAGCAGTCCCACGTTGCCGCCCTTGGCCCCAAGGTCGGCGGGCCTCTGTTCGTAAGCCTCGGGATGCGAGTCGAAGTACTCGTCGTCGGCGATGCGGGGCCCGCGGGCGGTGTGCGGCACCAGAATCCGCTGGTAGGCCGGGGAGTCGACGTTGAGGTCGGCCAAAAGCACCAGCGAAGGGTCTTCGGTGGCCTTCTGCGGCGAGACCCAGGTGTTGGTCACGCCGTCGATGAGACCCCAGGGCGAATTGGGGTGTCCTCCGAGGTAGTGGTAACCGATGGCGATGCCGTAGTCGGGATGGTTGCGCCAGGCCGGTCGCTGCATCCAACGGGTCAGGTTCGGGCAGTCGAAGGCCTTAAGATCGGTGGTGTAGCGCAGGAGGTTGGTCTGGTTGGCACTCGAGAAGACCGGTGTGTGGGTGTCCTTGGCATCGGCCTTGTCGGTGCCTCCCTGCGGCAGGTACTGCTCGTTGTCGTTGGCATAGAGCAGCGCCGCGAGGATGAACTGCCGCATGTTGTTGAGGCAGGCCGTCCGCTGCGCCCGCTCTTTGGCCGCCCCAAGCGCCGGAAGGATCATCCCGGCTAGGATGGCGATGATGGCAATGACCACGAGGAGTTCGATGAGGGTGAAGCCCTTACGGGTCCTGAAAATCCGAGAAAACCCTCGTTTCCGGCGGCCACGCGAAGCTTCCGATGCAGCGAGATCCCCGGAAACCATCGGCAGTTCGGTGAGGTTCATTGCGATAGGCGCTCGGCCACGCGGAGCAGTATCGAGTTGTCCGGCGCGTCCATCTCGGCTTCCAGGGCCCCGTCGGCCGGTGCCGTGAGGAACTCGAGGGTTGCCGGATGCCAGATCGGAGGGCCACCCGAGGGGATGTCCGAAGTCTCGAGGCGTATTCTGGGGGCCTCGGTGGAGGAAAGTGCCAGGCCGCCCGGCGAGGTGACCCGAAGGGTGAGTCGACCGGCGCCGGGTCGCAGCTCCGCCGCCAGCCTCAGCGGTGGCAACGGCGGCGCGGTCGCACCGAGATCCAGCGCGACAATCTCGAGGTTGCTGCGGGCGTAGAGCTTCCCGTTGGAGAAGGCCGGATGGTTCCAGGAGGTGCCGGAAAGGGTCTGGAAGCGGGCAATCTCGGAGTAGGCAGTCGGATTGGGTTCGACCACCACCAGTTCGCCCCGCTCGGTGAGCACCACCAGCTTGCCCCCCACCTTGATGAGCGATCCGTAGCCGGGGTTGCCCGAGCCGACGGTTGAGCTAATCCAAGTGTTGGTCCGGCCGGCGAGACTGAAGCAGGCGAGGCTGCGCATCGAGCGCTCGACAATGCTGTAGAGGTGACCCTCGTGGTGGACCGGGGAGGCCCAGTGGTTCTGGTGGGCGCTACTGCGTTTGAAGTCGGTCTGGGAGACCGTGAAGGTCGATCCGCTGCGGGTGACCTTCGCCGTCCAGGCCCCGAGGGCGTAGGCGCAGGAGGCGTAGACAATGTCGTTCGCAACCACCGGGCTGGCGGCGATCGACGTGGAGGACGGAGCGAAGGAATGGCGCCACAGAACGTCGCCGGTTTCGGGCGACAGACCGAGCGTCCCCCGGGAAGTCACGAACACCACTTGCGGAATCCCGCCCAAGGTTGCCCGCACCGGCGAGGCGTGGGTCATGACGTCGTTCTGGCCGCTCCACAGGGTCTTGCCGTCGCTGGCCTGGACTGCCATCAGGCACTGGTTAGCGACGTTGCAATTCAGGAACACCCGGTCCCCCACCACTAGCGGCGAGGCGGCATTCTGCCAGAGAATCACCGACGTGCCGGGGAACTCGGCCAGGAAGTCGCGGCTCCAGACGACGGCACCGGTGTCGGCTCTCAAGCAGTACAGCTTGAGGTACGACGTCAGCACATAGACCCGGTCGCCCTCGACGGTGGGTGTTGACCTTGGCCCGTCGGTGCTTCCCGTGCCTCCGTCCGGATAGAACGCCGCGTCGAGGTCCGCGGACCAGAGTTCGGCCCCTGAAGTGGTGTCGAGCGCCACGCAGCGTTCCCGTCGTTGGCCTCCGACGCGCCGGTTGACCTGCGTGAAGACCTTGCCGCCGGACACCGTGACGGAACTCCAAGCCGGATCTATGGCGCGTTTCCAGACGACCCGAGGGGAGCGGGCGGCCCAATCGGTCCGGATCGGATCGGGTGAGGATCCGTCGCCCTCGGGACCCCGGTAATGCGACCAATCGGCCGCGGCGAGAGTTCCCTGCAGAGCGAAAAGAATCGAGAGTGAGAGAGAGGGGATCTTCATGCGGGAAGCTGCAGGTTGGAGAACCTCTCCATGTTGCCCCACGCATACCCGGAGTCAAACCGAGGTTCCTGGACCGCCGCCCAGATGCGGGCGGAGGCATTCCGGCGGCAATGACCGACCCGCAGCGTTGTCGGTGAGTTCGCTGATCGCAAGCCGTCAAAAAGCCAATTCCCAACAAACAAAGCCGGCCGGGATTCCAACCCGACTAGGCCAGACAGGCGTCTCTCATCGGTCGGGTGCTGACCGGAGGGAGTTCTTGGCCGCTTCGGTGTCGTTCCTCCACTTCCGCCTGCACGAGGGTGCAAAGGTGGCAAAAGGGTCGGTTCTTGATATTGTAAAAGTAAAAGGGTCAGTTCTTAATATTGATATATAATAAAAGGGTCAGTTCTTAATATTGATATATAAAGCGGCCAAAGCACTCTCCCGGGATGGCCCGCAAGTTGAGAGTCGAGTATGCTTGTTCGATTTATCACGTCATGAATCGCGGTGACCGGCGCGAACTGATCGTCATGGATGAAGCGGATCGCCAGCGCTTCGTTGAGACGCTGGGCGAGGTTTGCGCCAAGACGGGCTGGCAGGTTCACGCCTATGTCCTCATGCCGAATCATTTTCATTTGGTGGTCGAGACGCCGCAGCCAAATCTGGTCGCCGGGATGAAATGGTTGCTGGGCACTTACACGAGTCGTTTCAACCGGCGTCACAAGCTCTTCGGCCACTTGTTCTCCGGGCGCTACAAGTCGCTGATCGTGGACGGAT
>JAPLUF010000063.1 GCA_026397755.1 Verrucomicrobiota bacterium
GCGGAAAGCGGTTTGTTGCCGAGCACACCGAACTTGAGCTTGGGCTTGTCGAACTCGGCTTGGAAGGCCTTGATGACCTTTGCCACGGCGGCGATGTCCTTGTTGCCGGTGACCGCGGCCACCTGACCGGACAGCATGCCAGACAAATCAGCCAAACCGGCCTCCTTGGCAGCGATGCTGAAGATGGTGTTCTTCACCACGTGAACCTCACCGCCGGCCTTGATCAGGCGCTTGCGGAGTTCCGTGAATTTCTGAACCGTCAGACCCTTATAGTCGACGACCAGGAAAAACGGCGAGGCGTTGAGGCGGGCCACATATTCCGCCGAGATGAGCTTCTTTTCTGCGCGCATGGTTGTTGCAGTAAGGGAAGTTTAGGTTAGGCGGAGACGAATTCCTTGAGTTCCACGGAGACCGGAGGGCTCATCGTCATCGACAGCGTGACGCTGCGGACGTAAAGACCCTTGACGCTCGACGGACGGGCTCGATAAACGGCCTCGACCACGGTGCGGGCATTCTCAGCAATCTGCAGCGGAGTGAAACTGGCCTTGCCCACGGGAACGTGGATGTTGCCGGCTTTGTCCACCTTGAACTCGACCCGACCGGCCTTGACCTCACGGACAGCCTTGCCGGTGTCGTCGGTTACAGTTCCAGTCTTGGGGTTCGGCATCAGGCCGCGAGGTCCGAGAACCTTACCGAGCTTACGCACTTCGGTCATGGCTTCGGGGGTAGCAACTGCGACATCAAAGTCCGTCCAGCCTTCGACGCACTTCTTGATCATGTCCTCGAATCCGACAAACTCGGCACCTGCTTCGCGGGCTGCATCGGCCGGTGCACCAGGCTTGGTGAACACCAAAACGCGGACAACTTTGCCGGCGCCATGAGGCAGCGGCGTGGTTCCGCGGACCATCTGGTCGGACTGCTTCGGGTCAACCCCAAGGCGAAAAGCCAGATCGATGGTCTCGTTGAACTTGGCTTTCGGGAACTTGGCGAGAACCTCAACGGCGGCGTCGAGGGGGTAGGCCTTGTTGGAGTCCACGAGGGACAGGGCCTTCTTGTAGCGTTTGCTAGGCATTTGGGTTGCGGTTCATGCGGACCGAAGTCCTCCCGCGTTGATTGTTAACCTCAGGGCAAAATCGGTTTCACCTACCGAGGAGCGGTCTGTCTATCGGAAAAGACCCACCTCCGTCAAAAGAATTTCCGCGCCAACGTCATCTTTCTTTTCCATGCTGTGTCCATGGAGTGGTTGGCTGGCTCAGGATTGATCTGGATCGAGGGGCGTTTTCTGGGAATCGAGTGGCATGTCTGGAAGGTGGTGGGATGGGTGGGTAACGCCATCTTTTTCAGCCGTTTTATCGTCCAGTGGTATGCCACCGAGCGCCAACGACGCGTGGTCGTTCCGCAGGCCTTCTGGTGGCTGAGTCTCACAGGATCATTGATTCTACTCAGCTACGCGCTCCAGAAACGCGACAGCGTCTTCATCGCTGGACAGGCCTTCTCTTGGATCCCTTACCTCCGCAACTTGTGGATTCACCGGAGAAACAAATCGTTCCAGATCACCTGCCCTGCCTGCAGTCGTAATAGCCCTTCGGACTACCGACATTGTCCGGAATGCGGGAAGATGCTTTCCGGGGCTTCGGACAAAGAATCAGTCCTTTCCAAAGGCCATTGAGGGATCACAGAGCGGTGCCATGGCGGCGACCTCCGCTGCCTCCGGGTATTCGAAGACTTTCCCCTCGAAATTTCGAAGAATTATCTTGGTCGCTGATTTGCGCAAAATGTAGCCCGGATTGACCGGAATCTTGCCACCACCGCCCGGCGCATCGATGACATACTGCGGGACAGCGTACCCGGTGGTGTGGCCCCGCAGAGAATCCATAATTTCCAACCCACGCGATACCGTGGACCGCAGGTGGGAACTCCCTGAAATGAGGTCGCACTGGTAAATGTAATACGGGCGGACCCGGCACATTAGAAGCTTCTGGACCAGCGCCTTCATCACCACAGGTTCGTCGTTGACGTGACGAAGCAACACCGACTGATTGCCCAAGGGGATGCCGGCATCGGCCAGTTGGCCCAACGCCGCGCGGACTTCGGTGGTCAGTTCTCGGGGATGGTTGGTATGAATGCTTACAAAGAGCGGGTGGAACTGCCGGAGCATGGCGCACAATGCCGGTGTGATCCGCTGGGGCAGAAAAATGGGAATACGGGTGCCGATCCTCAGAAATTCGACGTGGGGAATCGCGCGCAAACGGCCCAGCAAATACTCTAGTTTTTCGTCGCTGAGGAGCATCGGATCGCCGCCACTCAACAGCACATCTCGAATCTCGGTATGCTCGGCGATATAGGCGATTTGGCGGTCGAATTCAGGGTGAAAATCGTAGCCACTGGCGTTGCTCACCAGTCGGGATCGGGTGCAGTAGCGGCAGTAGGCCGCGCATCGGTCGGTCACCAAAAAAAGGACGCGGTCGGGATAAAAAGGACGCGGTCGGGATAGCGATGCACAAGGCCTGGCACCGGCGAGTGATCGTCTTCGCCTACCGGATCCAAGGTTTCCCACGGGGCGGTCGTGGTCTCCTCCAACCGCGGAATAACCTGACGGCGGATGGGGCACAACTCATCGGAGGGGTCGAGTAAGTTGAAGTAATACGGGGTGATGGCCATCGCTAGCTTCGACTCCCCGGCCAGAAGCACTCCGGCTCGCTCCTCTCGAGTCATGCTCGGCAACAAGCGCTCTAACTGATCAATCCGTGTGACGCGATTCTTGAGTTGCCACTTCCAATCGTTCCATTCCGCGTCCGGGACCGAGGCCCAACTCCCCTTCCCTGCGGATCGAAACGTTTTCAAGGTGAACAATTGTTCCTGATCTTTGGATGAATCTTCTTGAGAGGGGAGGATTGCGGCCTTGTTTGATCCGCTGCCCCCAAAATAGATCGAACCCAATGCAGGATTTAAGCGAGTTTCTGCATCAACAAGGAAAGAGCCTTGAGTGACTATATCTTC
>JAPLUF010000387.1 GCA_026397755.1 Verrucomicrobiota bacterium
TCCAACAACCCTTCGTCAGTTCGAGGAGTTCTACACGTTGACCCCGACCGACCGGGAATTCGTGGCCGCTCGGCGGACCGCGACCAATCGGCTGGGTATCGCAGTTCAGCTTTGCTTTCTACGCCATCCGGGACGGGCATGGATTCCGAAAGAAGCCGTCTCCCTGGGGATGCTCCGTTACATCGCGTCGCAACTCGAGGTTACCACCAATAACTTTGAGGCCTACGCCGACCGTGATGAAACCCGACGCGAGCACCTGACTGACCTACTCGTGGAGCTTGGTCTGAGGACACTGGGCGGCGGCGACTACCGTTGGCCAAAGGATACCGTTCTGGGACGCCAGAAACTGCGTCCCCTGGGAGTCAGTCCGCAGGTCGTCCCTATTCCAACGAGTTCTTAGCGTACAATTTTTAACCATTAGAGATGCCCCCCAACTAGGCCCCTGAGTGAGAGTAAGAATTAATATCCGAGTCATTGAATTCTCGCCGTTGGATGGTCCTGTCTGTTGCTATGCCCCCAACCTATCCGATCCGTTTTAAATTCAGCCCAGCTAATAACGTTCGTTCTTTCAGAAAAACTTCGCACAGGCTACCTTGTTAATGACTCTTTGAATTAAGAAATTGAGGGGTCGAAGAACTCGACAAAAATCTCTTCGAGAGAAAGGGTAAAAATGAGGAATTGAATGCCCTAAATTTACCGAACTGGGTCTAATTGAAACTCATTCTCGATGCGAGTTAGTGCCGTTTCTCCTCCCCGTCAAAAAGCAATTTCCTATTAGTTTTTGGTTTCTGGAGCACCCTCCCATAACTCTCTGGCATCCATTCTAGGGGCTTTCAACCTCTAAACTTCAGTTCACTTTTGTTCCGGCAAGAATTTTATTTTTGAACCGTCGCCGACATTAGTTTTATTAATTCTTGCTAACGCCAAAGCCCCGTCGGTACAACTAAATCTTGAACCCAACCCTCGGCACCGACCAGTGGCGTTTCAGGACGTTGAACCGGCCGTTTGTCGCCCTGACCAGCCTCGGGTTCTACCTGTTACTTGCCGGATTTAGTCCAGTCGCCGGTGGATCGGGCCGCCCGACGTTGACACCACTGCCAAATCAACTGTTGGTCCAACGGGGCGATACCACGGTGAGCACTGTTACGCGGCCAACGCGGGGCATATCCTTGGGATTTGTAGATGGAACGTTGCTCTTTGATGCCGATCAATTGCAACCGGTGGCGGCTTGGTTCGGCGGGTTCGTGCGCAGTACCGAGCAGCCTTATTTTGGTTTATATTGGCATCCCGCGGGACCCAGGGAAGCCGATAGGACATGGTTCCCGATCCTGCCAATCCAGCTAAAACTCGCCGGCGGAGAGACGTGGTCGGATTTTGAGCGACCCTTAGAAAGCGAGGTCAATACAGGGTCGCGTTTCAAGGGTTATCAAATTGGGAAATCCAGCATTCGCCTGAACTATCACCTCGCCTGGGGAGACGTTCATGTGAAAGTAACCGAAGACGTTTTGTTGGAGACGCGCGGTCCTTGGGAGGGAGTGGTGCGGTCATGGGCTTTTCAGGCGCTCCCGCCCGGTGCGCGGGTGGCGTGGGAATTTCCTACGACCGGCGATTTGGGTTATTTCGGGCCGAACGGCCTGCCTGTCACTTTGGGGGCCGACGTAGCGGAAGCTCCCGTTTCTGGATTTCGAACGAACGAGCGGATACTGCTCTTCGTGGCCAGCGGTGGGGCCGGCGCACAGTGGGAATCGATGGTGACAGCTCGGCGGCTGATTTCTGCCCCGGCTCAAAAGGGAACTCCACTCCTGCTGCGAGTGGATAGCTGGCGCCAACGTGACCGCGGCCCCACAGGGGCACCGACGGTGGAGACACTGGCCGCGTTCGTGCAACATGCGCCCAAATTGATCGACGCCTTCGATCTTCCGCCGAAACCGCCCTCGCCAGTTCCCGGTTACATCGCGGCCGCCGGAGAAAAACTGGTCGCAACCGAAGAGAATGTGTCCCCGACACGTGCCGCCGTGAATCACCAAGAGAATATCGAAACCTTCGCGGCGGTGAAAACGCGGCGCGCGCGGCTTTCCATTGCGGCCACGGAAAACAAACCAGCCGGCATTGATGAAATCGAAATTTACGGTCCAGCCGCGCTAGAAAATCTGGCGCTTCGGGGAACCGCGAGCGCGTCTTCGGTTGTTTCGGGATACCCAATTCACCAAGTGTCGCACCTCAACGATGGCCGGTTGGGCAACCAACACAGTTGGGTGGCGGGCGCTGCGACCGCTTGGGTTCAGATCGAATGGGTTGAACCCGTGGAGGTTGCCAAGGTGGTTTGGGCCCGGGATCGCACCGGGGTGTGCAAAGATCGATTGGCGGTCGATTATACCGTGGAGGTTTCCTCGGATGGCGTGAATTGGAGCATGGTTGCCAGCTCAAAGGATCGCGAGCCGTTTAGAAATGCCGTTGCAATCCTGCCGGCCGCCTCGCCCGGATATACGATGCAGGCCATTCCAGCACCCTTTCCCGGGTGCCGCCCGTCGGATGTCGCGTTCGACGCGGACGGAGTCATGTACGTGCTCGCCATTACGGAAGGCGAAGTGTGGCGGACCCGGACGCCGCCGGAAGCGCATTCAGACCAAGTTCGGTGGCAGAAATTCGCCAGCGGACTCAATCATCCATTGGGCCTGCAGATTGTTAACGGACACATCTATGTTGCCCAGAAACCGGAAATTACGGAACTGCTCGATCGCGACGGCGACGGAGTCGCTGATCATTTTCGCACTGTCTCCAGCGGATGGGGATTATCGCAAGGCTGGCACGAATACACTTTTGGCCTGGCCGTGGACCGGGAACACAATTTGTGGTTTGGGCTGAATACTGGCTTTTTTTGGACCAATCCCGGCTATGTCAACCCAGGCCGATACCGGGGGAGCATTCTCCGCATCGACCACGGCACTGAACGGCTCGTGGAAGTCGCCAAAGGGTGTCGTGTGCCTAACGGGATCGCCAGTGGACCGGACGGTGGCATCTTCTTCACCGACAATCAGGGGGACTGGATTCAAAGCTGCAAACTGGCTCACGTAGTACCCGGCCGATTTTATGGCCATCCGGAGTATAAGGCCGACGCGCTAGCCAAGGATCGCTCTCCCACTGGCCCGAGCGCAGTCTGGCTGCCTTATAATCTTAGTCGTAGTTCCAGCGGCCCGGTGCATGACAACACGGAAGGGAAGTTTGGCCCGTTCGTTGATCAAATGTTCGTCGGCGATGTCGGTTACGGCGCCAATCCCGGCATCATGCGGGTGGCGCTCGAACGGGTGGATGGCGAGTGGCAGGGAGCTTGCTTCCGTTTTATCGACAACCAACCCTACGGCTGCGAGCGGATGAAATTCGGCCCCGATAACCAACTCTATCTTGCCTCACTGACCACCGGCCTCACGCGTGTCCGCTTTACCGGCACCGAACCTCTAGCCATTCAGTCGATGCACATTCGGGCCCGCGGTGAAGGGTTTATTCTGCAGCTTACCCGACCCTTAGCCACGGGCACGAAGCTCAACCCGGAGCAATTCCGTTTCCGCCGGTACCACTATTTATATACCGGCAACTACGGCTCACCGGAGGCGGATATCCAAAAAGTGCCGGTGACCGCTGCAGAGCTATCGGCTGATCGCCGACGTATTACCCTGAAGTTGCCGGTAGAAACCTATCCCATTGGCATGATCTATGAAATGCGTGCTGACGAACTTCTGGGTGAAGGTGGAGAAGAACTCAAACATAACCAAGCGTGGTACACGGTGCAGCGTCTACCGCATTGAGAATCTGGCGATCAATAATTTTCCGCAGAGCGTCAAAAAACCGATTTCCTGCTAGGAGAGCGGACAACATTTGGCCACCGATGACGCCTTGCATGTCGCCGTAGAGACCAACGGAATTGTTGATGACGCGCTCCATCTGCTTCTCGCGCTCCTTTCAGGTCTTCTCCATAGCACGGCGTTCGCGTTGGAGTTGGTCTTGAAGGCTGGTGAACGCCTCGACCATCCCCTCTAACCTGCCCTTGAACACGTTCCCGACGAGGTAGCGTCAGGACAGTGCCAGGCAACGAATCGCCCACTGAATAACCTGTTTCAGGGGGTATTCACTGAAGGGCACGAATGGTGCCTTAACTTCAGAAACCGGCTGATACGGTTTGTCGACCGGCATCAACGGCTGCGAACTGCAGGCAGGATCGACACTGCTTGGTCGGCCTTGAGCGTCAGTCGAAGGGCTCCGTCGATCACCGGAACCGTCGTCGTGTCAGAAGCAAGTCCTTGCAAGGTGATGTTCTGGACAGTGACGTGCCGGACGGAAGCCCAGTCCGCAGGCAGTTGCCAGGACTTGTCGGTGTAGCCCTGCCGGCTGTAGGCCACGATCTCCTTGGGGTTCCAAAGCGCGGGGACGAACAGGTTGTCGTTTTCGCGAAGCAGGAACGTTCCTTTGCGGATGATCTTTTTGCCGTCTTCGGTTCGCGCGATGACCCCACCACTGTAGTGGACTGCGCCGGCGTCCACCTTCAGTCGGTCGAGTCGACTCAAGTAATACCAGGGCAGCGTGGTGCGGCAGAACATACCGAGGAATCCGGGCAGGGTGTCCTTGTCCTGTTTCCAGATTTCCTCGCCATGCATGCTGGAGCCGAAGCGGAAGTCTCCATCCCCGTCACGGTCGGTGCGACCCCGCGCACCCAATTTTTCCGGGACCTCCATGGGGTTCCAGGAATACCACCACGACATCGGCTGCAATCCAACGAAGTGCTCGCCGGGCGGATGTGCCCAACCCGTTCCCTCACCCGTGACATCGAAACCTCGGTCACGCCAGTAATGGAAAATTTGCCGCTGCGTCTCGACGTATTTGTCCGGGGTCAGACCGCCGTTTTCTGGCTTCGCATGCCAGGGGCTGATGGGCTTGCCTCCATCGCGGTTGGCAATGAACACATCGATGTGAATCGTGTGCCCCGCCTTCAGCTCGGGAATCATCTTAATAAGCGCATCCATGCGCCGCTGTGCCAAACCGGCGGCCCATTCCTTGGGATAGACCACGTTGTACATGTCATCGCCCTTCACTTGGATGCCTGCCACCAGCAGGTTTCCGCTCTCGTCTTTCGCAAAACAGTCTTGAGCCACGTACTCGTCCCACAGGGGGCTGTGCCGGTACGCATCCACCATGTTGAGGTGCAGGCTGACGGTCGTGTTGTACTTCCGGCCTTCGCGTATGAGCCATCGGAGGCTCGCGAGAGCGGTGGCATCTTGTGGACGCTTAAGGCGCGGATTGACCTCGCTCCAGGCCGGATAACCGTGGTCGTGCCCGCCCTTCTGCCAGCCCACCAAATAAATGATCTTGGGAATTCCCCGCGTCAGATTGTCTGTTTTCCGAATGACTTCGAGTGACTCCTCGAAGGTGCAAAAAACTTCGTGGCCTTTCCGAAAGGTGGGATCACTGGCCAATCGCTCCACCGGCTCGCCTTCCATGCCGAGGAACAGCTTCAGCACCAACGCCTGATGGTAATCGCGATAGAACGGGCTCACGACCACGTCGGTGCTCGCCTTAAACTCCCGGCCGTTTCGTCGGACCACGGCCTCGACGGTGGCAACACCGCCTTCCTTGGGAATGATCTTTCCGTTCTTGAGGACAGCCACGGTAACACCGCCGCTGGCGACCTTGGTCTTGACCGTGATCGCGGCGTCGGAAATCGGCACAAGTTGCTCAGCGCCGTGGGCGTCGATGGCCTTGAGGGTGAGGGCTCCGGAACGGTTCGGCTGAGTTGTGGTCCTGAGAATCTTTGGATGCACAGAAATAACCAAGCGATCCATCGATGCTTCCGCAGCCAGGGCGGCCGTCGCGATGACCAGAACGGACATCAGGGTTGCGGTGAGTTTCGTCCAGCTGGTCATTCTCATCGTTTTGAGTTCAAGAGTTGAAAGGGGACAGAGCCAGCAACAGACGGGGCGAAATTCGCATCCGAAGCCCGCAGGGTACCGCGTTAATAAGAATGAGACTCACTCAGCGGATCGGGTTGGAAACTGCGAAAGGAGCCGTGGCTGGGTTCTTCGAAGCGCAGCGGCCTCAGTGTGCTCAGACCAGTGGCTTGCGGTAATGCGCGTGGAGACTGGTGCCCCAGCGGAGGTAGTGACGGCAGAGGCCCACCCGGTAAAGGAAGGTTATCAACTCCGTCCAGAATCGCCCCGGTTTGGAAGGTCTTCGGCCCAAGACGTGTTCCAAGTCTCCCTGAGTTTGAAGACTGATTCGAACTTGCACGCCCCTCAGGGGATCGGAACCGAACCAGACGGGCTCCATCTGATGCTGCTCACCAAGACGTTCTAGATCGGAGCGACGCCAATGGGTGATGTGATGGGGCGGCCACTGACACGGTTCGAGGGTCCACCAACGATATAGCCCCTGCCCGTGCGGAACCGAAATCACCAGATGCCCGCCCGGAGCCACCAATCGGGCGGCGTCTCGGAAAAACGCCTCTGGATCAGGAACGTGCTCCATCACCTCGAAGGCGGTGACCAATGAAAATTGCCGACCCGAATGGCTTTGGGCGAAGGCCTCTGCAGTGGATGCCTGAACAGTATGTCCCTTGGCCTGCGCCGCCGCCACGGCCTTAGGATTCAGGTCGAGGCCGTGTGTTTCCAACCCCTTGGCGCGCGCCAGATCCAGAAAACCTCCATCACCACATCCCAAATCCATGCAATCGCGGGAACCGACTCGGACAGCCAAGTCGATTGCATGGAGAAACGAGGGGCTATCACCCGGGTAATACCGTGCCACCTGGGTTTGTAAGTCGGTATAGAAAGCCCCATTGCCCGGTAGCACCGGATCAAAGAACTCGAACCCGCAGGCCAAACACCGGTGCTGGGTCACTCGTGCTGCCCCTTGGAACGAGGCCTGCGCCTCCGGGCCGAGGGTCACGCCGAAGTAGTGCCACAGGCGACCGATCTCCTCGGGAGTGAGGGAATCGATTGCAGTGGTCCGCTCATGGCGGCACAGCAGGCAGGCAACAGGCTTGGCCATGATGTCGTTCAACACAACCGGTCTCGGGTGACGGCGTCAATATTGCCGGTGGCGTTCAACGGTGATCCTCGCGGAATCGGAAGGGCTTTCCACCGGTGATGTCTGCACTGGTGAAGGAAGGGCACCAATAGCGCTCCACATGGGCCACCACTCGATCGGTGCCGGTAAAGTGGTCCACGCCCGGCGGACGTTCCGGGTTGTACATGGTGTCGGTAAGATCGCGGATCAAGGCGACTTGTTTGCCCATGCGGACCATTTGCCGAATGGCGAAGGGGCGACCCAGAACACACATATTGAGGTGCACGCCGCACAAGATGACGTGGTCAATGCCGCGCTCGGCCAACAAGTTCCAGGTTTCCTGACCGTCGTCGGTCAGAGCGTCTCCGGCTTCGATCCGCAGGCCCGGATGCTGACGAGTCCACGCCTCACGGATCGTGCACTTGGTACCGTTGCACGAGCAGCCCATGTCCGAATCGTCGATGGGCAACACCCCTTCGTGCGACGCATCCGGCCAGCACCATCGGGTTCCCCAGCGTTCGGCCGTGGCCAGCGGACGGGGCGTTGCCGAAAAGCGCGCCTTGAGGGCCAATTCGCGGGCCGGGGTTCCCTGATAAAAAGCCGTCACGCTACTGGGCGCGTGAATGATGAAAACACCCTGCTGTCGGGCCGCATCCAGCGTCCGGTTCATGGGCTCAACGAGTTCACCCACGCGGGCCGAGGCCGACTTGCACCAGTGGTCATCCCATAGATCGCAAACGATGATGGCCGTGCGTCGCGGGTCCCAAGACTCAACACGCTCGGAGGCCGCCGGACTTTGAGACCGCAGGTGGAGTTTCATGGCGGCGGAATTCACTGGAGGACCTCCCGGTGAGGCGCACCCAGCAAAAATCAGCAGGGCGAGCCACAGCCAAGAGGCTCGAATCTGTGAGGAAAACATGACGGAACTCTTCCCGAAGTCCGGGCCGATGGAAAGCATCGAGCGGCTCACCGAAGAGCGGTGCCACCCAATCGCACCAGTCGAGAATCGCTCCGAACAAAGAGGGATCCGGCCGCGATGGATGGAGTTCCAATGACGGTCTGTTCGAGGGCCAGTTCACTGACCACGACGCCTTCGGCCTTCGACGGATCCACCACCTGGACCCGCCCGTCTTCACTGACGCAGTACAGGTGCCCGCCGGCTGCCACCGGAGTGGCGCTAAAAGAACCCTTGAGCCGCAACTGCCAGAGTCGTTTGCCATCCTGGACATCGGCACAGGTGAGGATGCCTCCATCATTGAGAGTCAGGAGGCGACCGCCCACAACCACCGGGCTGGCGGTGCCCGGACGCAATTGGGCCGAATGCCACACGGACTTCGGTTTCGCCTCGCCCGGGACCGGCTCCACCACCGTTATCCCGTTGGCTGGGATGACCAGCTTTCCTTGGTTCACCACGAGCGAGGGCACGGTCGAAGCTCCCTCAGTAATATCCCAGGCGATCTTGCCCGTCGTCGGGTCCACCGCTGTCACGCCTTGCGCCGACTGCAGCAGCACCCGGTTAGGCTGTCCGGGCGACTTGAAGACCACCGGCGACGTCCAGTTGGCCTTCTTCGGGCGTTCCAATTTCCAGCGATTCACACCGGTGCGCGCATCGAGTCCGGCGGTGAACGATTCGCTGTCGTTCTCCACCATCGCAACCACCACGCCATCGACCACCACTAGGGACGAGGACATGCCCAGAGAGTTGCTCGCGTTGGGGTAATCCCGGCCCAGCCCGCGGAACCACAGCAAGCGTCCGTCAAGGTCCAATGCCACGCAGTCGTTGGACGAGAAGATCGCGTAAATCGCCTTACCGTCCGAGGCCGGTGTCGGCGTGGCCGCACCGATCTTCTCGTGGGTCATGGTCCGACCGGTGGCCCAGAACTGGCGTTCCCACAACAAGGCCCCATCCGACACCCGGAAGCAGAGCACATGGAGTCGATCCTGGCGGGCGCCGCTGCCGGCCGTCACGAAGACCTTGTCGCCGAGGATGAGCGGGGAAGAGAAACCTCGGCCTGGCAACGAGATGGACCAGGTCATCGAGCTCGGTTCCAAGCGCACCGGAACCCCGGTATCGCTGGAAAGACCATCTCCATTGGGTCCACGGAATTGCGTCCAATCTGCGGCTCCGAGGGGAGCGATCACCGCGAGCGTCGCGGCAACAAATGTGGTAAAATTCATGATGGGATTAGCGTGTGGAGATAATCGGGGTGCCCTGTTCGTCGGTAACCCGGAGTTGAAATTCCCACTCCTTGGTCCAGTCTTGCGTCTGTTCGTTCTGGGTACATTTGACGAGGAGAATGTTCTTTCCAGCCTTCAACGACACCGGCATGCGGTACTGGTCGATCTCGGCCGAACGGTGGTACTCATCGCGGCCGAAAACTAAGGTTCCATTCACCCAGATCTTCCAACCGTTTTTGCAGCCCAAACGCACTTGAGCGCTCCGGGCCGAATCGCTCCAGAACTCGGCGGTCGCATAACCTGCCACCCCCTTCAAGGACGAGATCGCCTGATTGAAATCCACCAACCCGTACTCGCTGCGGGTCTCATACGAGAACCACTTCACCGACCCGCTCTTGCCAGCCAGCTCGGCCTTGAGGTCGAGGCGTTCTTCCGGAGGATATACCTTGGCAAAGCCGACCTCGCCGGCGTTGTCGAAGGGGCCGATCAACTGCCATTTCGAAACCCAACCAAAGGTCTTGGCCAAATCCACCTTGTCTCCGAGATCCAGCAGGCGTTTGGCGATGTCTTCGATTTGGTCGGCCTCCCGGGAAAACCCGAGCGCCTGACGGTACGTCGTCACCGCGGTGGCCTTGGCCGCATTGGTTTGTCCGGCCGCACGGTTCATCAGTTGTGCGACCGCCTCGCGCCGCAGTTCGGAACCGGGATCCTGGAGAAAATCTGGCAGCATGGCCTGAGCCCTCGACGCATCGATCTTCTGGATCAACTCGAAAGCCAGGCGACGGCTCCGCGCATGGTGGCGGGTGTCGCGAAGAATGGCTTCGAGCGATTTTAACGATAGCTTGGCCCCTGCGGCACTCTCGCGTTGCACCGCCGTCTCAATGGCCGCGCGCATCCAGTTCAGCGCGTAGTCATTGGCCCCATCCATGGCCACGAGCAACTCCGGAATCTGACTGGCCTTGGCCTTGGCGACTTCGTTCCAGGCGGCCTGAGCGGCGGCATTCCCCTGTCCTTCCGCTCCCACCGCCTTGAGACGCTCGACTGACGACGCCAGTTTCCGGGGGAGAGCGGCCACACTGTCGATCGCCGTTGCCACCAGCAGCACAGACGCCGCCAGAACCGAATGCACTCTTGCCATGGGAGACACCCTACCCGTCACCGGAGGCACGACAAGCTCGGCGGTGTTGCGAGCGGTTACAAGTAAGAGGAATTGAGCAATAGTAACCGACACCCGCCCGAGTCTAAATCGTTACCTGACCTTGTTTCCGGCGCGTTTTTGAATCAAAGACCCCAGAGAAAGGTTTATTATGCTACGAGGGAGACGGTTAGAAATTTGTTGTTGTTGGGTTTTTGCACGCCGAAATTTTGTCTTTGATTTTCCTCCCGGCGCCGCCGGGGTTGGGAGGATTTTTTGTGCACCGTTCTTCGATGATTTTTTTCCGCAGTCCGCCGTGGACCTGCTGCGGCGAAAAATGTTGGCCTCGTGGTCATCTAGGAAGCGCCCGGGATATCCCGGCGCCCGTTTCACCGTGCTGAACGCCGAATCGATGAAGGGATTGCCGTTGGGAGTACGTGCGCGGGCAAACAACTGGGGCATGCCGAGATCTTCGCACAGCCAACAGATCGGCTTAGTTTCATCTGGAGGCCTCGGTCATTGATGAGTTTGGGACATGGGTCGTCCGGATAGGGTGGTTTTGGTCATTGTCGTTGCTTCCGATCACAACCGCCCCGGTCGGTACCTCGAAGCGTGTTGCCCCTCTCCCTTAAGGTCACGGACTCAGAAGTGGCGGGGTCATAAGCCTTAATTGGACCGAATCGAATCCATGCGGCCCGATGGATGGCCGTAATGATTCCCCTTTCCCGTCGCAGTCTCAGGTCGCTGAATCAAAAATGATGACCGATACCACAGGCATGCCACAACCGGTCCGCCTCGCTCGTCACGCGATGGCGACCCGCTTCGAGTGGGTGCTTTGGGGACAGGCCCCAGAGCGGTTGCGCGCCGCCGGTGAGGAGGCCCTGGACGAGGTCGACGCGCTCGAGTCGGCCCTCAGCCGGTACCGCGGATCGTCGGATATCGCTCGGGTGAATGCCGGCGCTGCGGTGGGCCCAGTCCGGGTATCGCCGAGTACCTTCCGATTACTCGAGCGGGCCCGAGTCCTTTCCGAGGTTACTGACGGGGCCTTCGACATCACGGTCGGAGCCCTGTTGCGGGCCTGGGGATTCGTCGGTGGCACTGGCTCAAGGCCATCACCGGAGGCTGTGCGTCAGGCCCGCGACGCCTCAGGGTGGCACCGGGTCCGCCTCGATGCCTCGGAATTCTCGGTGACCTTTGATTGCCCCGGAGTGGAACTCGACTTGGGTGCCCTCGGCAAAGGACACGCCCTCGACCGGGCCCTCGACCTGCTCACCGAGGCCGGCGTGCCCCACGCGCTGTTGCACGGCGGCACCAGTAGCATCCTCACTCGCGGGTTGGCTCCGGACGGACGCGCTTGGCGGGTGGGTCTGCCGGGCCCTAGGGATTCCGCCCCGGGAACGACGGGCTCGGTCGTACTTTGTATCACACCATCGGTTACACATTCGGTCGAACTCCACGACGAATCTCTCTCAGTCTCCGCCGTTTGGGGCAAGTCGTTCATCGAAGGCGGGGATGAACTCGGTCATGTGCTGGATCCGCGCACGGGCGAACCTGTTCGCCGGGCCCGCTGCGCCGCGGTTGTGGGGCCCGAGGCTGCGGTCTCCGACGCCCTGTCCACCGCCCTGCTCGTCCTAGGCCCTGAAGGTCGGCCGCTCATCGAGGCGAATAGGCCCGGTTACCGCTGCATCCACCTGGAGTGACGCGCTGCCTCGATGCCGGATTCTTAACCGGCCAAGGCCCGGGCTATGTCCGCCCTGCGGTGTCTACGAGAAGACTGTGGATTAATTCCAGCTCCCCTCGGAAATCACCCCAGCTTGGGGAAAAACCGACGGGCCGTGGCGCAGGTTTCGGCGGACAGTGCTTCGAGGCTCAGGCCACGGGCGTCGGCGATGGCCGCGGCGACTTGGGCCACATAGGCAGGTTCACAACGCTTGCCGCGGAACGGAACCGGGGCCAGGAACGGGCAATCGGTTTCGAGCATGAAGTGCCCACACGTCGCGGCTGTGGCCGCTTCGCGCACATTCACGCCGTTCTTGAAGGTGGCGATGCCGGTGAAGCTCGCCAACGACCCCAAGGACTCCACCTCGCGCAGTTCGGCCAACGATCCGACCCAGCAATGGAAGACCCCCTTGACCCTCGCGGCGTAGGGCCGAAAGACCTCAAGGGTCGGCGCGAAGGAGTCGCGGGTGTGGATGATGACATTCAGGCCCAATTCGGCGGCCACCTCCAACTGCTGCTGGAAGAGCGACGCCTGCTTCTGTCGATTGGCCGAATCGGCGACCGGTTCCGGTTCGGGCTCGCCCGGGCGGCGGAAGAAATCGAGGCCGGTCTCACCGATGGCCACCACCTTCGGATGCCGGGCCAGATCGCGCAGCGCCGACCGAATCTCATCGGGTGACTCGTCCACATGACCCGGATGCACCCCGACGGCCGCAAACACCGATGGAAAGCGCTCTGCGATCGCCACGGCCCGGGCGCTGCCCTCGAGCGTGGTCCCGATGGTCACGATGCGTGTGATTCCCGCGGCCGTCGCCCGTTGGACCACGGTCTCCAAGTCCTCGGCGTAATCGGGGAAGTCCAGGTGGGCGTGCGTGTCGAAGAACTCGGTCATCGGCCGGCGAGAGTGCATGGAACGCTCTGAAGGGATCAAGAGGGCTCACCTCTGAGGCACCGGACAGGATCGACCGATCCGATGGAGGCAGGAGAACGACCATTTATGAGTTGATCAGCAATTCGGGCGGCCGGTTCGCCCGGATAGGCCATCCTGTCTTTCCTGCTTCCCCGGACGAGGGGTTTCCCGTCACCCTTGAGCCATGCTCCTCGGTCAACGAATCCAACTCTGGCTTTGCGTCCTGATCCTCAGTTTGGGTCGAGGTGTCCCCGCCCTGCCCGCCGCCGAGCCGGCCCGGTTCTCCCTGAATGACGGAGACCGCGTGCTCTTCATCGGCGACACCTTCTTCGAGCGGGAGGTCAATTACGGGCACTTAGAGACCGCTCTGACTGCGTCGTACTCCGACCGTCGCCTCACCTTCCGCAACCTTTCCTGGGCCGGCGACACCCCCATGGGCAAGGCCCGCGCCAGCTTCGATTGGAACAAATCGGAGGAAGGTTGGCTCAAGCGAGTCCAAGAGCAGGTGGCCATCGCCAAACCTTCGGTCGCTATCCTCAGCTACGGCATGACCGCAGCCCTCGAGTTGGCTGACATCCCGGCTGGCGAGGCCCATGCGGCGTACCTTTCAAAGTTCATCACCGACACCGGCCGATTGATGGTCTGGATCGGTGAGGCCAGCGGCCAACCGGTGCGTTTTGTTTTTTTCACCCCGATCCAGCAGCAAGGTGAGCGGCCCGATTCCGCACATTCCAAGGCATTGATCGAGGTCGCCGAGGCACTGGGCACCCTCGGCAAGTCTTCGAGCATCCCGGTCATAGACATCCTCGGGGCGACGCGGCGTATCTCGATGCTCCGCATGGTCACCTACGAAAGCCCGGTGATCCTGAATGATACCGGCTACCGCATGCTCGCTGAACGTTTGCCCGAGCTCCTCGGAATCCAGGCTCCGGCCAAGGGCACCGACACCGCCCTGCTCCGCTCAGCCATCCAGCACAAGAATGAACTCTTCTTCCATCGGTGGCGCCCAGCCAACTGGACCTACCTCTTCGGCTTCCGCAAGCACGAGCAAGGGCGCAATGGTGTCGAGATTCCGCAGTTCGATCCGATGATTGCCGAGTGGGACACCAAGATCGCCGGTCTGCGTCCGTCCGAACAATCAGACCCCAAGGCGATGGCCGAAGTGCGGGCTTTGCTGGCGAAGAAGGCAACCCAAGCCAGCGCGGCCGCCGATTCGCGGGCCAGTGTTTCGAAGCAGCCCATCCCGACCTTCGACGCGGGCGACGGATTGGAAGTCAGTCTCTGGGCTGAGAACCCGCTCCTCCACAAGCCCATCCACATGAACTGGGATCCCCAGGGACGCTTGTGGGTGGCTTCGTCCGAGGTCTATCCGCAAATCAAGCCAGGTCAACCGGCGGTGGATTCTGTGGTGGTGTTGGAAGACACCGACGGCGACGGCAAGGCCGACCGCCACACCGTTTTCGCCGATGGCCTTCTCATTCCCACGGGCGTGGTTCCCGATGGAAAGGGCGGCTGCTACGTGGCGGCCAGTCACCAGCTTCTGCATCTGGAGGACACCGATGGCGATGGCAAGGCCGACCGACGTACGGTGACTTTGTCGAGCTTCGGTACCGAGGACACCCATCATAATCTCCACACGCTGCGCTGGGGTTATGACGGGCACCTCTACATGAACCAGTCGATTTACACGCACACCCACATCGAGACGGCCCACGGGGTGCGACGCCTCAACTCGGGTGGTATCTGGCGATTCAATCCGGATTCATGGACGTTGTCGGTCTTCGCCCGCGGCGGTTGCAATCCGTGGGGTCACCATTGGGATCAATACGGCAACTCCTTCTTCACCGACGGCGCCGGCGGCAAGGGCATTTACCACGCGGTCGATGGTGCGACCTACTTCACTTATTCGGACATGCGCCGAGAAGCCGACAGCATTAGCCCGGGCAATTATCCCAAGTTCGCCAGCCTCGAAGTCATCCACAGCCCCGCCTTCCCCAAGGAGTGGCAGGAGAATGCCATCACTTGCGACTTTCGCGCGCACCGCATCGTGCGCTTCTCGGTGAAGGATTCGGGTTCTTCGTTCCAGACCCAGGAGCAGCCCGACTTGCTCCGCTCCACCAACGTCACCTTCCGACCTATCGACCTGCGGCTCGGGCCGGATGGCGCTCTGTACATCGCCGACTGGAGCAATCCCATCATCCAGCATGGTGAGGTCGATTTCCGTGATCCGCGCCGCGACAAGGAGCACGGCCGCATCTGGCGCGTGACCGCCAACGCATCCGGCAAAGCCCCGCGCCGGCCCGCTCCGAATCTGACCAAGCTCTCCACGATGGAACTCCTGGACCGAACCCTCTCCGCCAATGGCTGGGAGCAGGAACAGTCCCGCCTGGTGCTGCGCCAGCGCGATGCAGGCGAGGTGCTTGGACGCGCCGCGTCCTGGGTCAAATCGCAAAAAGACCCGCGCGCCGCACTCGAAGTGGTGTGGCTGCATCAGGCCTTCGGTCGCCCTGGAGGCCCGTGGCTCACCCAGTTGACAGGCTCTCCGGATCCTCGACTTCGGACCGCGGCCGCCCGCCAGTTGAGTCACTAAATGATTGGAGGAACGGAGTATCATGAGTTGTCTCAAGGAAACCGCGATCCAGACGTTGTCCCGGTCGGAATCGACCGAGGATCATTTAGAGCGCATCCAGGAATTGGTCGAGCGCAACGGGTATGCCCGGGTGAGCGATCTGGCCGAGGCCCTGAGGCTGAGTTCGTCCACCGTGTCCAACATGGTGCGCCGTCTGGCCAAACGCGGCTTCGTCAACTACCAGCGCTACCGAGGCTTCACCCTAACCGCCGAAGGAGCGGCCGTCGCCGCCCACATCAAGGATCGGCATCGCACCCTTACCGAACTCTTGACCTTGCTGGGACTGGGCGCCGAAACCGTCGAGCGCGAGGTCGAAGACATCGAACACCACCTAACACCCCAAACATTGGCCGCGCTCACGGCTTTGGTGGGGTATTGGAAGGATCACCCCGCTGAATTGCAGGCCTTTCGCCGATTTCAGGCTCGTGACTCCTCCGCGAAAAACCCGGAAACCTTCAGCTCTTGAAGCGGTTGAGCGCCAGTTTTGCAGCGTTGGCTGGCCTCCGCGAACGCCTTGATATTCCGATAATTGGCCTTCACGGCCCGTTACACAGAGCCTCAACGATAATGATTCCAGCGCAATTGCCGCTTCACCTAGGTTTCCCCATCGTCCAATTTAACTACCTGTGATCAGCACCACCGCCGAACTGCGGGAACTCGCGTGCCGAGTACGCGAGTCAGAATGGGTCGCTTTAGATACCGAGGCCGACTCTCTGCACGCTTACCCGGAAAAACTGTGCCTGCTTCAGGTCGGTGTGCCGGGCAGTGAGTACCTTGTGGATCCGTTGTCGGACCTCCACCTCGAACCCTTGTGGGAGGCCATGGATCAGCATTCCATCATCTTCCACGCTGCTGACTACGACCTTCGCCTGCTCTTCCGGGGGCATCATTTCAAGCCCGCCCGCATTTTCGATACGATGCTCGCCGCTCGCTTGGTGGGTGAATCCCGCTTCGGCCTCAACGATGCCCTCAATACCCACCTCGGCATCACCCTGGAAAAGGGCGCACAAAAGGCCAACTGGGGACGCCGCCCCCTGACGCCGGCCATGGTGGATTACGCGCTGAACGATGTGCGGCACTTGTTCCCCCTGCAGCAGTCTCTCCTGCGCCGGTTAGAGTCCTTGGGTCGCCTCGACTGGCACCAACAAATTTGTGAGCGATTGATCCGTGACTGCTGCCAACCCGAGCGCATCGATGACGACGCTATCTGGCGCACGAAGGGACACGACAAGCTGGATGGTCTCGGATTGGCAGTCCTGCGCGAACTCTGGCATTGGCGCGAGAAGGACGCACTGCGCACGGGTCGCCCCCCGTTCTTTATCCTCAAGCATGAGCAGTTGGCCGAATTGTCCACGGCGGCCTCTGAAACCCGTACGACTCGGGGCCTTAATCTTCCCCACTTCCTGACCTCCAAGCGGCGGTCTGGATTGCTCGATGCGATCCAACAAGGACTCGAAGTACCGGAGAACCGCCTCCCCCGCCCGATCCGCGTGCATTCGCGCCGGATGACGCGTTCCGAGCTCGACGTCTCCGACCGACTGGCCCAGGTCCGTGACACCCACGCCCGTGAGCTGGGCATCGATCCGACCCTCATCGCTTCTAAGGCCACCCTGTATGCGCTGGGTCGCAACGATCCGGATGCGTGGGAATGCTTGATGCCCTGGCAACGGAACCTGCTGGAGAAACCGCTGACCTCTCGTCCAGCCCCGACACGCGCTCCAGAGTTAGAAACCTCGAATGCCCGCGACGACGACGACGAAGAGCGTCAGCTCCCTCTGTGCGGGCTGGATTAAGCGTTGTATGAACCTCAGGTGACGATCGGGATTGCCCAGGTGCGAGTCCCCGGACCGAAGTCGGTGGGGGGGCCTCCTCGCGAGTTCCTTATTGCTGAGAGTTCTTCTCGAGGGCTTGGAAATTGCCGGCTTCGCAGCAAGCCACGAAGGTCTCGGTGGAGCGTTTCAACTCTTCCCAGCGAGCCCGGATTTTGATGGCCTCGGCGGGGTCGATGCGATTGTCGGCAGCGGCGCTGGCGATGACCGCCAACAAATCGGCGAACTCCTGAACCACTCCGTTGGTGGCCGGAATCAGGTATTCCGGGTGCGTGTGATGGGTCTTGGGATTGCGGATAAAAAACCCTCCGGCCCGTTGGCACAACCAATGGATCAGGCGCAGGTCCCGGGTGCTCTTTATCAACTGATCCATGCGGTCCAGAGGATTGTGCGAAGCAGTAGCAGCTTCAGGATCTGGCTTTTCGGCCCACTTGTAGATCAGCGACAACGACAAGCCCATGTCTCCGGCGATTTGCTTGGCACTGGTGGTCTGCAGGACATCCCGGATAACCTGAAAGGAGTGCATGCCAAATAGGTACCAGCGCCTCACGCCCCTTGAAAAGGTGAGAAATCTGAATCAGCTATTTTAATACTTGTTTCCACCTCCAGGCTTCAACTTTGAAGGCAACATGTCTCGCGACTTTGCGCGTGCCCCAGACCCGCTGCCCGTGATTGGCTCAGTCCTGTGCATCCAGCCACGATCCTGACCTGTGTGGGCGCTTATTTTGCCGCGCTGCTGACGGTCGCGTGGTGGACCGGACGCCAAGCCGACAACGCCGGATACTTCACCGGCAATCGACGCTCTCCGTGGGTCTGGGTCGCACTGGGTCTCATCGGAGATACCCTCTCAGGTGTTAGCTACATCTCGGTGCCCGGTAAGGTGGCGACCGACCACTTCGGCTACCTGCAATTAGTCCTCGGATACTGCGTGGGTTATGCCCTCATCGGCACCCTCCTCTTGCCGCAGTATTACCGGCTCCGGTTAACCTCCATCTACGAGTTTCTCGGACAGCGCTTTGACACGACTGCGCAGCGGACCGGTTCTGGATTTTTTCTCGTGTCACGTCTGTTGGGCTCAGCCGCGCGGCTCTACCTGGCCGTTACGGTTTTCCAAACGTTCGTCTTCCAGGGCTGGGGTATTCCCTTCTGGGTCACCGCTGGATCGGCCATCTTGCTCATCCTGATTTATACGCTTCGAGGCGGAATCCAGACGCTGGTGTGGACCGACCTTTTCCAGAGCGGCTTCCTGGTGCTCGGGGTCCTGCTAAGTATCGGAGCCCTGATGATTGGCCTGGGCTGGAGCCCATCAGACCTGGTGCTCAATTTGTCGCGCGGTCCGGAGACCACCGTCTTCAATTGGGACTGGCGATCTCCCAGTTTTTTCTGGAAGCAACTCATCAGTGGCGCAGCCCTCGCGGTGGTCATGACTGGGCTCGATCAGAACAACATGCAGAAGACGCTCTCGTGCCGGACCTTGCCCGAGGCGCAGAAGAACTTGTGGCTCTTCACGCCGGTGATGGTGCTGGTCACGGTGGCCATCCTGATCCTCGGTGCATTGCTCTTCCGCTTCGCCGAAATGCAAGGGATTCCCCTGCCCGCCCGCTCCGACGAACTCTTTCCCCGCATCGCCCTCGGATCCCTGGGCACGCCGGCGGCAGTGGTCTTCGTGCTGGGGCTCACAGCGGCGACCTTCAACAGCGCCGACTCGGTACTCACCTCACTCACCACCAGTTTCTGTGTCGATTTCCTCGGATTCCAGCAGCGCCAGGACCTGTCCGAGGCGGCGCGAGGACAACTCCGAAGGCGAGTTCACACGGCTTTCGCCGGTGTACTGTTTCTCACACTGTTAATCCTGCGCTCGTTGGCCTCTCAGTTCGCAGTCATCGACCTCGTGCTCAAACTGGCCAGTTACACCTATGGCCCGCTGCTCGGTCTTTTTTCACTGGGTTTGGCCACGCGAATCCGGATCTCGGGAAAACCTCTGCCATGGATCGCCATCAGCGCCATCGCCCTCTGTGCGGTCTTGGATCATCAGTCGGAGCGATGGTTTCACGGCTACCGATTCGGATTTGAACTGCTGCTCATCAATGCCCTGCTGACCGCGATGGGGGCCGTCATTTTTGCCCGAATGCCGCAACCCTCGGCCTCGGTCCCACCGGACCGCGGGTCTTGAACAGTGCTTCTCTATGAATCCCCGCTGCCACGTCTACTGACTGGATGGAATCTCGGTCGTGGTGGATTTGGACATCCAACCGTGCGGTGAGCGCCTGCTTGAGCCCTAGGAACTCGGGTGACCCAGAGTCTGAGAAAAAAAGTGCAGAACGCCGTCGTGCGTCCATTATTTCGCCCATGGCCAATGTGATTGTACGCCCCCCGTGGCATTTGCCCGACAGCGCCGTCACCCCGGAATCGGTTTACCATCGGCGACGTGATTTTCTGCGCGCCATGGGGTTCATCGGCGGAGGTCTGGCCGTTGGCCTGCCGGCATTGGCGCAATCGACCAATTTGGCCAAGGCGACAGCATTCTCGGCCGGAAAACGCAATCCCGACTTCAACCCCACCGTTCGGCTTTCCGACGAAGAAGCGGCCACCCACTACAATAATTTCTACGAATTCAGCACCACCAAGACGCGAGTGCGGGATTTGGCGAGTCGCTTCCGCACCGACCCGTGGACACTCGAGGTCAACGGCCTGTGCGAGAATCCTCTGAAATTGGGGCTGAACGACTTGCTCCAAGGATTTCCTCACGAGGAGCGTGTGTATCGGTTTCGCTGCGTCGTGGCCTGGTCAATGGTGGTGCCCTGGAGTGGATTCCCCCTTGCCCAGCTTATCGCCAAGGCCAAGCCCAAAGCGGAGGCCAAGTTTGTCGCGTTCACCGCCGTGCTGCGGCCCGAAGAGATGCCCGGCGTGGTGCGACTCCCCGACTACCCCTGGCCCTACACCGAGGGGTTGCGGATGGACGAGGCCCTGCACCCGCTCACGATGGTGGCCACCGGGCTCTACGGAAAGCCCCTGCCCAAACAAAACGGAGCCCCGGTGCGGTTGGTCGTTCCTTGGAAATACGGCTACAAGAGCATTAAAAGCATCGTCCGTATCGAGTTCACCGCTAAACAACCGTCCACCCTCTGGGAAACGCTCAATGCCCAAGAATATCCCTTCGAATCCAACGTAGATCCCCAGGTGCCGCACCCTCGCTGGAGTCAGGCCTCCGAGCGCGTGGTGGACACCGGCGAGCGGATTCCAACCCAGTACCTGAACGGGTACGCCGACCTGGTGGCCAAGTTGTATCCGAAACGGAAGGTATGAGTTCCCCAGATAAATCCATTTCTGACATGATTCCTATCGACACGACCGACCCGATCAACGCCCGTATTCTGGCCGTCAGCGAAGACCGCCTCCATGGATACCCGCGCGACCCGATCGGCGAAATCGCCCGATTGGCCGACCTGCCAACGGACGTCGTCCTCGAGCGCCTGCAGGCGATGCTCGCCGCCGGTGTCATCCGCCGGATCCGTCAAACCCTCCTCGCCACGAGCCTGGCCGAAGGAGCCCTGTGCGCGTGGCAGGTACCGACCGAACGGCTCGATAGCGCCTTCGAGCACCTGTTTCACAACGACCCCTTCAGTGGGCATGTCGTGTTGCGCTCCACCGATGCGGCGACGCCCGGTTCCAATTACAAGCTGTGGACGACACTCAAAGTGCCCCAGGGCTATTCGCTCGAGAAACACGCAGCCTTCCTGGCGCGAACCATTGGGGCTGAACACCACCGCCTCATGCCCGCTAAGATGCTCTTTGCTCTAGGCGTGGGCCATGTAAGGCGGCGCGGCATGGAGCCGGGTGCCCGGGCCGATGAGCCTGCTGAATCACTCGCAGTCCAAGTGACCCAACTCAACGACACCGAATGGAAGGTGCTCACGGCGCTGAAACGGGAGTTCACGTCTCAAGAATTGTCGGTGGATCTTTGGGTAGGACGCGCCCATGAAACGGGCCTTGGAATAGAAGAATTTCACGCCGTTGCTGAGGAACTCAACCGACGCAAAGTCATTGGCCGCTTTAGCACCTTTCTTGAGCACGTCAAAACGCTCGCTTCGGGCGAACGGGTCACGAAGTTCAACGCGCTGTTCCACTGGGCCGTGCCGCCAGGACTCGAAGAGGCCGCCGGTCGAGAGTTGGGGCGTCACTTCATTATGACCCATGCCTACTGGCGCGAGGGCGGGCCGGAGTTCCGTAACGTCAACATCATGGGTGTGGCCCATGGGACTGATAAGGCCATGGTCCTAGCACACAAGGCGGCCATCGACTTGCACCTGACCGAAGCGGGCATCCCAGTCGGATACACCAACGTTTTCTGGGGTGGGCGCAGCGAGATCAAGCCCAGCGAAATATCTCCCGTCGCCTATCGTGACTGGTGCCGGTCCGTGGGGATCGATCCGCAGACCATGGCCGAGTGAGGTCTCTCACGGCAGGCTCCGCACCGGGCCTCACCCTCTTGGGCAAGCCGCCTCACTTGACCACGGTAGCCTGTAGAGGTGGCCAATAGGCTTGAGCTGCAACCCAGGCACTGATGAGCGCGGCCAGAACCAGCGAATGACCAAAGACAAAACGGAGGATTTTTCCCTCGTGCCCATGGGCCTGTGCCGAGACACCGGCCACCACGATGCTCTGGGCGTCGATCATTTTGCCCATGACCCCGCCGGTCGAATTGGCCGCACACATCAGGTAAGGGCTCAGCCCAAGCTGTTCGGCGGTGATCCGTTGCAACGAACCAAATAGCACGTTGGAAGCAGTGTCGGAACCCGTCAGAGCCACGCCCAACCAACCCAGGAGGGTTCCGAAGAAGGGGTAAAAGACACCCGTCTTGGCCAATGCCATTCCCAGCGTGGCGTCGGCACCGGAGAGTTTGGTGACATTTCCGAGAGCCAGCATGGCCGCGATCGTGAGGAGCGATTGGCGGACCGCGAGCAATGTCTCCCACCAAATTTTTAACAAACTGCGCGTCGAATAGCCCATCCACACACCGCTCACCCACGCAGCCAGCAAGATACCAGTCCCGGTGGCGGACAGCACATTGAGCTTCAACTCCACCTTTTCGACCTTGGACACTCGGACGACCGGCGGAGTCCTCATGACCCGCTCATGAATGCCAGGGACTGGAACGGACGGGGAGGCCAGACGGTCCAACGTGTCTTTTACGGGCCGGGTGCCCCAGGCGAAAATGGCTACGGACAGAATCCCCCAAGGCAACCAGGGGCGCCACCACCTCGAACTCATCGGAGGAACCTTCGAGATCGGAGCCGTCACCGGACCACCTTTCTGCCGGAAGCGCAGCA
>JAPLUF010000013.1 GCA_026397755.1 Verrucomicrobiota bacterium
GATCTTGGACTTGCAACGGGGCAGCCCAGGCAGCCTTCAGCCCGACGGCACGGTCTTGATTCCGGCTCCGGGCGTCTCAGCGCCTATTTCGCCGTCCCGGCCTCCGGTTCAGCCTTAATGGGTTCCAACGTCAGGGGATCGCGCAGGGGTAATTCGGTCAACGGGGCCGAGACCAGTTTGTCCAGCGAGACAGGGTGGTCCGGGTGACCTTTGAGGATTTCCTCTTGGTTGCCCACCACCAGGATCGAGACCCGCTCCGGATGCAGGTGTTTTTTGGCAACTCGCTGAATGTCGTCGCGTTGGACGCGCTCGAGGCGCGCTCGGAATCCCTTCCAAAAGTCGGGGGCCTTGGCAAAGCGGCCGGTGAATTCTTCGCGTGCGAAGATCCCAGCCACTTTGGACTTGGTGTTGAAGTTCTCCGGGAAGCTCTCGATGTACGATCGCTTGGCCGTCTGCAGTTCTTCCTCGGTCACTGGATCTGAGGCCATGCGCTTCATTTCCTCGAGCACGATGCTCGTTGCGTAAGCGACCGTGCGACTCTTGCTCTGGAAGCCCGCCCGGAAGGTCGAGGGGTACCAGACACCCGGAGGAAACGAACTGCCTGCCGAATAAGCCAAACCCTCATCGCTGCGCACGCGGTTCATGATCCGGGAGGTGAAACCGCCTCCGCCGAGGATGTCGTTCATCAGCAAGATTGCCGGATAATCGGGGTCATCGCGCAGCACACCGGGCAGCAGTATCGACACACGGCCCTGGGGAACATCCTTGTTAACCACATAGACCCCGGGGGCGGCCGGCTTGAGATTGGTCGGGATCGGTGGCGGGACTTCTCCTGGGAACGGCCAGTCAGCGAAGAGTTTTTCCAGTGCTTGGACCATTGAGGCACGATCGAAGTCGCCGCTGACGGCCACGACGAAATTGGTCGGATGGAACCAGCGTCGATGGAAGGCTTGGAGGTCTTCGCGTTTGAGCGAGTTGACGCTGACCGAGGTGGGTTGGCGCGCGGCCCAAAATTGATTTCCGTAGCTGAGGGCTTCCAGTTCGCGGGCCTCGATGGAGGAGGAATCGTCGTTGCGCTGCTGGAGAGCTTGGAGGGTTTGCTGGCGTTGGAGTTCGAGCTTGTCGGCCTGGAACCGGGGTTGGGTCAGCACTTCGCGCAAGAGCGCCAAGCCTTCCGGCAAATCTTTGGAGAGGAGATTCAGGCTGACCATGCCGAGGTCGTCACCGATGGACGCAGCCATTTGAGCTGCCAGGAAAGCCAGGCGTTCGTCCAAGGCCTCCGCCGTCTTGGTGGCGGTTCCGCCCCGAACCAGCAATCCGCCGGTGAACGCGGCCAGGCCTTCTTGCCCCACCGGGTCGAGGTAGGCGCCGGAGCGCACCAAAATGGAGACCGTCACCAGAGGCAGTTCCCGATCCGGAACCACATACGCCACGGGTCCGGCCTTCAGGGCCACCCGGTACTGTCGGGGGTCCGGAGGCTCGTAGTTCAGAGCCGGAAACTTGAGGGCCTCCGGCCGAGGTGGGATGGCCGGAAGAGTGTCCGCCGACAACGCCACAGTCAGGGCGAGGAGCGCCAGGTGCCGAATTAACATGGGGAGACCATCCTCAGTGGGTGAGGCTTCGGCAAGCCCCTCCCGAGAGATGATCAACTCACCCGATGAATCCGATGGGTCTCGGAGCGACCCGCCAAGTCGATCTTCACCGAATCGCCCTGCCGGTGACCGATCAATTGTCGGCCTAGGGGGGACTGCGGCGTGATCACCATGACCTCTTGACCTTCGACCGTGACCTCCGTGCCGCCGGCCCGGGGTGCTAACAAGTAGGCCGATAGGATGCCGCGACGTTCCGTCTCTACGTAGGCCCCAAGGTCAATGGGGCTCTCCGTGGTGAAGGGGCGCTGGGTCATCATCCGAATTTGTTGGATTGAGGCCTCCAATTCGCCCACCTGGCGAGCTTGTCCGCGGGCCAGGTACGAGGCCTCGAGACCGCGTGTGTCGTACTTGTTCTCCGCCTTGCTTTGTTCGTGGGTGGCTTCGGCCCGTGCCGCACTCGCTGCCTTGAGGTAGAGCGAAATGTCCACGGTCAGTTTTTCAACGATGTGCTGAATGAGGATCGCTTTGTTCATGGGTCTCGGCGGGGAAGCGAAGAATGCCGGGTCTCCCTTGGGAAAGAAACTCTATCCCCGGCCATTGATCTCGGTAGGCTAGGGGCGTTATGAGCCATTCCGCTCCCAATTCAACCATGGCTGTGTTTCTCGATCTAGAGAACATCGCCCTTGGAGCCCGTGATGCGCGGTTTCCACGGTTCGACATCCAGAAGGTGTTGGAGCGTCTCCTGCTGAAGGGCCACATCGTGGTCAAGAAGGCCTACTGCGATTTCGACCGCTATAAGGAATTTAAGCGAGACCTCCACGAGGCCGCCTTCGAGTTGATCGAGATCCCGCACTTGCGCATGTCCGGCAAGAATTCGGCCGACATCCGCATGGTCGTGGATGCCCTCGACCTTTGCTACACGAAGGGGCATGTCGATACCTTCGTTATTCTCAGCGGCGATTCCGATTTTTCCCCGCTGGTGTCCAAGCTCCGAGAGAATGACAAGACCGTGATCGGTGTCGGGGTGAAGAACTCCACCTCGGATCTCTTCATCAACAACTGCGACACGTTCATTTACTACGACGATTTGGTGCGCGTGACGCCCTCCCGATCCCGAGTCCGCCCCAAGGCGCCGGCGGCGGCGGCGGCCACGGGTCTTTCGTCCGCATCCTCCGCCAAGGCGGTGCCTGTGTCCGCGGTGGAAGCCAAAGCCTCCCTGCTAGAGAAGACGTTCGACCAGGTAGTCGAGACCGTGGAAGACCTCGCCGAAGAGCGGGACGAAGACGACGTCATCTGGGGCTCGATGATCAAGCAGGCCATCAAGCGCCGTAATCCGGGATTCAACGAGCGGGCCTGTGGGTTCCGCTCCTTTAACGACCTGCTCATTGAGGCCAAGAAGCGTGGCCTCATCGACATGGAAGCCGATGCCAAGAGCGGCGGTTATGTGGTGCGTCCGATTCCCTGAGAAGGTGTTCATGCAGCCGCGTTGCAGGAGAGGGCGGCTGGGTTCCTTGCTCGCTGTTGGCTGGTTCGCCGGGGCCGATGCGGGAGCCGCAGAGCCTCCTTCCCGAC